>DATEQV010000183.1:0-11583 GCA_035272265.1 Acidisphaera sp. | reverse complement strand
CGCAGCAGCGCGATCCGCTCCGGCATCGTGCCGGGAATCGTCTGCTCCACCGGGCCGCGCACGTAGGTGATCCGCGCCTCCGGATAGCCGGTCGCGGCGAGGTTCCGCCGCGCCCGCTCCAGCGGCGCATAGGCCCAGATCGTGCTGTCCTCGCTGCGCTCCTCGGACGCCAGCCGCGCGCCGGCCGGCTGGCCGCGGAAGTCGACGTCCGCCGGCTCCGGCGGCACCATGCCCTCGAACGTGTCGTACAGATACAGCCCGCGGCTGGTGTCGCCGCGACGCAACAGCGTCAGCGCCGCGCACATCATCGAGCCGCCGCGCCACACGCCGCACTCGACGAAGTCGCCCGCGATCCCCGAAGCGGCGAGATACTCGACCGCCTTGTACAGCGCGTACAGCCGCTCGACCGAGGTCATCGTCGCCGGCTGGCACTAACGCCACAGCGGCGCGAACTCGGGATCGAGGTCGGCGTACTGCGACATGACGTCAGGCCGCGCGGCGCAATCGCGGCGCAAGGGCGGAGTCGCGCACCTTGACGTAGGTCAGCCATGTGTAGCCGCTGCGCGGCAGCGCGGTCGTGTCGAGGCAATCAAGCGACGGATCACGCGGGATGTTGAGGCCGGGCACGAACTCCTCGTTGCGCATGCCGGCCTGGGTGTCCCACAGCGGCGGGAAGATTTCGAACCGCTCGACGACCTCCTCCATCCAGCACTTGATCGGCGGGTCGCGCAGGTAGTGGAAGAACGTCAGGTGCGTGGCGCGGCCGGGAAGGTTGTCGTCGAAGATGACGTGCTGGAAGCCCTTCTGGATCGCCTGCTGGAGCCGGTGGATCTTGTGCTGGTGGTCGTCGAACAGCACCAGCGACGGCGCCGGCTTGTCCATGAACTCGAACCCGCAGCACGAGAAATCCGTGCCCATGCGCTCGAGGTCGGGCGGCCAGTAGGCGGGGGCGAGCTTCGCGGGATCGATGCAGTGGCCGAGCGCGAAGATCGGATCGAGGCTGATGATCCGGGCGTCGGGTGCCGCGTGCCGCATCGTCCAGGTGGAGAAGCCGCGCCAGGTGCCGGATTCGACGATCAGCTTCGGCGCGATCTCGCGCACCCAGTAGAACAGCTGGAACGCCGCGTCGGGCGCCATGCCGTTGTTGTTGGCGAACGGCTTGTCCGCGAGCAGCGCGGCCCACTCATGAGCACGCTCGACGATGGCGGGGATTTCGGCGGTCCAGTCGCGGCTTTCCACGCTCAGCTCCGCGCAGGAGCGGCGAGCGGCCACGGGCGATCGGCGTCGGGCGTGCGAGGTGGCATTATTGTGCCGCGGCTGATGCCGCGACAGCATCCGGCGAAGCGGTTACGACGGACTTAATCCGCCGAGCGCGAGTGCGGCGGCCAGCACGCCGCATCCGGCGAGCGCCAGTGCCGAACGGTGCAGCGCGGGCACGCGCGCGCGGCGCTCGGACGCCGCGATCGCCTGCACGCACAGCATCGGCAGCAGCGCGTGCGACGCGAGCATGCAGGCCAGCATCATCGCCCAGCAGCTTGCGGCACAGTCCTTGCCGTGCGCGAGGCCGAATCCGAGGCAGTCGCGGTCGGCGCGCCAGCCCCAGGGCGACAGCGGGCCGGTCCGATGGCATCGCAGGAGCGCCAGGCGCTTCGCCGCGGTGCATTGCCACGCCGCCGCCAGCAGGAAGCCCGCCGCCGGCACGCATGCGCCGCCGAGCAGGCCGGGCGCGGCCGCGGCGAGCGGGACCAGCAGCACGCCGAGCAACGTCCAGGCCGCCAGATAGCCGGCCAGGAACTCGGCCGCGGCACGCCGACGCCGCGCGGCGAAGCTCCGGCCGGCCACGTGCCGCAGCATCGCGCCGGCGCGCGGCAGCATCATCGCCACCGTCATCACCATCCAGCCGAGCAGCATCAAGCCGAGCGCGCCCGTCCGCCACGCCGCCTGCAGACGGTCGGTGACGCTGCCCACGGCACTCGACGCCGGCGCGTGGCACAGCGCGATCGCGCCCGATTCCGGCTGCAGCACCAGAAACAGCCAGGCGAGGGCGCTGAGCGGCAGCACTAGCCACGCCGGATGATCCGCCCGCCTGTCGTGCGGCACGTCCCAGCCGAACCACGCCGCCGCGCCGCTGATCGCCGGCGCCGTCAGCATGCGTAGATGCTGATGCGGCCGAGCTTGAGGTCGTCGGCGACCGCGTCCCGCCGTCCGGGCCGCGACGGCGTGAACGTCACGTCGAGCGCATGGCCGTCCCAGCCGCCCTGTTGCAGCCGCTCGAGGATCAACGAGACGTCCAGCGTCTTGGTCAGCCCGCTGCCGCCATGGAGGCCCGCGGCGCGCGACGCGAGGTTGAGGCCGAAGACGCTGATGTGGCCGGCGAGCAGCGGCGGCCCCGCGCTCGCGCCCGCGGCTTCGATCGTCACCCTGATGTTGCTCGAGCCACCGGAGCCGGTGATGTTTTCGAAGTTCATGATCGCGCGCACCGGCCGCGCGCCCTTCAGCCGGTCCGTCGCCGCCTTGCGCGCGGCGTCGTCGAACGTGACGCGCACCGTGGTCGATGGCGCATCGATGTCGATCGACGTCTTGTCGCTCGCGGCGACGAGCTCGGGCGGCAGCGGGGCCGCCATCGCGGCGACCATGTGCGGCTGCACCGCCGGATGCGGCAGCGGATCGGAGACGTCGTCGTAGCGGTAGCCGTGCAGGACCTTCGTCGTGTCGAGCATGTCCTGCGGCGTGAACGACCACACGTTGCGCGACTTGTCGTGCAGCCTGAAGGGCGGGGTCGGCTTCAGCCAGGCGGGGTCGGCCGGATTGGCGGATCGCGGGTAGCGCAGGCGCCAGACTTCCCACAGGCGGTCGATGTTGGCGTGGTGCAGCCAGAAGATCGGATCGAGCGCCGCCGTCTCGAACGCGCCCATGAAGCCGCCGACGTCGCCGTGCACGCTGTCGTGCGGGACCTGTTCCAGCCAGCCCTCGGCGCCGTCCGACCCATGATGGAAACCGGTCTTCGGGCCACCGAAGCCGTAATCGCCGGGGCGGGGATCGTCGAAGCCCTGATGCGTCAGGCAGTTCAGGCTCGCATCCTGCGGCAGGATGTACGGCGGAGTTTCGCCCGGCAGGTCGCGCTGCTGGACGAACAGCGCGCTCTCGTCGTCCTGGAACGCGGGCGGCAGCGCCCGGTACTGGTCCACGCCGGGATTGTCCGACGGAAGCGCGGGGTCGGGATCCTTGTAGTCGTAGTTCCAGTACGGCAGCGCCCAGCCGTCGGGGCCGCCGGCCTGGACGACCGCGTCGGCCACGATCTGCTCGAACGCCGCCAGGTAGGCGCGGTGCCAGGGCAGGAAGAACCAGCTGTGATGCTGGCACTGGTTCCAGAATGCCGTCTGGTCGGGACCCGACGGCATCGCCTCTCCGGCAACCGCGAAGGGGTCGGCGTCGTGACCGGGATAGCCGTGCACCGCGGCCATGTAGCGCCAGCTCGTCGGATCGGTGATCGGCCGCTGCTTCAGCGCCGCGACGGCCTTGCCGTACCAGAACAGGTCGTCGTTCTGGCCGCTGAGCGTCCAGACATTCTTCCGCGTCCTGACCGATGCACCGCTCACTGCCTGCTCCCCCCGGTTTTTTCCGGCGCGTGGGCGGTGGCATAACACGTTTCGGAAGCGGATGGACAGCGGTGTTCGATCCCAACTGCGTAACGAGAGCCGCCGCGGGTCAGGCGTCCAGCGGCCAGCGCGGGCGGGGTGCCGCGTCGAGCCGATCCGGCAGGCCCGCGCGCAGCCGCTCGATCGCGCACCACGCGACCATGACAGCGTTGTCGCCGCACAGCCGCAGCGGCGGGGCGAGCAGTCGGGCGGAGTCCCGCGCGGCCATCCCGGCCAGCGCGGCCCTGATGGCGCCGTTCGCGGCGACGCCGCCCGCCACCACCAGCAGGTCGAGCCGCGGATGCGTCGCGCGCGCCATGTGCAGCGCGTGCGCCGCGCGGTCGGCGATCACCTCGGCCACCGCCGCCTGGAAGCTCGCGGCGATGTCGGCCGCGTCCTGCGCCGACAGCTTGGCTTTGGCGACGGTGTGCGCCACCGCGGTCTTCAGGCCGGAGAAGGAGAAGTCGCAGCCCTCCCGCCGCAGCATCGGCCGGGGGAACGCGTAGCGCGTCGCATCGCCCGACGACGCCAGCCGTTCCAGCGCGGGGCCGCCGGGCCACGGCAGGCCCAGCAGCTTCGCCACCTTGTCGAACGCCTCGCCCGCGGCGTCGTCGACCGTACCGCCGAGCCGCACGTAGCGCCCCACGCCCTCCGCCAGCACGCACTGGCAATGGCCGCCTGAGACCAGCAGCACCAGGTACGGAAACGGCGCACCGGCGGGGTCGAGGCCCGGCAGGCGCGGGGTCAGCGCGTGCGCCTCCAGGTGGTTGACGGCGACGAACGGCGCGCCGGTCGCCAGCGCGATGCCCTTGGCCACGCTCGAGCCGACGATCAGCCCGCCGATCAGGCCGGGTCCGGTCGTGCCGGCCACTCCGCCGAGGCCGCGCGGCGCCACCCCGGCTTCGGCCAGCACGCGCACGATCATCGCCGGCAGGTGCGCGAGATGCGCGCGCGCGGCGATCTCCGGCACCACGCCGCCATAGGCCGCGTGGTCGGTTTGGCTGAGGACCTGTTCGGCCAGCACACGTCCGTCGGGCGACAGCACGGCGACCGCGGTCTCGTCGCAGCTTGTCTCGATGCCCAGCACGGGGCCACGAAGGGCTGATTCCGTCATCGAGGCGGTTTGCATGCGGGGGCGAAGTTGCTCATGGTCGGGGCGGTCATAGGCAAGTCGATGTCCGCCGCCCACCCATCCGTCTCCTCGCTCGCCCCGTCACGCGACCGTCCGCTCCTTGTCGGCACGCGAGGGTCGCCGCTGGCGCTGTGGCAGGCGCGCGATGTCATCGCCCGGCTGCGCGGGGTCTGCGACGAGCCGATCGAGGAACACGTCATCCGCACCACCGGCGACGCCGTGCTCGACCGGCCGCTGGCGGAGATCGGCGGCAAGGGCCTGTTCGCCAAGGAGATCCACGAGGCGCTGCTGGACTTCCGGGTGGATTTCGCGGTGCACAGCCTGAAGGACCTGGAGACCCAGCTGCCGCCCGGCATCGTGCTCGCCTGCACCCTCGCGAGGGAGGACGCGCGCGACGTGCTGGTGCTCGGCCCGTACTGCCGGCAGGCCGATCCGCACGACCCGTACGCTGCGCTGGCGCCGAACGCCGTGGTCGGCAGCGCCTCGGTCCGGCGGCAGGCGCAGCTCAAGCACGCCCGCCCCGACCTCGAGGTGCAGGTGCTACGCGGCAACGTGCAGACGCGCCTGTCCAGGCTCGCCGCCGGCCACATCGCGGCGACGCTGCTGGCGCTCGCCGGACTGCGCCGGCTGGGGCTGGAGGACCGGGCATCGATCGTGCTGGACCCCGAGGTGATGGTGCCGGCGGCCGGACAAGGCATCGTCGGCGTCACCGTGCGCGAGGGCGACGCAGCGCTGCGGGCGCTGCTCGCCCGGATCGAGGACGCCGACGCCCGCGCCGTGTCGTCCGCCGAACGCGGCCTGCTGGCCAGCCTCGACGGGTCCTGCCGCACGCCGATCGGCGGGCATGCGACATTGCGGGACGGGCAGCTTCACCTGACCGGGCTGGTCGCCCGCGCCGACGGGTCGTTCCTGCTCAAGCGGTCGCTGCATGGCCCGGCCGACGACGCCGAGGCGCTGGGGCGCACGCTGGGCGCCAGCCTGCGTGCCGACAGCCCGGCCGACCTGTTCGCCGCCTGACTGAAGGCTCCTGAGCGTGGGGGCGCCCGACGCCGTGCTCGTCACCCGGCCCGAACCGGGTGCCTCGGAGACCGCCGAGCGGCTGCGGGAGATGGGGCTGCGTCCCATCCTGGCGCCGATGATCGAGGTGCGGACGCTGCACCCCGACCTGCCCGATCCCGCCGCGATCCAGGCGGTCCTGGTCACCAGCGGCAACGCGATCCCCGCCCTGCCCGCCGTCTGGCACGCGGTGAAGCTGCTCGCGGTGGGCGACGCGACGGCGGCGCGGGCGAGGGCGGGGGGGTTCGTCGATGTCGCCAGCGCGGACGGCGACGCGACGGCCCTCGCGGCCCTCGCCGCCGCGCGCTGCCGGCCGTACGGAGGGAAGCTGCTGGTCACCGCCGGCGCGGGACGGGGCGCCGATCTGGCCGCCGAACTGTCAACTAAAGGTTACAATGTTCACGTAGCCGAGGTTTACACTGCCCATTCCGCTACCGCCCTGCCGGCGGAAGCGGCCGAGGCGATCCGCGCCGGGACCTTATATGCCGCGCTGTTTTTCTCGGCCGAAACCGCTCGCACCTTCGTCCGTCTTGCGCAGTCAGAACAAGAAGCTTTGCGCGGCGTTGTTGCCGTGGCTATCGGGCGACCCGCCGCCGTGGCATTAGAGTCGCTGCCCTGGCGGTCCATCCGCATCGCCCAGCGACCCACACAGCACGAGGTGTTCGCGTGTCTGCGATGAGTGACAACCCCGAGAACGAACCCCCGCGCCACGAACCCTATCCGCTGACAGGCGGACCGTTCGACCCGCCGCACGTGCCGCCGGCGGAGGTCTCGCCGCCGGCCGTGGAACCGGTCGCCGAACCGCCGCCGATCGACTATGGCGCGCCGCCGCCGCCGATCGTCCCGCCGCCGCCGCCGGTCGAGGAGCGGCGCGGATCGGGCGGGTTGGGCGTCCTGCTGTTCCTGGTCTTCATCGTGCTCGGCGGCGCCGTCGGCTACGTCTGGTACGGCGGGACGCGGGAGGATCAGTCGCTCGCGGCGCGCGTCGCCGCGCTGGAAAGCCGGCCGGCGCCGTCGTCGAAGGACATCGACGCGCTCGCCCAGCGGGTCGCGGCCCTCGAGAAGCAGGCGCAGACGCCCGCCCCCGCAGCCGCCCCCGCGGCCACTCCGGCCAACGACGAGGCCGCGCAGAAGATCGCGACGCGGGTCGCCGCGCTGGAGCAGCGCGTCCAGGGCCTCGCGACGGCGCCCGCCGCCGGCGCCGCAACTGCACCCGCTCAGCCGGCCGCGAATGCGGGCCCGGCGGCCCCGACCCAGACCGCCCAGCAGGCGGGCGCGCCGGGACCCGGGCCGGCCTCGCCGGACTTCAAGGCGCTGGAGCAGCGCGTCGCGGCACTCGAGCAGCGCACCATGCCGGCCGACATCGCCACCAAGGCCGACGTCGTCGCGCTGGCCGGCCGGATGGACGCGCTCGCCGGACGCGAGGACCAGGTGAGCGGGCAGTACACGACGAGCCTCGCCGCCTTCAGCGGGCGGCTGGACGCCGAAGACGGCCTGATCCACCAGAACGCGGCGGCGACGGCGCAGACGAACCAGCAGCTTGCGGCCCTGACGAAGCAGACCGATGAGCGGCTCACCGCCCTCGGCAAGCAGATCGACGACCGGATCGAGGCGCTCGACAAGACGATCGAGGGCGTTCAGGCGCAGATCGGCACGCTTCAGAAGTCGGCGGCCGAACTGCCCGGGCTGACCGAGCGGGCGGCCAAGCTCGCCCGCCTCCAGGTGGCGCAGATGGCGCTCGAGACCGGCCAGCCGCTCGGCGCGATCCCCGACGCGCCGCCGGCCCTCGCCCGCTTCGGCGGCAGCAAACCGCCGACCGAGGCGCAGCTGCGGCTGGCGTTCCCGGCGGCCGCCCGCGCGGCCGAGCAGGCGGAAAGCCAGCTGCCGCCCGGCGCCACCTTCCTCGATCGCGTGCGGGCCAATGCCGAGGGCCTGTTCACCATCCGCCGCGGCGACACCGTGGTCGTCGGCAATCCGGCTTCCGGCGTGCTCGCCCGTGCGCGGCAGGCGCTGGACGCCGGCGACCTGGCCGGCGCGGTCGACGCGGTGGCGGCGTTGCAGGGACCGGCGGCGCAGGCGATGGCGGGCTGGCTCGACCAGGCCCGCGCGCTGGTGGCGGCGCGCGCGGCGCTCGCCCAGATGGCGGCACACGCCTGATGCGCCGCGCGATCCTGTTCATCCTCGCCGCCGCGATCCTGATCTGGGCGGCGTGGCTGGTCTCCGACGTGACGGGCATCGTCTCCGTCACCATCGGCGACACGACGTTCGAGGCGCGGGCCCCCGTCGCCATCGCCTGCTTCGTCGTCCTGATCATCGTGGTCTACGTGGTGGTCCGGCTGCTGGTGCTGCTGCTGACCGCGCCGCGCTGGATGGGACGGTGGCGGCGTTCGAGCCGCCGCACGTCCGGCGACCGCGCGGTGACGCGCACGCTGCTGGCGCTGGCGGCCGGCGACAACAGCGACGCCAAGCGCTCGGCGCGGCGGGCGCGGCGGATGCTCGGCGACACGCCGCAGACGCTGCTGCTGACCGCCGAGGCGGCGCGCGCGCGCGGCGACGAGACCGAGGCCGAAGGCGCCTACCGCATGCTGACCGAGCACGAGGAGGCGCCGTTCCTCGGCTATCGCGGCCTGCTGCGGCAGGCGATGGAGCGCAAGGACTGGGTCGCCGCGTCGCGCTGCGCGAGGCTGGCCGAGGCGGCGTATCCCGGCGCGGCGTGGCTGCGCGGCGAGCGCCGGCAGCTTGCCGTGCTGACCGGGAACTGGACCGACGCGTTGGCGCTGACCGACGCCGAGGCGCCAAAGGCGGCGCTGGCGATCGCCGCGGCGTTCGCCGAGCCCGATCCCGCGGCGGCGCGGCGTCTGGCCAAGCAGGCGTGGTCCGAGGCGCCGGGCAACCCGGCGGCAGGGCTCGCCTACGCACGGCGGCAGCGCGAGACCGGGCACGAGCGGCGCGCGCAGTCGGTGATCCGCCGCACCTGGGGGGCCTCGCCGCAGCCGGACCTCGCCGCGTTTGCGCTATCGCGCACGCCGGCGGGGCCCGCGCGAGTGCAGGCGGTGCAGAAGCTGATCGCGGCCAACCCCGACCATGTGGAAAGCCGCCTGTTGATGGCGCGCACGCTGCTGGAGGCGGGACTGGCGAGCGAGGCCAAGCAACAGGTTGACGCGGTGCGCGACGCCGGGATCAACCAGCGGCGCGTCTGGGCGCTGATGGCCGACATCGAGGACGCGCTGGGCAACGAGACCGCCGCGAGGGACGCGCTGCGCCACGTCTCCGAGGCCGATCCGAACCCGGAGTGGTTCTGCGAGAACTGCGGCACGCCGTCGCCGGGCTGGGTGCCGATCTGCCCGACCTGCAACGAGATGGGCCGCATCGCCTGGGGCCGCTCGCGCCGGCAGGAGGTGCTGCCGCCGCCGGTGCCGAAGCCGGTGGAACCCGCCCCGGAGCCGGCCGCGCCGGTTGCGGAGCCAGCTGAGAAGGCGGCGTGAGGGGCGCGTCGGGTTCCGGCTAGAGCGGCTTGAACCTGAGTGTGTGTTCGTACTCGTTTTGATTTCGTCATGGTCCGCCTTCGCGGACCATGACGTGGAAAAGGGATGGGACGACGCTCACTCCGTCATTGCGAGCGAAGCGAAGCAACCCAGGGGAACGTGACAGACGCTTGTCGCGCGACCCTGGGTTGCTTCGTCGCTGCGCTTCTCGCAATGACGAGACAAGTCGTCTGATCCAAAACCCCGCATGAGTCGCCTGCAGACTAACGGGCTGCGCCAGGGTGCGGGGCGGTGGGGTGCGCTGGCGCCGCTGGTTGCGCGCGAGCGTCTGTTCGCCGCGCGGATGGCGCGCCGGCCGGCGACGAGCTTTCTGTACGAGTTCACCCGTTTCGGCGTGAAGCAGGCCTGGGCCTGCCTGTTCGGCGCGATCATCCTCGCACTCCTGCTCGCCACGCACGCGTACTACCCGCGCGGCGCGCCGCTCGCGCGCTACGACTTCCTGTTCCTCGCCGCGCTGACGACGCAGGTGATGCTGCTGCGGCTCGGCATGGAGACGTGGGAAGAAGCGAAGATCATCGCGATCTATCACGTCGTCGGAACGGCGATGGAGGTGTTCAAGACCCATGTCGGGTCGTGGACCTATCCCGAGCCGTGCTTCTTCCGCATCGAGGGCGTGCCGCTGTTCTCCGGCTTCATGTACGCGAGCATCGGCAGCTATCTCGCGCGGATCTGGCGGCTGATGGATTTCCGCTTCACGCACCACCCGCGCCTGCCCGCGCTGGCTGCGTTGAGTCTGGCGATCTACGTCAATTTCTTCGCGCATCACTATCTGCCGGACGCGCGGTGGCTGCTGTTCGCGGCCGCCGGCGTGCTGTTCTGGCGCACCCGCATCCACTACCGCGTCTGGCGCCGGTGGCGCAGCATGCCGCTCTTGCTCGGCCTGTGCCTGGTGACGCTGTTCATCTGGCTGGGCGAGAACGTCGGCACGTTCAGCGCGACCTGGCTGTATCCGCACCAGGCGGCCGGCTGGAGCATCGTGCACGCGGGCAAATTCGGCTCGTGGTTCCTGCTGCTGCTGGTCAGCTACACGCTCGTCGCCTCGGTGCACCTGATCGACGACCGGCGCCTGGCCGACGGCACGCGCCCATTCGCGACTTGAGCGTCTGCGCCAGGCGGCGCATGTGGTGGCGATGCCCGATCCAATGCACGACACACCGCCGCTCTTCGACCGCGTCCTGCTGACCAACGACGACGGGATCGACGCGCCCGGGCTGCAGGTGCTGCAGGACGTGGCCGCGTCGCTCGCGCGCGAGGTGTGGACCGTCGCCCCGGCGCACGACCAGAGCGGCACCTCGCACTCGCTCAGCCTGCACAGCCCGCTGCGCGTGGAGGCGCGCGGCGAACGCTGCTTCGCCGTCCAGGGCACGCCGGGCGATTGCGTCGTCATGGCGGCCCGACACCTGATGCGCGACGCGCCGCCCGACATGGTGCTGTCGGGCATCAACCGCGGCGCCAATCTCGGCGTGGAGACGGTGTTTTCCGGCACCGTCGGGGCGGCGATGACCGCCTTGCTCCTCGGCTTTCCGTCGATCGCGCTAAGCCAGGCGTTCAGCGACGCCGCTTCGGTTCCCTGGAACACCGCGCGCACGCTCGCACCGGGCGTCATCCGGCGGGTCTCCGCGTTGGAGTGGAGCGGGAGCGCGTGCCTGAACGTCAACTTCCCCGCCTGCGCCGCGGACCGCGCCGGCCCGATCGTGCTGACACGTCAGGGCGCAGGCGTGCTGGCGGGGATGGACGTACTCCCCGGCCGCGACCCGAGGAACATCGACTTCTACTGGCTGCGCTTCCAGCGCGACGACCGCGACGATCTGGCGGACAGTGAGTCGGTTGCCGTGCGCGCCGGCAAGATCGCCGTCACGCCGCTGCGCTTCGAGCGGACGGACGACGAGACGCTGGAGAGGATGCGGCGCGGCCTGGGCTGACGGCCTGCGCGGAATCGACCGGCTGGAGCAGATCGTCGCACTGTCGCGGCCGGTGCCGGCCAACGCATGGATGGTCCGCCTTCGCGGACCATGACGAGACCGAGATGAGTGCGAACACACTCAGATTGAAACCGCTCTAGCAAATCAAAGTCTTAGAGTCTGACTCGAATCGGCTTTGTAATGGCAGAGGTCTGATTGTGCGTGGAAAATTCCGCTCGCATCGATCATGCGGCAGCCAGACGGCGCGACATCAGCTTGACGCTGGCAATATAGAGCCAAGTCACGGCGCT
>DATEQV010000182.1:0-4911 GCA_035272265.1 Acidisphaera sp. | reverse complement strand
GGGGAAGATGTCGATCAGGTTGCGCCCGCGCGGGCCGTAGCGCAGGTCGAGATGCCCGGCGCGGGTGGCGCGGAACGTCTCGGAGCCGCGGATGCGCGCGGCGTTCAGCTCGGCGCTGTTGGTGACCGCCTCGGTGTTGTTGTAGGCGCGATCGCGCTCGGCGCGGCTCATCGCGCCCCAGTTCAGCCGGATCGGTGTAGTCATGCCGCCATTCTGATCGCCGGCTCGCCATGCAGCAAGCCAGCCAGGGAACGGCGCAGGTCGTTGAAGGCGGGCGAGGACACGTCGCGGGGGCGCGGCAGCTCGATCGGAATGTCGGCAACGATCCGGCCGGGGCCGGGGGACATGGCGACGACGCGGTCGGCGAGCAGGATGGCTTCCTCGATCGCGTGGGTGACGAAGATCACCGTCAGGCCGGTGCGCGCCCACAGGTCAAGCAGCTCGTTCTGAAGCCGCTCGCGCGTCATGGCGTCGAGCGCGCCGAACGGCTCGTCCATCAGTGCCAACCGCGCGTCGTAGGCCAGCACGCGGGCGATGGCGACGCGCTGCTTCATGCCGCCCGACAGCTGGTGCGGATAGGCGTCGGCGAAGCGCGCCAGCCCGATCATGTCGACGAAGCGGGCGGCGATGGCGTGCACCTCGGCCTTCTTCAGGCCGCGCGCCGCGGGGCCGAAGGCGACGTTCTGGCGCACCGTCAGCCAGGGGAACAGGCCGTAGTCCTGGAACACCATGCCGCGGTCCGGACCAGGGCCGAGCACAGGCTTGCCCGCCATCAGCACGCGTCCGGTGGAGGGCGTTTCGAAGCCGCCGACGATGCGCAGCAGGGTGGACTTGCCGCAGCCCGACGCGCCGATCAGGCAGACGAAGCTGCCGGCGGCGATGGCGAGGTCGGCCGCGCGCAACGCCTCGATCTCGCTGCCGTCGGGGGCGACGAAGTGCTTGGAGACCGCTTCGATGCGCACGAGCGCATCGGGCGTTGGAGTGTCAGGCGCCATGTTGCGGGCTCCAGCGCAGCAGGCGGCGGCCGAGCGCCTGCACCGCGATGTCGGACAGGAAGCCGGCGAGCCCGATCGTCACCATGCCGCAGATCACCACGTCGGTGCGCGACAGCTGCCGCCCGTCCATGATCATCGCGCCGAGCCCGGTGGACACACCCGTCATCTCGCCAACCACGATCACCACCCAGGCGAAGCCGAGGCCGAGGCGCAGGCCGGTGAACATGCCGGGCAGCGCCGCCGGCAGCACGACCTTGGGAAACATCGACGCGCGCGACGCGCCGAGCATGGCGGCGGCTTCGAACAGACGCGGCTCGACGCTGCGCACGCCGAAGATGGTGTTGACCAGGATCGGATAGAACGCGCCGAGGGCGACGAGGAAGAACGCCGAGCGCGGCCCCAGGCCGAACAGGATCATCGACAGCGGCAGCCATGCGGTCACCGGCACCGGGCGCAGCAGCTGGAACGACGGATCGAGCAGTTCGCGGACGATGCGGATGCGTCCGATCATCATGCCGATGGGCAGCGCGAGCACGGCGGCGAGCGCGAAGCCGCCATAGACGCGCAACGCCGAGGCCACGAGGTTGCGCAGCAGCACGCCGCTGAACGCGTCGTCGTTGATGCCGCCGAAGGCGAGGTCCCACATCTCTGTGCCGACGGCGCCCGGCGGCGGGATCAGGCCGTACGGATCGTTGTGGGTCGAGGCCCACCAGCCCGCGAGCAGCAGCAGGGGCACGATGAGCGCCAGCGGCTGGCGCCACGCAGCGGTCATGACGCGGCGAGTTGGTCCGAGAAGCGGGTGTCGAGCAGCGTCGCGTAATCCGGCTCCGCCCGGATCTGCTTCAGCTCCAGCATGTGCGCGCCGTAGGACTTCACGGCCGCGACCATCTGTGGCGACATGCGCCAGTTCAGCTCGACGTTCGACACCGACACCTGCACCGCCTCGCGCTTCTGGCCGAGCTTCTCGACGGTCAGCGCCACCATCTCGTCCGGGTGCGCCATCAGGTAGGTGCTGGCGTCGCGCTGCATCGCCAGGATGGCGTGCAGCAGGTCCGGCTTCTCCGTCGTCATGTCGCGGTGCGTCGCGAAGACCTGGTTCAGGCTGCCCATCGGCGTCGAGTACGGATACTCGACGATCTTGCCGACGCCGGTGGAGATCGACACGCCGGGGCCCGGCTCGGCGCCGACATAAGCGTCGACGTCGCCGCGTGCCAGGGCCGCGTTCATCTCGCTGAACGACACGCGTACCGGCGTGATGTCGTGGATGCTCATGCCCTCCATGTGCAGGCGTTCGAGGATGAACACCTCTTGCGTCGAGCCCGGCCAGATGGCGACGCGCTTGCCGCGCAGGTCCTTGATGCTGTTGATGTCGCTGTCCTTGCCGGCGACCACGGCCATGCCCTTGTTGCATTCGGAACCGAACACGACGATCGGCTCGTGCGCGGCGGCGGACAGGATGGCGGCGGCGATGCCGAACGTGCCGGCGTCGACCGAGCGCGTGACGACCGCGTTCTTGCCGTCCGTCGGGCTTTCGAACGGGATCACCTCGATGGTCATGCCGGCGGGGGCGAAGCGCTGGTAGTAGTACGGCGTGATCGAGTGGATCAGCTTCAGCACACCGATGCGCACGGTGGTGGCGGCGCGGGCGCGGCGGAGCACGAAGGGTGCCGCGAGCGCCAACGGGGCTGACGCGAGGACGCTGCGGCGGTTGATGACGGACATGGCACGGCTCCCCTGGCCGCGGTGCCGGGCAGCAAGCGGCGTGCCAGTCCGGCCGGCCTTATCGGCTGTGACGAAACCGTTCGACGGCGGCGACCAGGGCGCGGCGGATGCCGGGCTCGAGCGCCGAATGCCCGGCGTCGGGGACGATGGTTAGGCGCGCGGTGGGCCAGGCGTTGGCGAGGTCGAAAGCGGTGGCGGCCGGGCAGACCATGTCGTAGCGGCCCTGCACGATCTCCGCCGGCACGCGCGCCAGCTTGCGCATGTTCCCGAGCAGGCCGCCCGGCGGCAGGAACAGGTTGTGTGCGAAGTAGTGCGCCTCGATCCGCGCGAGGCCGAGAGCGGTGCGGTCCTGCGCGAAGCTCGCGACCGTGTCCGGGCTGGGCAGCAGCGTGCTGCACGAGCCTTCGTACACCGACCACGCACGGGCCGCCGGCATGTGGACGGCGGGGTCGGGGTGGTTGAGGCGGCGGAGATAGCCGTTGAGGACGTCGTCGCGCTCGTCGGCCGGGAGGAAGTTGACGAAGTTGGCGTGCGCGTCGGGGAAGATCAGGCGCAGGCCGTCGAGGAACCACTCCACCTCCTCCGGGCGGCCGAGGAAGACGCCGCGCAGCACGCAGCCGATCACCCGCTCGGGGTAGCCCTGGGCGTAGGCGATGGCGAGCGTGGAGCCCCAGGAGCCGCCGAACAGCAGCCAGCGGTCGACGGCGAGGTGGCGGCGCAGCACCTCGATGTCGCCGACGAGGTCGGCGGTGGTGTTGTGGGTCAGGTTGCCGAGCGGGCGGGAGCGGCCGGCGCCGCGCTGGTCGAAGATCACCACGCGCCAGTAGTCGGGATCGAAGAAGCGGCGGTGCACCGCGCCGGCGCCGGCGCCCGGGCCGCCGTGGAGGAACAGGACCGGGCGGCCGCGCGGGTTGCCGACCTGCTCCCAGTACATGACGTGGCCGCCCGCCAGCGGCAGGTATCCGGTCTCGAACGGACCGATCTCGGGGAACAGGTCGCCGCGGGGCATGCGGAGTGGATAATAGGGTGCGCCCGCCGGGTTCGGAATTGCCGCGGATCAATTAAAGGGAGACGTCGATGGGTCGGCTGTGGCTGGCGTGCGGCGGCCTGGTCGGGCTGACCGCGGTCGGGATGGCGGCCTTCGCCGCGCACGGGCTGCCCGCTGGGATGGATGCGGCGGGCGTGCAGGCGGTGCGGTCCGGCGTGCAGATGCAGGGCTGGCACGCGCTGGCGCTGGTCGGGACGGGGCTGTGGGCCGAGCGCGGCGGCCGGCTGGCCGACCTCGCGGGGGCGGCGTTCCTGGTCGGCGTGATCGTGTTCTGCGGTGCCGTCTACACGACGGCGCTCGCCGCCGGACCGTTCGGCGCGGCCGCACCGGTCGGCGGCACGCTGCTGATGCTGGGATGGCTGCTGCTGACGGCGTCCGCGGCGTTCCCCCGCCGATGACGGAGCAATGTGGCCGGCCAGGTGGCGGCGGAGGCCCCAGGGGACGTTCTTATCGAACAGGACTAAGGGCACGCTGCCGCTTGGCGTGTTCGTAGATCGCGAGGACGTCCTCACGCGACGTGTGGAGGCGATAGTTCTCGATGACGTCGTCGGCTGTCTCGCCGAGGTCCATGTTTTCGACGATCGCGTCGGCCGGCATGCGCGGGTCGTCGCGCAGGACCGGAGCCCCGGAGATGTATCCGGGACGCGACAGCACGAGCGGGCAGCCGGTCCAGTCGATCATCGCAGACTCAGGTATATCTAGCGCCGTTGCCGGCCCTCGGGTTCAGTCGGCAAACGACAGACGGCCGTGGCGGTGATAGGTAGCATCCGGGTCGAGATACCGCCATGGAGGATGCTTCGGTGACGTCAGCGCATGCCTTGGCGCCCAGCGGGACGCTGCACGTCGGCGTGGTGCGCGCGCCGACGGCCGGCGTGTTCTTCGTGCAGATCGGTTCCGCTGACCTTCACTGGTCGTCCAGTCTTGTGCGCCTCAATCGCCGCAAGATAATCGTGAGCGGGGAGCGAAACACGAACGGATAAAGTGCCAAGGTCCTCGCTTAGCCAATGAACGTAGATTTCCCGTGCGCCCGGGTTGAGAAGGTCGGATGGATCGTCCTCGCTCTGAAGCCGCTCGACGCGACCGATTATTACCTCGGGCCTGGAGATAGCTTGCTTACGGAGCGCTTTCGCCGCTGATCGTGTTAGC
>DATEQV010000181.1:0-8239 GCA_035272265.1 Acidisphaera sp. | reverse complement strand
TCGCCGTCTCCCATGCAAGACTCGCTTCCGGCTGGCGGGCTGCGCCTCTACCGGGAGGGGGTCGAACCCTCTGGATCGCTTCGAAAGGTTTCAGGTTACGTTTCCATTCTCCTTTCCAGGACTTCTCCTGTCGCAAGGGCGCGATGAGCGAATAGCTGCCGACCAGCGCTCGGAGCGGCAGCGCGTACAGGCCGGTCGCGAGCACGATCACCGGTATCGCCAGGGTGAAGAGCTGCGACAGTTCCGGGTTCTGTCCGCCGCCGTCGGTGCTGGGATGCAGCACGCTGGACAGCCCGGTCATGTAGGAGATCACGCCGCCCGCCATCGGCATCGCCATCACGGCGAGGCGCGTGAGCCAGCCGAGCCAGAGGCCGGTGACGATTTCCGCCGCCAGCTCCGCCGCGAGCGGCGCCGGGCCGGCGGGCATGGCGGGCAGCAGCGGGGCGACGACGGGGAACAGCACCAGCGTCAGCGCGAACGCCCAGCCCGCGCGCACCGTCATCGGCGTTTCCGACTCGCCCACGCCGGGCAGCAGCATCGCGACGGTGCCGACGCGAGCCAGCACCAGCATCAGTGCATGCGCGAGCGTGGGCAGCTGCCCGCGCAGATCGTCAATGCCCGTGGGCATGCCCGTGAGGATGGCCGTGGGGGTCATGACCCGCCGATGGCGATCAGCTTGTCGAACAGGCCGCGGGTGAAGTCCTGCAAGGCGACCCGTTCCTGCTGGCCGCGCGGCTGGCGGGACCGCCGCTGCTGGCGGCGCTGGTTGCGGGCTCGCCGTCTCCATGCTGCAGGCGGTCACCCAGATCAACGAGCAGACCGCCGTCTTCCTGCCCAAGGCGGCGGCCCTCGTCGCGGCCTTGTGTCGTGCATCGTTGCGGCAAGATCGAAGTCGACCATTTTGGCCCCGTTGATGAGTGGCGTTCCTCAGGGCGGCGCTCTGTCGTTACACGCGCTACTGCCCGCCGACGCCGAGTCCTGAGGAGTGGAACCCACTGAAATCGTCATGGCGACCGCGAGCCGAAGGCGTGGCGGGAAGCAACCCAGAGCCACACAGCAAACGCTTGTCGCGTGGCCCTGGGTTGCTTCGTCGCTTCGCTCCTCGCAATGACGGATGAAATGCCATCAGATCGGCATCTTCATGATGTCCGTATAGGCCTGCACGACGCGGTCGCGGATCGCGGACGCCGCCTGCAGCGTCAGCTCCGCCTGCTCTACGGCGGTGACCAGGTCGCTGATGTTGCCCTGGCCGGTCAGCGCCTGCGTCGATTGCGTGTCCGCATTGTGCAGCGTGTCGATCGCGCCCGACGCCGCCTGTTGCAGGACGTCGCCGAACCTCTCGCCGCTGGTGCCGGAGAAGTCGCCGTTCTGCGCCCGGCCGTACGCGTTGGCCGCCTGCGCCGGCAGGATCGCGGGAATGTCGGTCATCGGTCGCGGCCCGCTTGCGTCACTTCAGCATCTCGATCGTGCGGCTGAGCATCGAGCGCGTCGAGGCCATGACGTTCAGGTTCGCCTCGTACGACCGCTGCGCGTCGCGCATGTCCATGATCTCCACGAAGCTGTTCACGTTCGGCATCTTGACGTAGCCGTTGGAGTCCGCCGCCGGATGCGACGGGTCGTAGTGCAGCGGCAGGTCGCTCTGGTCGGCGTCGATGCTGTGCACTGTGACCGTCTCCGTGCCCAACGCGCGGTTCATCTCGTTGGCGAACGTCACCGTCTTGCGCCGGTACGGATCGGCGCCCGGCGTGGAGCCGGTCGTCTGCGTGTTGGCGAGGTTCTCGGCGATCACCCGCAGCCGCGTGCCCTGCACGCCCATGCCGGCCGCCGAGATCGCAAGCGCCTTTTCGAGGTCCAAGGGCCGCCTCCGTCCTGCGATCGGCCTACGACGTCCGTCCCAGCGCGAGCCGGAAGAACGACGCGTATTTGCCGTAGAGATTGAGCGCCAGCGTCTGCGCGGTCTGGGTGTCGGCGACCTTGCCGAGTTCCTTGTCCATCGAGACGGCGTTGCCGTCCGGCTCGCGCGCGTCCGGCAGCGCGTTCGGGTCGGGCTGCAAGGGTCCGAACGTCCCGGCCATGTGCATCGGCTGCGTCTGCACCATCTGCGTGGCCGTGCCGACGCCGTTGTCGGCGAGCGTCTTGGCGAACGCCGGCAGGTCGGACGGCCGGTAGTTGGGCGTATCCGCGTTGGCGATGTTCTGCGCAAGCAACGTCTGCCGCCGCTCGGCCCAGTCGAGCCGGCGCTGCGCCAGGTCGAAGACCCCGGTCTGGAACAGGTTCATGGACGCGGACCATGCGGCGGGTCCGTTAACGTTGCTTGAATCCGTGACCCTGCGATGCGCCGGATCGGCCCCGGCAACGCTTCGGTAATCCGGTTCGCCTAAGCATCCTCCCATGGGGGACAGTCGCGGTCTGTGCGCGCCGGACGCCGATGAGATGCCGCTGCGCGCGGCACAGTCGATGGCCGCCGGCCTGCTGCGCACGGTGCGGATCGCCGCGGCCCTGGTCGCGGCCGGACGGAAGGTCGACCTCGACGGCATCGACGACCTGATCGGCCGGCTGTGCGCGCGCGCGCTCGACCTGCCGCCTGCGCAGGGCGCGCTGCTGACCAACGATTTGCGCAAGCTGCTGACCGAAGCCGACACGCTGCATGCGCGCCTTTCGGGCCGCGAGCTCCCGCCACCGTTGCTGATGTAACCAGCCCCGCCTTCATTCCGGCAAAAGGCCGTGCAATGCCCGCTTTCTCCACTTCGCTGCTGACCGCCGGCGCCGCCCTGGCCGGCGTGCTCGGACTGATCTGGCTGATCCAGCGCGTGCTGACCCGCGCAGGCATCGTCCGGCTGGCCAATCCGGCATCGCGCACGCTCGGGGTCGAGGAGCGGCTGCCAATCGATGCCAAGCGGTCGCTGCTGCTGGTCCGCTGCGGGGAGCGGCGGCTGCTGTTGCTGACCGGCGGTGCGGCCGACGCCGTGGTGGGCTGGCTGCCATGAGGCGCCTGACCGGCCTCGCGCTCGCGGCGGGGCTGCTGCTGCCGGCGGCGGCGGCGGCGCAGTCGCTCAACATCGACCTCGGCGGCGCGGCGCAGCCGGGCGCGGCGGGCAAGATCGTGCAGCTGACGGCGCTGGTGACGGTGCTGTCGCTCGCGCCGTCCCTGCTGGTGATGATGACGGCGTTCACCCGCATCGTCATCGTGCTGTCGCTGCTGCGCAACGCGATCGGCACGCAGGCGACGCCGCCCAACACGGTGCTGATCGGGCTGGCGCTGTTCCTGACCTTCTTCGTCATGCAGCCGGTGATGGAGCAGGCCTACGCGACCGGACTGCTGCCGATGTCCGAGGGCCGCGTGACCGAGATGGAAGGCCTGCGGCTGACCGCCGAGCCGTTCCGCAAGTTCATGTCGGCCAACGTGCGCGAGGCCGACCTCGACCTGTTCAGCGATATCGCCGGCATGAAGCCGCCGGCCGCCGGCGAGAAGCCGGGCTGGCGCGCCCTGATCCCGGCCTTCATGGTCAGCGAGCTGCGCCGCGCGTTCGAGATGGGGTTCCTGCTGTTCCTGCCCTTCCTGGTGATCGACATGGTGATCGCCAGCGTGCTGATGAGCCTGGGCATGATGATGCTGCCGCCAAGTGCGGTGTCACTGCCGTTCAAGCTGATCTTCTTCGTCATGGTGGACGGCTGGCGGCTCGCCGCCGGCAGCCTGGTGCAGAGCTTCGGCGACGTGCGCTAGTGTCCTGATTTCCGCACTTCGGTGTCGGCCCATAAAACTCCGTCATTGCGACCGCGAGCCGAAGGCGTGGCGGAGGCAACCCAGGGCCGCGCGGAAAGCGCCTGTCACGCGGCCCTGGGTTGCTTCGTCGCTCCGCTCCTCGCAATGACGGGGTGAATGGCTTCGGGTTATCAGGACCTGGCATGTGGCTCGATCGACGGTCTCAGGCCACGCGAAAGGTTGCGGGCCCGTTACACCCCGCCTTGATCGCGCCACCCTGAGGCTGCTAGGTGACCCGCGTGTCGCTGGATGCCGCGGGCGCCGGGCCGGAACGGCCGCTGCCATCGGTTCTACCACCGGCCGCAAGCGGCTGGCCAACCGCTTGCGCAACGACAATCCGGCCGCAACAAACTCAGGAGTAGCAGCCACGTGACACGCACGACGATCGCCACCGTCCTCGCGACGGTGCTCGGCGCCAGCCTCGCCGCGGCCCAGACCACGACCCCCGCCAAGCCGACCGTGCCGACAGCGCCGACGATGCCGAGCACGCCCTCGGTGCCGACCGTGCCGAGCACCAGCGGCGCCGCCGGCGCGGCCACAGGCGCGGCGACCGGCAAGCCGACCACGCCGACCGCTCCGTCGACGGCGTCCACCACCGCGCCCGCCGGCACCGGCAGCCCCAGCACCGGCAGCCCCAGCACCTACAAGACCGAGGCGGATGCGAAGACGGCGTGCGGCAGCGACACCGTCGTGTGGCATACGAGCCGCTCGAAGGTCTTCCACCTCTCCGGCGACAAGTACTACGGCCACACCCACCACGGTGCCTACATGTGCCAGAAGGACGCGGTCGCGGCCGGCTATCACGCTTCGAGCGCGTCGACGAAGCCGGCCACGCCGTCCGCCACCCACAGCTGAGAGGCCCGTACGCATGAGCCTGTTCGGTGACATCGCCGGCTCGCTGCTCGGCCAGGGTGGCGAGTCCGCGATCGCGGGCCATTTGATGCAGGCGATCAACGAGCAGGGCGGCGTCGCCATGCTCGTTCAGCGTTTCGAGCAGGCCGGCATGAGCGGCGTCATCGCCACCTGGGTCGGCACCGGACCGAACGCGTCCGTCGCGCCGGACCAGCTGCACGGCGCGCTTGGCTCGGATCTGGTGCAGCAGCTCGCGCAACGCACCGGCCTGCCGATCGAGCAGCTCATGCCGCTAATCGCGCAGCACCTGCCGGGACTGATCGACCGCGCGACGCCCGACGGCCAGGTGCCGGCGGCCACGGCGCCTGCAGCCGGCGATCAGTCCGACCAGTAACCCTGAGCCTGCGCCGGCAGGATCACCTCCCGCCGGCAGTCATACCGGCCAGCCTTCCGGCTGACCGGTATGACTCTGTGTTTTGCGCCCCGCCGCCCGCCAACCCGGCGCGCGATACGGATGAGCGAAGGGGCTCATCCGTATCAGGCGTCGGATGTCCGCGGCCGGTCGCCCGCGCGCAGCTTCGCTTCGATCACGTCGACCGCGCGCGGCAGATCGGCGACGCTGTCGATGACCAGATCGGCACCCGCCGCGAGCAGCTCCGCTTCCGCGCGCCGCCGCAGCTCCGCGCGCTCGTCCTGCGTCAGCGTGGCAAGCTCCTCGGCCGACAGGGCGGCGATGTTGCCGGTCAGGCTGAGACCGACGGTCCAGGTGCCGGCGGCCACACCCTCCTCGATGCCCGGCGGGGTGTCGTCGACCTTCACCACGGTGCGCGCCGGCCACACGCCCATCGTCGCCATCGCGTACCACATCATCAGCGGCGCCGGACGTCCGGCCGGCAGGTCGCCGGCGCAGACGATCACCTCGGGCGCGTAGCCCTCGGCCGCCGCGATCGGCGCCAGCTCCGCCATGATCGGGCGCGTGTAGCCGGTCGTCGAGCCGATCCGCACGCCGCGCGCGCGCAACGCCGCGATCGCGTCCAGCGCACCCGGGATCAGATCGGCATGGTCGCGCACGCTGGCGACGTTCATCGGCTCGAAGATCTCGAACACCGCGTCCACGGCGCGCTCGTCCGGCACGCTGCCATGCGCCGCCGTCCACGCAGCGGCGACATCCGGCGCGGCGAGCACCGCGCGGATGTGGTCGCGCTTGGGCAGGCCCATCGGCGCGCGCGCGTCGGCGATGGTGATCGCCACGCCGAGCTGCGCGAACGCGCGGACGAAGGCACCCATCGGCGCGCGGCTGCCGTGGTCGACCACGGTGCCGGCCCAGTCGAGGATCACGGCCTGCACACGGCCCCAGGCTGCGGCGTCACTCATCGTCCGGCTCCTTGGCATGATCGGGGGCATGATCGGGCGGCGGCAGGTCCAGCAGGTCGGCCAGCGTCTCCTCGGCGATGGCGAACGCGGTGCTCGCACCTGTGCCGCTCGTCACCATGCACAGGCGCACGCCGGGCAAGGGAGCGTCCGTGAACGCGATGTCCGGGCCGGACGGATAGACGCCCGTCCAACGCTCGACGACGTCCGGCGCGGGGATCTCCAGCACCGAAGACAACTCGGCGAGGATGCGGCCGTCCACCGCCTCCGGCTGAAACGGATCGGGCGCGTCGCCGTAATGATGACTGTCGCCGACCACCAGCGATCCGTCGGCCGACTGGACGGCGATCAGGTGGATGCCGTCGGCGAGCCACTCCGCCTGCTCCGCCTCCAGCCGCGCGCGCAACGCCGGCAGCGACGGCGCGCCCGCGTAGCCCAGGTAGCGCACCAGCCCGAGGTCGCTCATCACCGCGGCCGGCAGCCGGAAGCCGGGATCGGCGACGCGCAGCATGTGCAGCTTGCACAGCGTCACACCGCGCGCGGCCATCGCGTCGGGGAACAGCGTCACGAGGTCGGCGCCGGGACAGACGACGATCCGCGGCGCCTCGACGAGGCCGGCGGACGTATGCACGCGCCCGGTCTCGACTTCATGGACGGCGGTGCGGCGGAGCAACGCGACGCCCTGCGCGTGCAGCCACGCGGCGAGAAGCGGGACCGCCTCGCGGCTTTCGACGCGCGCCTCGTGCGGGCTGTGGAGCGCGCCGATGACGCCGGGGTGCACGCAGTCAGGCAGTTGCGCGGCACCGAGCAGCGTGCAGTCCTCGCCCATCTCGGTGGCCGCGAATTCTTCCAGAACCGCCATCGCCTCGGGCCGCCGGACGCAGACCAGCAGGCCGCGGTGGAGGACCGCGATGCCTGCGTCGGTCGCGACATTCCCCCAGATCTCACGCGACCGGCGCGCCCGCCGCCACGTGATCCCCGCCGCCTGGCCGGTCACGGTGACGAAGCCGAAATTGCGGATCGAGGCGCCGGCCGGCTGCGCGTCACGCTCGATCACCACGGCGCGCAGCCCGTGCCGCAGCGCGGCCAGTGCGTGCGCGAGGCCCACGATGCCCGAGCCCACGATCGCGACGTCGAAGCGGCCAGCGTTCATGCGACCGGCGTAGACGATAGCGGCCCCAAGCTGCAACGTGCCGCGCATGACAGATCCCGATCGCAGCGAAGGCGACATCAATCTGACACAAGGCCGCGCGCAGTGGCTGCGCTTCCATATCGGCCCGCAGACCGCCGCGCTGCTCGCGCGCGACGAGGCCGCCTTCCTGCACCAGGCGCTGTCCACGCCCTGCCTGAATGTCATCGAGCGCACCGAAGGGCCGTGGCTGATCGATGTCGAAGGCCGCCGCACCCTGGATTTCCACGGCAACGCGGTGCACCAGCTCGGCTACGGCCACAAGCGCGTGGTCGCGGCCGTGCAGGCGCAGCTCGCGTCGCTCCCGTTCTGCCCGCGCCGCTACACCAATCGCGCGGCCATCGAGCTGGCGGAGCGGCTGGCCGCGCTGGCGCCGTTCCCAAACGGCCGGGTGCTGTTCGCGCCGGGCGGCACGTCGGCGATCGGCATCGCGCTGAAGCTCGCCCGCGTGGCGACCGGGCGTCACAAAACCTTATCAATGTGGGAGAGCTTCCACGGCGCCTCGCTCGATGCGATCTCGGTCGGCGGCGAAGCGATCTTCCGGCGCGGCATGGGCCCGCTGCTGCCGGGCACCGAGCACGTGCCGCCGCCCGCCCTCGCCCGCCGCTTCTTCGGCGACGACGCGCGCGCGCCAGAGCGGCTCGCCGACTACATCGACTACGTGCTGGCGACCGAGGGCGACATCGGCGCGATCGTCGCCGAGCCGATGCGCTGGACCACCGTCGAGCCGCCGCCGCCCGGCTTCTGGCCCCGCGTGCGCGCCAGCTGCGACCGAAACGGCACGCTGCTGATCTTCGACGAGGTGCCGAGCTTCGCACGCACCGGCACGATGTTCGCGTGCGAGCAGACCGGTGCCGCGCCCGACATCCTGGTGCTCGGCAAAGGCCTCGGCGGCGGCGTGATGCCAATGGCCGCCGTCATCGCGCGCGACGGCCTGAACGTCGCCGCAGGCGGCGCGCTCGGCCACTACACGCACGAGAAGAGCAGCCTCGGGTGTGCGGCCGCGCTGGCCACGCTCGATGTCATCCGCGACGACGATCTGGTGGCGCGCGCCGCCCGTCTCG
>DATEQV010000180.1:0-14174 GCA_035272265.1 Acidisphaera sp. | reverse complement strand
ACGCATGTGACGCGGCTGACGGTGGTGAACAACCGCGCGGAGCGGACGGTTTATCGTCGCTGAAATTCGAAGTGCGTCACTGCCCCGCCTTTGGTTTGGGCGGCAGGCCGAGTTGTAGCGACAGCTCCTTCAGCCGCGCGGGCGGCACTTCAGCCGGTGCGCCGATCGTCACGTCCTCGCCTTGCTGGTTCAGCGGGAACAGGATCACCTCGCGGATGTTCGGCTCGTCGGCGAGCAGCATCACGATGCGGTCGATCCCCGGCGCCGAGCCGCCATGCGGCGGCGCGCCATACCGGAACGCGTTCAGCATGCCGCCGAACCGCGCTTCGACCTCCTCGGCCGAATAGCCGGCGATCTCGAAGGCGCGCAGCATGATGTCGGGGCGGTGGTTGCGGATCGCGCCCGACGACAGCTCCACGCCGTTGCAGACGATGTCGTACTGGAATGCCTTGATCGTCAGCGGGTCCTGCGTGTTCAGCGCCTCCAATCCGCCCTGCGGCATGCTGAACGGGTTGTGGCTGAAGTCGATCAGCCCGGTTTCCTCGTTGCGCGCGTACATCGGGAAGTCGGTGACCCAGCAGAAACGGAACGCGCCCGACTCGGTCAGGCCGAGGTCGGCCCCGAGCCGCGTGCGCACCACGCCGGCGAACCTCGCCGCCTCGTCGCGCGCACCGGCGGCGAAGAACACGGCATCGCCTGCCGACACGCCGCACGCCGCGCGGATCGCCTCGGCACGCGGCGCCTCCAGGTTCCGCGCGATCGGGCCTTTCGGGCCCTCGGCGTCGAACACGATGTAGCCGAGGCCGCCGGCGCCCTGCTCGCGTGCCCATTCGTTCAGCTTGTCGAAGAAGCTGCGCGGATTGCCGCCCGCTCTCGGCGCGGGGATGGCGCGCACCACGCCGCCGCCGGCCGCGATACGCGCGAACAGGCCGAAGCCGGAGCCGGCGAAGTGCTCGGTCACGTCGGTGATGCGCAGCGGATTGCGCAGGTCCGGCTTGTCGCTGCCGTAGTCGAGCATCGCCGTCTCGTAGGGGATGCGCACGAACGGCGGCGGGCTCACGGCGCGGCCTTCGGCGAACTCCTCGAACACGCCGGCGATCACCGGCTCGATGGTGGCGAAGACGTCGTCCTGGGTGACGAAGCTCATCTCGAAGTCGAGCTGGTAGAACTCGCCCGGCGAGCGGTCGGCACGGCTCGCTTCGTCGCGGAAGCAGGGGGCGATCTGGAAGTAGCGGTCGAAGCCCGCGACCATCAGCAGCTGCTTGAACTGCTGCGGCGCCTGCGGCAGCGCGTAGAATTTTCCCGGATGCAGCCGCGAGGGCACCAGGAAGTCGCGCGCGCCCTCCGGGCTGGAGGCGGTCAGGATCGGGGTCTGGAACTCGGTGAAACCCGCCGCGATCATGCGGCGGCGGATGCTGGCGATCACGCCCGCGCGCAGCATCACGTTCCGGTGCAGCTTGTCGCGGCGCAGGTCGATGAAGCGGTAGCGCAGGCGCAAATCCTCGGGATATTTCTCGTCGCCCGCGACCTGCATCGGCAGCACGTCGGCGGCCGACTGCACCTCGAGCGTGGCGACGCGCAGCTCGATCGCACCGGTGGGCAGCCGAGGGTTCACCGTGCCCGGCTCGCGCGCGACGACCTGCCCCGTGACGGTGACGACGCTTTCGGTCCGCGCAGCGTCGGCCTGCGCGAAGGCGGGGGAGCCGGCGGCGAAGACGCACTGCGTGATGCCGGCGTGGTCGCGCAGGTCGATGAACAGCAGGCCGCCATGGTCGCGCTTGGAGTGGACCCAGCCGGACAGGCGGGCCGTGATGCCGGCGTCATCGGCGCGCAACGCGCCACAGCTGTGGGTGCGATAGGTGTGCATGGGCATTCTCAGGCTGATCTCGCGTTGTTAATCGCGGCCACGCTTTGCGGCAAATGCCCGGGGCGGGTAGCTTGGCCGCGATGCCGCGCCGCCAGACGCCGGACTTCCCGGCCCCCGCCCTGATCGAAACCACCGACGACCTCGCCGCGCTCTGCGAGCGGCTGGCCGGCGAGACGTTCGTGACCGTCGACACCGAGTTCATGCGCGAGCGCACCTACTGGCCCGAGCTGTGCGTGGTGCAGCTCGCCGGCACGTCGGAGGTCGCCGTGGTCGACGCCGAGGCGCCGGGGATCGATCTGGCCCCGCTGGGCCGGCTGCTGGCCGATCAGCGCGTGTGCAAGGTGTTCCACGCGGCGCGGCAGGACATCGAGATCTTCGTGCTGCGCTTCGGCGACGTGCCGCGCCCGCTGTTCGACACCCAGGTGGCGGCGATGGTGGCCGGGTTCGGCGACCAGGTGGGCTATGACAGCCTGGTCTCGGCGCTGACCGGCGGGCACATCGACAAGGCGCACCGCTTCAGCGACTGGGCGGCGCGGCCGCTGTCGGCGGCGCAGATCACCTATGCGGCGGCGGACGTGACCTACCTGCGCCGTGTCTACGAGAAGCTGTGCGAGCGGCTGGAGAAGGACGGGCGGCTGGAATGGGTCGGCGAGGAGATGGCACTGCTGAGCGATCCCGCCACCTACCGCCCCGACGCGGAGAACGCCTGGGAGCGGCTGCGCCCGCGCAGCACCAACCGGCGCTATCTGGGCCTGGTCCGGGCGGTGGCGGCGTGGCGGGAGCGCGAGGCGCAGCGGGTCAACATCCCGCGCCAGCGGCTGCTGCGCGACGAGACGCTGCTGGAGATCGCGGCGACGGCGCCGGAGACGGCCGACCAGCTCATGCGCGCGCGCGGTGTCACGCGCGGGTTCGCCGAGGGCAAGACGGGCCAGAGCCTGCTCGCGGCCATCGCGGCGGCGAAGGAGGAGCCGGAGGAGTCGCTGCCCGATCCCGGGCGGCGGGACGTGGCGAAGCCGTCGCCCGGGCTGGTGGCGCTGCTGAAGGTGCTGCTGGCGGCGAAGTGCGAGCAGCACCACGTCGCCGCAAGGCTGGTGGCGAGCAGCGAGGACATCGACCGCCTCGCCGCCGAGGACGAGCCGGACGTCCCGGCGCTGCACGGCTGGCGCCGCGACGTGTTCGGCGCGGATGCACAGGCGCTGAAGGCGGGGCTGGTGTCGCTGGGGGTGTCGGGGCGGCGGGTGCGGCTGATACCTGTCACCGGGTGAGGGGATTGTCGGGAGGAGACCTTGGCGGAGTTGCTGCTGGATAACGTCGACGACGAGATCATCAGGCGGCTCGAACGGCGCGCAGCTGGGAACGGCCGTTCCGCGGAGGCGGAGCATCGCGCCATTCTCGTAGAAGTCCTCGGTCGTATGGAGTCGGTGCGTGAAGCCGCACGGCGACTGCGCGATGACGGGCCGAAAGGTGGTCCGGACAGCACAGAGATCATCCGAGCGCTGCGGGAAGGGCGACTGGACGACCTCTGACGCCATTCAGAATGCGTCGTCATCGCGAGCGAAGCGTGGCGATCCAGGGCAACGTGAAAGACGCCTGTCGCGCGGCCCTGGATTGCCACGGCGCTTCGCGCCTCGCAATGACAGACACCTGCGGGTTCGCGTAAGCTGCGTCACCGCCCCGTCAGGATGCGCTCCACCAGCTGCTTCACGGTCGGGATGAACCCGTTCGAGTAGTACGGGTCTTTCGCGAAGCGGTAGGCGTTGTGGCCGCTGAACATCAGGTTGCGCTCGGCCGCGTCGGCGTCGTCGCCCACGTGCGCGATCTGCTGCAGCGTCTTCTGGATGCAGAAGCTGCGCGGGTCGGCCTTCTTGCCGGTGGTGTACTCCGGCCCGTGCTGGCTCCAGTTGGAGAACCGGCACTGGCTCAGGCAGCCCATGCAGGCGGCCTGATCGGCGAGGATCTGCTGCGCCTTCTCGGGTGTCACGAAGATCAGCGTGGAATCAGGCGTGCGCAGCGCCTCGGTGAAGCCCTGGTTCTCCCAGGCGATGGCGCGGTCGCGGTCGCCCCAGGTGAGGAAGACGATGCGCTTGCGCGGCCCGACGCCGAATTCGGCGACGTGCTCGCCGACCGGCTCGGTCGTGTAGGCGATCTGGCGGTCGTTGCGCCCGCGCAACTCCTCGATGAAGCCGTTGTTGACGGCCGAGGAGTAGAAGCCGGTCGGGCTGAAGTGGTTGAGGAACACGTCGCCCTGGCGCAGCGTCAGCAGGCGCTGCTTCCATGCGTCGCCGATCGGGCTTTCCTGGGTCAGCAGCGGACGGGTGCCGAACTGGAAGGCGATCGGCCCGAGGTCGGGATTGTCGATCCAGTCTTCCCAGTCATCCAGCCACCACACGCCGCCGGCCATGACGATCGGCGTCTCGCCGAGGCCGAAGGCGCGCATCTGGTTGCGCAGCGCGAGCACGCGCGGCAGCGGGGGTTCGGGCTTCTCCGGGTCCTCGCTGTTGGACAGGCCGTTATGGCCGCCGGCGAGCCAGGGGTCTTCGTACACGACGCCGCCGAGCAGCCCCGCCGCCTTGTGGTAGGCGCGCTTCCACAGCGCGCTGAAGGCGCGGGCCGACGAGACGATCGGGTAGTAGTGCACGCCGAAACGCGCGGCGATGTCCGACAGGCGGTACGGCATCCCGGCGCCGCAGGTCAGGCCGTTGATGATGCCCTTCGCCTGTTCCAGCACCTCGGTGATGATGCGTTCCGCCGCACCCATCTCCCACAGGATGTTGGCGTGGATGCGGCCGCGCCCGCCGGCGACCTCGTAGGCGCGGCGGGCCTGCGTCAGCGCGCCGCGCACCGCGTGGACGATCAGCTCCTCGTGCCGCTCCCGCCTTGTGCGGCCGTGATAGAGCTGGTCGACCGGGCGGCCGTGCTCGTCGTAGCTGTCGGCGTTGACGGCGCTGAACGTGCCGATGCCGCCCGAGGCAGCCCAGCTGCCCGACGACAGGCCGTTGGTCACGGCGACGCCCTTGCCGCCTTCGACGATCGGCAGGACTTCGGCGCCGCTCATGCGGAGGGCGTTCAGGGCTTTCATCGGCAACTCCAGCCGTCACGATGGCCCGGCCGGGCTGCAGCCCGGCCGGAAATCGTGCACATAGGCAGCGGAGGGGCGCCTGTCACTCCGCTGCGGTCTGCTCGGTCGGCTGCTCGGTCGGTTGCTCGGGGGACGGCTGGTCGCCGGTGCCCCGTGGCCCGCGGTCACGATCGCGGTCGCCGCGGCCGGGCTTGGCGCCGACCTGGTCGGTGATGTCCGCGCCGGTCGCCTGGTCGACCACCCGCATGGACAGCTTGACCTTGCCGCGCTCGTCGAAGCCGATGACCTTGACCTTCACCGCGTCGCCCACGTTGACCACGTCGGAGGTCTTGTTGACGCGGCCCTGCTGCAGCTCGCTGATATGCACGAGCCCGTCGCGGGTGCCGAGGAAGTTGACGAAGGCGCCGAAGTCGGCGGTCTTCACCACCTTGCCGTTGTAGATCACGCCGATCTCGGGCTCCGCGACGATGCCGCGGATGCGGTCGATCGCGGCCTGTGCGGCGCTCTGCTCGGTCGCCGCGATCTTGATCGTGCCGTCGTCCTCGATGTCGATCTTGCAGCCGGTCTGCTCGACGATCTCGCGGATCACCTTGCCGCCGGTGCCGATCACTTCGCGGATCTTCTCCTTGGGCACGGTGATGATCGTGATGCGCGGGGCGGTGGCAGCCACGTCGCCGCGCGAGCCGGTCAGCGCCTTCGCCATCTCGCCCAGGATGTGCAGCCGGCCGTCGCGCGCCTGATCGAGCGCGATGCGCATGATCTCCGGCGTGATGGACGTGATCTTGATGTCCATCTGCAGGCTGGTCACGCCCTGCTCGGTGCCGGCCACCTTGAAGTCCATGTCGCCGAGGTGGTCCTCGTCGCCGAGGATGTCGGACAGCACGGCGAAGCCGCGGTCTTCCTTGATCAGGCCCATGGCGATGCCGGCGACGGGGCGGATGAGCGGGACGCCCGCGTCCATCAGCGACAGCGAGGTGCCGCAGACGGTCGCCATCGAGGACGAGCCGTTGCTCTCCGTGATCTCGGACACCGCGCGCAGCGTGTAGGGGAACACGTCCTTGGACGGCAGCAGCGGGTGGATGGCCCGCCAAGCGAGCTTGCCGTGGCCGATTTCACGCCGCCCCGGTGACCCCATCCGGCCGGCTTCGCCGACCGAATACGGGGGAAAATTGTAGTGCAGCATGAAGTGCTCGCGGTACTCGCCCTCGAGCGCGTCGATGATCTGCTCGTCCTGCCCCGTGCCGAGCGTGGTCACCACGAGCGCCTGCGTCTCGCCGCGGGTGAACAGTGCCGAGCCGTGCGCGCGGGGGAGCACGCCGACCTCGGCGATGATCGGACGCACGGTCTTGGTGTCGCGCCCGTCGATGCGGTGGCCGGTGTCCAGGATCGCGTTGCGGACGATGTCGGCTTCGAGGTCCTTGAAGAAGCCCTTCGCCTTCTCGACCGACTGGCCCTCGGCGGCGAGGGTCTCCATCGTCGTGGCCTTCACCGCGTCGATGCGGCTGTAGCGCTGCTGCTTGACCGTCTCCGCATAGGCCTCGACGAGGCCGGCGCGGGCCAGCGCGTCGATGCGCGCCTTGAGCGCCAGTTCGTCCTCGGACGGCTCGGGCAGCGGCCAGGGTTCCTTGGCGGCGTGCTCGGCCAGTTCGATGATCGCCTGGATGACGGGCTGGAAGTGAAGGTGGCCGAAGGTGACGGCGCCGAGCATCACGTTCTCGGACAGCTCGTGCGCCTCGGATTCCACCATCAGGACGCCTTCGGTGGTGCCGGCGACGACGAGGTCGAGCTTGCTCTCGTCGATCTGCTTGGCGGTCGGGTTCAGCACGTACTGGCCGTCGATGTAGCCGACGCGGGCGCCGGCGATCGGGCCGAAGAACGGGATGCCGGACAGCGTCAGCGCCGCCGAGCAGCCGATCATGGCGACCACGTCGGGGTCGTTCTCCAGGTCATGCGAGAGCACGGTCGCGATGACCTGGATCTCGTTGCGGAACCCGTCGGGGAACAGCGGGCGGATGGGGCGGTCGATCAGCCGGGAGACCAGCGTCTCCTTTTCCGACGGCCGGCCCTCGCGCTTGAAGAAGCCGCCGGGGATCTTACCCGCGGCAAAAGCCTTTTCCTGGTAGTTGACGGTGAGCGGGAAGAAGTCCTGGCCGGGCTTGGAGGAGCGCACGCCGACGGCGGTGCACAGCACGATGGTGTCGCCGTAGCGGGCCAGCACGGCGCCGTCGGCCTGGCGGGCGATCTTGCCCGTCTCCAGCACGAGCGGACGCCCGCCCCAGTCGATTTCCTTGCGGAAGTAGTTGAACATCAGTTGTCCTTCGGACCTGTCCGCGGGTCCGAGGCGGGCGGCAGCTCTCCCTGTCCTGCTTTGGCCGGGGAACGGCGTCTCGGGCGGCATGGGTGCGATCCGCAGGGGGTGTGGTCCCTTGGGGCGGGTCGCGAAGCCATGTGGCCGGAAACGCCGTCACGATCCCTGGGTCATGCGGGGTAGGGGCGGTCTGATCGTCCGCCGCGGTCGCGGCGTGCGGGCCGCACCCCCATGGCGCGGCCGGCAACGTCCCGTGCCATATGGGACGGGCGGCGGCAAGCAGTAGATGGCAGCCCCGTTGGGGGCACCGTCGGCCCGACGCAGCAGCCGGGGCGGGTTGAAACGCGGCCGCCGCACGTAATATGCAGTTGCATAATACTTGCGATAATACGTGCAGAGACCATCATGCCGCGCACCAGTCAGCATCCCAAGGAAGACAGCTTCAACTTCCGAGTGGATCCCAGGCTCAAGGCGGAGTTTCAGACCGCCACGGAGGCGGCCGACAAGCCGGCAGCGCAGGTGCTGCGTGACTTCATGCGGGCCTATGTGGCCCGGCACCGCAATCGTGCCTTTGCGGCGGAAGCAAAGCGCCAGTCGCGGCTGATCGCCGCGCGTGCCGCCGATCCGGACAGCGACGAGGCCGAGGTGATGCGGTGGATCGAGGACGTGTCGAGCGTTGACGGCTGGACGGCGTGAGACGCGGCGACCTGGTGACGGTTGCCGTGTCAGGCGACTACGGCAAGCCGCGGCCTGCGCTGATTGTGCAAGCGGACGTGTATGCCGAGCATCCGTCTGTCACCGTCCTGCCGTTGACGAGTGACCTCGTCGACGCGCCGCTGCTGCGGGTGACGGTCGAGCCGAGCGCAACCACCGGGCTTCGCCTGCCGTCGCAAGTCATGGTTGACAAAGCGACGACGTTGCCGCGTGCGAAGGCGCGCCGTCGGGTTGGCCGACTCGATGAGGCAACGATGAGCCGTGTCAGCGAGGCGCTTGCCGCGTTCCTGGGAGTCGGGTGAACGCGTCGGCCGGCTTGACCTCGCCGGGGCCTGCTTGATGAGCCGGTTGGATCGACACGGCGATGCGAGAGGCGTTGCCTCTCGCCAAACGCGCCGTCAGCGCCGCAGGTTGAGCCGCCCGATCAGCGCTTCGTAGCGCTTGGCGTCCTTGGCCTTCAGGTGGTCCAGCAACCGGGGCGCCGGCCCATCAGCAGCCCGCGACGCGCGTTGCCACTCAGCGTGCTGCGAGCCGGACGAAGCCTGCGGGCGCCAGGACCGGGATTGATCGGAACGGGTGCAGCACGAGCAGGTCGGAATCGCCGGACACGATAAAATCGGCGCCGCCGTTCACGGCGAGTTCCAGAAACTTGTCGTCGGTCGGGTCGCGGCACGCCTCGATCCGCTCGGTGATCGTCACCGGCGCCGCAGCGGCGAGCAGCGAGAGCAGCCATTCGTGGGCGGCGGGCGCGATCAGCGACGCGATATACGGGCGCGCCAGAACCTCCATGAGCTGACGCTCGGTTGCGGCGGACTTGAGCAGCGTGCCCCGCTGAGTGGCGATATGCACGGCGAGGGCAGGCAGGGACCGGTCCTTCAGCGCCGCGCTGACGAAGACGTTCGTGTCGACCACCACCCGCATCAGGGCGGCGGCTCGACCTCGCGTTGGGCCTGCTTGATCAGCCGGTCGATGTCGTCGTCCGTCAGACCTGCGGCGACGACGCGTGCGCGCGACTCGCGCCGGCCCGGGACCAATTCAGGTGCAGGCTCGATGGTCAGCCTGACGCGCTCATCCGACCCGATGCCGCGCCGTTTCAGCTCCGCCGCGACTTCTCCGGCCGTGACTTCGATGACCTGTGCTGCTGACGCCATGTGATCACCCAATGCTGCCGCCGCGGCCAAGCCCGCACGTCCGGCGGCGCCCTATCGTAACACGGGTCTTGCGACCGACCTGTCGGGAATCCACGCGGTCACAAGAGAGGCGCGTTGCCTCTCGCGAGCCGGACCGTCAGCGCCGCAGGTTCAACCGCCCGATCAGCGTCTCGTAGCGCTTGGCGTCCTTGGCCTTGAGGTAGTCGAGCAACCGGCGGCGGCGGCCCACCATCATCAGCAGCCCGCGCCGCGAGTGGAAATCCTTCGCGTGGGTCTTCAGGTGCTCGGTGAGGCCGACGATGCGCTCGGTGAGCAGGGCGACCTGCACTTCCGGGCTGCCGGTGTCACCCGGCGCATGGGCGTATTCGGACACGAGCGCCGTGCGGCGCTCCGCGGTCATCGACATCGTGTGACTCCTGGTTAGCGGTTACAGCAGGCGCTCGGGCTTGAGCCAGCCGTCTTCCAGCCGGCACAGCCCGATCACGCGCTTCCCCGCCATCGCGCGGACGACCCCCTGTGGGCTCGTCGCGGACGGAATGCGGCCCATCAGCTCGACCAGGCTGATCGCCTGACCGTGCGAAAGGCCGCCGGCCTCCGTCTCCGTCAGGGCCAGCGCCGGGATGTCGTCCAGCGCGGTCGCGACGGGAAGCAGAAGGTCCGGAGAAGCCGGCGGGGTATCGTCCGGGTTGCCGAGTTTGTCCAGAGTGATCGCCTGCTCGGCGGTGAACGGGCCGACCCGCAAGCGGCGCAGGGCGGCGACGTGGCCCAAGGTGCCGCAGGCGGCGGCCAGATCACGGGCCAGCGCCCGCATGTACACGCCCTTGCCGCTTTCGACCTCGAAGACCGCCGTGTCGGAGCTGGGGCGCTCGACCAGCTCGAAGCGGTCGATGCGCGCCGGTCGGGGCGGCAGGTCGGGCGCGCGGCCCTCGCGGGCCATGTCGTAGGCGCGCTCGCCGGCCACCTTCAGCGCCGAGAAGGCGGGCGGGCGCTGCATGATGTCGCCGATGAAGGCGGGCAGCGCGGCGCGGATCTCGTCGTCGGTCGGCCGGTGCGGATTGGTCGCGATCACCTGCCCGTCGGCGTCGTCGGTGTCGCGTGCCTCGCCGAAGCGCAGCGTGAACCGGTACACCTTGGTTCCGTCCATGACATACGGAACGGTCTTGGTGGCGGCGCCGAAAGCGATCGGCAGAACACCCGTGGCCAGCGGATCGAGCGTGCCGCCGTGCCCGGCCTTCGCCGCGCCGAAGCAGCGGCGGACGCGATTGAGCGTCTGCGTGCTGGTCGGTCCCGGCGGCTTGTCGACGACCAGCCACCCGTCGAGCGGGCGGCCGCGCGGCTTGCGGCGTGACATGAGCGCGACGGCGGCGGCGGTCAGCGACGACGAGCGGCGGTGGCCTTGGTCTTCGCCTCGCCGGCTGCCGGGCCGGGCGCCGTCGTGGACGGTGGCGCCGCATTCGGCGCCAGATCCCGCGCGACCTCCGGCCGGTGCAGCAGCGTGTCGATCTTCATCGCCTCGTCCAGCGCGTGGTCCGGCTGGAACGTCAGGTCCGGCGCGAACTTCAGCCGCAGCAGGTGCGCGACATGCGCGCGCAGGAACGGCGTCGCACGGCGCAGCGCCGGCAGCAGCGCGTCGATATCCTTGCGGCCGAGACGCGCGACGTACGCCGTCGCCCGCTTCAGGTCGGGGCCGACGCGCACCTCGGTGACGGTGATCTGCGCGTCCTTCAGGTCGGGGTCGCGGAACTCCGTGCGCGCGAACAGGTCGGCGAGCAGGTGGCGGATTTCCTCCGCCACCCGGAGCTGCCGCTGGCTGGGCGGCTTCAGTTGAGCGTTCATCCGGGCACCATCTCGGTCTCGTAGCACTCCACGACGTCACCCTCTTGCAGGTCGTGGAAGTTGGCAAAGCTGAGGCCGCATTCGTAGCCGCGCGCCACTTCGCGCACGTCGTCCTTGAAGCGCTTCAGCTGCGTCAGCTCGCCCTGGTGGATCACCACGTTGTCGCGCAGCAGGCGCACGCCGGCGCCGCGCTTGACCACGCCGTCGGTGACCATGCAGCCGGCGACCTTGCCAGTCTTGGTGATGTCGAAGACCTTGCGGATCTCGGCGTAGCCGAGGAACTTCTCGCGGGCTTTCGGCGCGACCTTGCCGCGCACCAGCTTCTCGATGTCGTCGGCGACTTCGTAGATGATCGAGTAGTAGCGGATATCGACGCCTTCGCGTTGCGCGAGCTCGCGCGCCTGCGAGGTCGCGCGCACGTTGAAGGCGACGATCACCGCGCTGCTCGCCTTGGCGAGCTGCACGTCGGATTCCGTGATCTGACCGACGGCGGCGTGCAGCACGCGGACCTTGACCTCCTCGTGCGCGAGCTTGAGCACGGTGGCCTGGATCGCCTCCGCGCTGCCCTGCACGTCGGCCTTGATCACGACGGCGACCTCTTTCTGCTCGCCGGCGACGATGCGGGCGAGCATCTCGTCGAGCGTGCCGCGCGTCGCAGCCACGCCTGCGGCCGTCTTGTCGCGCAGCTTGCGGGTGCGGAATTCCGCGACTTCTCTCGCGCGCCCTTCGTTCTCGACGACCACGAACGGCTCGCCGGCGCTGGGCACGCCGGACAGGCCGAGGACTTCGACCGGCGTCGATGGGCCGGCGTCCTTCAGCGGGCGTCCCTTGTCGTCGAGCATCGCGCGGACGCGGCCCCACTCGGCACCGGCGACCATGATCTCGCCCGCATGCAGCGTGCCCTTCTGCACCAGGATCGTCGCCACCGGGCCGCGGCCGCGGTCCAGCCGGCTCTCGATGATCGAGCCCTCGGCCGAGCGCTCCGGGTTGGCGCGCAGGTCGAGGATCTCGGCCTGCAGCAGGATCGCCTCCTGCAGCTTGTCGAGGCCGGTCCGCTTGGTGGCCGACACCTCGACGTCCTGCGTCTCGCCGCCGAGCTCCTCGACGACGATCTCGTGGCTGAGCAGCTCGTTGCGCACCCGGCCGGGGTTGGCGTCGGGTTTGTCCATCTTGTTGATGGCGACGATGATCGGCGCGCCGGCCGCCTTGGCGTGGCGGATCGCCTCGATGGTCTGCGGCATCACGCCGTCGTCGGCGGCGACGACCAGGACGACGATGTCGGTGACGCTGGCGCCGCGCGCCCGCATGGCGGTGAACGCCTCGTGGCCCGGCGTGTCGATGAAGGTGATGCGGTCGCCCGTGGGCAGCGTCACCTGATAGGCGCCGATGTGCTGGGTGATGCCGCCCGCCTCGCCGCCGGCGACGTCGGTGGAACGCAGCGCATCGAGCAGGCTGGTCTTGCCGTGATCGACATGGCCCATGATGGTCACCACGGGCGGCCGCGGCTGCAGTTCGGCGTCCACGTCGACCGCGCCTTCCAGGCCCTGCTCGACATCGGCCTCGGAAACGCGGCGCACGCGGTGGCCGAAGTCCTGCACCACCAGCTCGGCGGTGTCGGCGTCCAGCGTCTGCGTGATGGTCGCCATCACGCCGAGCTTCATCAGCGCCTTGATGACCTCCGGCGCGCGCGCGGCCATGCGGTTGGCGAGTTCCTGCACGGTGATCGTGTCGGGCAGCACGACTTCGCGCACGACCTTGAGCTGATCGCTGCGCAGCAGTTCCAGGTCGGCCTGCCGCCGCTCGCGCTCGCGGGCGCGGCGCTGGCTGGCGAGGCTGCGGGTGCGCTCGTCCTCGCCCTCGATGGCGGCCTGCACGTCGATGCGGCCGGCACGGCGGCGGTCGTCCGCGCCCTTCTTCGGGGCGACGACGGTGGGCTTGCGCGGCGGCAGAGCGGCGCCTGGGCGGCGGACGGGGCGGGCCTCGTCCTCGTCCTCGCCGGGGCGCGTGGGGCGCAGGCGCAGGGTCTGCGTCGGCGTGGCGGGCGTCGCCGTGGTCGCCGGTCCGGCCGGCTTGCGGCGCTGCTCTGCGGCGCCACGGGCGACGGCCGGCGCAGCCGTTGCGGGGGCCGCAGGTGCCGCCTCGACGGCTTTCGCGGCCTCCTCGGCCTGCTGGCGCGCTTCGGCCTCGGCGGCCTGCCGGGCCTCCTCTTCGGCGGCCTTGCGGGCTTCCTCCTCGCGGCGGCGCGCCTCTTCGGCGGCCGAGAGGATCGAGATCTTCTCCTGCTCGCGGCGCTCGGCCTCGCGTTTGGCCGCTTCGCGCTGCTCCTGGGCAAGCGCGCGCTGGCGGGCGGCAAGCTCGGTCTGTGTCAGCTGCCGGTTGGCGCCCGCAGGGGCGCGCCCTGCCGACGGCGCGCGCGCGGCCGGGGCGGCAGCGGGCGCCGTGGCCGCCGGTGCGCCCGCCGGCGTGCCTGGGGCACCCGGCGCGGGGGCGCCGGGGCGGGGGGCGCGGGTCTTGCGCACCTCGACCTGCACGACCTTCGAGCGGCCATGGCTGAAGCTCTGCCTGACCGATCCGGCGTCAACGGTGCGGCCAAGCTCGAGCCGTCCTGCGGGGCGCAGGGACAGCCGGCCTTTCGCGGTATCCGGGTCGTTGCCTTCGCTCATCACTCGATCCGTTCGTCACCCTTGGACCCGTTGTCGGGCCCGATCTTCTTCGTCAGGTCTTCTTCGCCGGTCACCCCGGCCAGCCGGCCGGCGTCGATCCGTATCCGCTCGGCCAACCGCCCCGGGGCGACCGCCACATGCACGACGTGGTCACGTCCGAAGATCGAACCGAGGGCCGCCGCCGGCAGCGGCGCCACCGCGATCACGTCCGCTCCACCCAGCAGCCGCCGTCGTTCGTCCGGGCTGCCGTCGGCCGCCTGCACCACCAGTCCCGCGCGCCCGGCGCGCAGCCATTCCCGCGCCTTCTCGAAGCCGGCCACCGTCTGGCCCGCGCGGCGAGCAAGGCCGAGATGCTCGCCGATGCGCCGAGCGAGGCCTTCCCGCAGCACGGAGGAGAGGTCGGGGGGCACTGTCACGGGGCTGCCTGCAGCCCGCGCGAAGCATCCGGCCAGCTTTCCCTGGACGCGCCCGCCTTCTAGCACATCGCGACGCGCGCTCAACCACATTCCCCGTCCGGGCAGGCGTTCCGCGAGGTCGGGCACCACGCGAGAGTCCA
>DATEQV010000179.1:0-7919 GCA_035272265.1 Acidisphaera sp. | reverse complement strand
CGCTTTTGCCGCCGGCGAGTTCGCGGGCGCGCCGCCTTGCGTGAAGGAGCCGAGCTGCGTCTGGAGCGAGACCAGATTGGTCCGCAGCATCAGATCCATCTGCGTGTTCGTGCTGACGAGGCTTGTATACGGGTTGACGGTCGCTTCCTCGGTACGGAACTGCAGCAGTTCCGCGTTCACCTTGTCCAGCTTGAGCCGTGCCTGTGCCGCCTCGTTCTCCGCGAATCGGACCGCATCCTGGTTGGCGCGGGTGTTCACTTCGTTGACCACGCCTTCCGCCTGCTTGGCCATCGTACTGGCGATCAGCCACGCGTCATGCGGCGTGAACGCTCTTACTCTGGCCACCGCGAGGCCGGTCACCTGATCGTAGTCGGAGTACAGGTACCAGGTGAAATACTGCAGGAAGTTCTCGATGGGCTTGGATGGGTCGAAGCGGCTCCACCAGTCGATCTGGCGCCGGGAGTAAAGGCTCTTGACGTCGATCCGTCTCTGCAGGTCGTCGACCGCCTGCTGACTCGTCAGGTAGTCGGCGACGACGAAGTTCTGCGACGCTCCCGGCGTGACCGCGGCGGACGACCCGCCCATCATCGAGGCGAGGTTGGACAGCGCGCCCGCAGCCTGGCTCATGCCGACCTGCGGCGTGGCGGTTCCGGGCAGCGCCGGCGTGCTCTGGTTGACCGAGTAGCGGAACTCGGCGACGTACTGGTCCGCGGCGACGAACCACAAGTAATACGCGAGGCAAATGGTCATAGCCAGGCTGGATCTTCAGCAGGGTGTGCCAAGTGATCGCCACCGCCAGCACCGCGGATACCTTCCATCCGACCGCGAAAGCATGGCTTTTTCTGACCGACGTGGCCGAGGAGGACGGTCCGTTCGTGTACGTGCCGGGCTCGCATCGGCTGACCCAGGCCCGGCTCGACTGGGAGCAACGCATGAGCGTTGCGGTCAGCGCCGGCGCGGGCGACGGCAACACGAGGCACGGCTCGTTTCGGATTTCGGTGGATATGATCGAACAGCTCGGCCTGCCGCCGCCAATGAAGTTGCCGGTTCCCGCCAATACGCTCGTCGTCGCCGACACGTTCGGCTTCCACGCCCGCGGCGGCAGCACGCGGCCGTCGAGCAGGGTCGAGGTGTGGGGCTTCGCGCGGCGGAGTCCATTCCTGCCCTGGAACGGGCTGGACCCTTGGTCGATCGGCCCGCTCGGGCGACGGAAGGCGTCGCTGTACTGGACCGCGATGGACTCCCTGGAATCCGCTCGCCTCGCCTGGAACCCGTGGCGGCGCCGCGGCGAGATGTCGATCTTCGACGCGCCGCACACGGCGCTGGTTGCGTGAACCTGCTCGTCATCGGCGGCGCCGGCTTTATCGGCACCAACCTCATCTCCCGACTCGGCACGATGCCGGACATGCGCGTGCGTGTCCTGGACAACGAATCGCTCGGCCGGCGCGAGCATCTCGGCGCGTTCGGCGGCGAATTCGTCTGCGGCGACATCCGTGATCGCGACACGGTCCACGCCGCGCTCGATGGTGTCGACGCCGTGGTGCATCTCGCCGCGGACACGCGGGTGATCGAGTCGATCGCCGACCCGGCACGCAATTTCGACGTCAACGTGCAAGGCACCTTCACGCTGCTCGAGGCCATGCGCGCGCGCGGTGTCCGGCGGCTCGTCAATGCCTCGACCGGGGGCGCGATCCTGGGCGAGGTCTCGCCGCCGGTGCACGAGGAGATGGTGCCCCGCCCGGTGTCGCCGTACGGCGCCTCGAAACTCGCGGCCGAGGGCTATTGCGCGGCCTATTCCGGCAGTTTCGGATTCCACACCCTCTCGCTGCGGTTCTCCAACGTCTATGGGCCGCGGTCCTTTCACAAGGGCAGCGTGGTAGCGGCATTCTTCAAGCGCGTGCTGCAAGGCGAGACGCTGGTGGTCTATGGCGACGGGTCGCAGGTGCGGGATTTCGTGTTCGTCGAGGATCTGTGCGACGGCATCGTCCGCGGGCTGTCTTCGTCGACGAGCGGCGTGATCCAGCTTGGCTCGGGGCGTCCGGTATCGGTGACCGCCCTGATCGACGCGATCCGCCAGGCCGTCGCACCCCACCCGGTCGAGGTCCGCTACGAGCCGGCGCGGGCGGGCGAGGTTCACGCCACGTGGTGCGACATCTCCAAGGCGCGACGCGAACTGGGGTTCGAGCCGTCAACCCCGCTCGCCGACGGACTGGCAAAGACGTGGCGCTGGTTTCTCGACCGGTGACCCGGCTCGGCCGCTTCGAGGGTCGGCGCCACGATGCGGTGGTCGGCTGGGCGTTCGATCCCGGCCGTCCGCGCTGGCGTGCGATGGTTCGGCTTCGGGCCGACACGGGTGCCGAGGCGGTGGCGACGGCCGAGCGGTATCGGGCCGATGTCCAGGATGCTGGTCACGGCGACGGGTATGCCGGCTTCGCCATCCCGCTGGTGCGCTTCGCCGGCGCGCGCAAGATACGCTGCTGGTGGGATGACCTCGGCACCGAACTGCCCGGCAGTCCGGCGATCCTCGCCTCGCCGGCCGTACTGGCGCAGGCCGATGACGGGGTGCTGCAGGTCGCCGTGGATCGGCAAGTCCCGGGGGATTGGCGATTGACCGGCTGGGCGATCGACCTTGCCAACCCTTCGCACCGCCCTGTGCTCGGCTTGAGCAGTGCCGAGGGAACCCTCGGGCAAGCCCGCGCGTGCCTCTACCGTCCCGAACTGCGACGGCGCGGCCGCGACGGTTTCAACGGATTTTCGTTCGCGAGGGGACGTCCGGGACCGGGCCAGGTTGTCCGCCTGCTGGACCTCGCGCGCGGCACGGTCCTGCTCGAGATCGCGGGGTGAAAGCCGGACTCATCCTGCCGCCGCCGGCCGATCCGTGGCGCGACGACGCAGTGCGGCAGGCATTCGGCGCGATCGCGCAGGCTCTGACGGCAGCGGGCTGGACGGCGGAGCTGATCGACGCTGCGGAAGCGGCCGAGGCCGGCGTCCCGCTGCTCGCCGCCGCCGAGGCGGCGTCCGACACACAGACCCTCCGCGACGGCTACGCCCTGGCGGCAAGGCTGCGCCGGACCGAGTTCGACGTGCTCCTGGCACCGCTCGGCGGCGGCATCCTCCAGCCGTTGCTGATGGCACGCGCGACGGGTGAAGCGCTGGCGCACACGGCGGTCCTGCTGTGGTGCGAGGCGCCGGCCGCTTGGCGGGCATGCAACGAACCGGCTTGCCGCGTCCGGCTCGGCACGTTGGTCGACGACGCGCTCGAACGCGCGTGTCTGCGTCTCGCGGACGGACTCGTAGCCTCGGGACCGTCGGCGCTCGAGCGTGTGCTGGCGATCGGCGCAGACGCCCCCCGGGCGCGGATCGGCGTGCTGCCCGGCACCGGCCGGCAGACAGGCCGACGTTGGCTGCCTGCCGATGCGATCACCGACATCGCCTTCATCGGTCCGGCCACGTCGGGGTCAGGCCTGCCTCACTTCCTCGATGCGATCGAGGCGTTGGATCGCAGCGGAGTGTTGGGCACACGTCGGGTCAGCTTTCTCGGGCCGATGCGCGATGACGCGCCAGGGCTGAGCAAGACCCTGCTCGGCATCCGCGCACAGGCCTGGACATTCGACTTCCGTGTCGAGGACGCCCCGACGCAGTCGGCGGTGGCGGGCCTGCTCGGCGGCGCCGGAGTGTTGCCCGTGTTCGGCTGCGGCGAGGCCTGCGACGTGCTCAGGACCCAACTTGCGTTCGCCGGCGTGCCGGCGGCGTGGGCGGCTGAGCCGGGCGATTTCTTGCCGCTGCTGAGGCACGCACTCTCGCTGGGAGCGGGTGTGCTTGCCGCACCGGAGCAGACGACGTGGCCGGCGCTTTTGCAGGAGGCGGCGGCCCAGCGCCGGCCATTCCCGCGGCGCCCCGAGCCCTCCGCCAGCGTCTGCATCGTGCATCAGAATCGGCCGCACTGCAGAATCGGCCGCACTGCCTGGAACGCGCGCTCCGCAGCCTCGCGGCCGCGGCGCAATCGGACGCGCATCCTGGCCTGGCCCACGATGTGCTGGTCGTCGACAATGCAAGCGGCGACAAGAAGGCCCGCACGTATCTGGACAGTCTCGCGTCGGACGCGCGCGGAGGCGGTGCCGCTTGTCGGTTGCGGCTGCTCCGGCTGGAGCAGCCAGTGCTGCAAGCGGCGGCGTACAACCTGGCGGCGGAGCAAGCCTCGGGCGAGGCCCTTGTCTTCCTCGACGACGACAACGTCTTCGCGCCCGGCGGACTTTCCCGGCTCCTGCACGCGCTCTCGGCCGGCGCTTTCGACCTCGTCGTGACGTGCCTCGACCTTCACGATGGCGATCCGGAACAGGGTCGGGCCAGCGCCCGCCTGCTGTTCCTCGGGGATGCGGGCAGCGCGGGACTGTTCTTCAACGGATTCGGAGATACCGCGATGGCCGTCCGGCGAGACGACTTTCTTCGTCTCGGCGGCTTCGAGGCGAGTGCCTCCGGACCGGCGCTGGACTGGGAGTTCCTGGCAAAGGCGCGCGCCGCCGGCCTGCGCATCGGCGTGGTGCAGGAGCCCGCAATCCGCTATGCGCGCGAGATCGGGGATGGCGACCGAAAATGGCGCAAGCGCGACCAGGAAGTCAGGCGCAACTCGGTGCTGCGGGCCTATGGTGATGCATTCGACCACGTCCTGGTGGCCCGTCTGGCCCAGGATGAATTGCTGTCGCGCTACTGAGAGCGGAGAGGAGGGCGATGAGCCAGTATGCCCGCGTGCTGGCCGGAGCGGCGCTGCCGCTGCTCGCCTGGGTCGTGCTCCGGCGGATCGCCGGCACACGGCGCACGGGTCTCGTGGCGACAGCGCTCGACCTGATGCCTGTCGGCGTGATGTGGGCGGTGGCCTTCGCGATCACCGCCCGGCCGCTCGGTGCCGGCGTGCTGGTCCTCGGCCTGCTGCTGGGGCTGGCGCTTGCTGACCGCACCAAGCGGGCGGTGCTGCTGGAACCGGTGGTCTTCTCGGATGCGGCCGAACTGGTCCAGGTCTTCACGCATCCCCGGCTGTATCTTCCGTTCGCCGGCCCTGCCCTGGTGTACGGTGGCGGCGCGCTCGTCGCGATCGGCTTCGGCGGCGTGTTGCTGGCCGAGCCGTCCTGGCCCCGCATCCTGCCGGTTGCCGGTGTCGAGGGATTAGCAGCGGCGCTTGCTGCGGGGCTCTGGTTCCCGCCGCTGCTCGGGCTCGCCTCATCTTGTCTGGCGCGGCTCGGCCCCTCCGGCGACCCGACCAGGGACACCGCCGAATTGGGACCGCTCGCCTGCCTGCTGACCTACAGCGTCATCGCTCGCCGGGAACGGCCCGGCCGGCGCGCGGCGGTACGACCGGCGCCCGCTCTCGCCCGCACGCAGGCGACCGGGGCGGCACTCCGCCCCGTAGTGCTGTTGCAGGTGGAATCGTTCTTCGACCCGCGGCGCGTGTCGCCGTCGCTCCCTCCCGACCTGCTTGCCGGCTGGGACCGGTGTTGCGCCCGCTCGGTGTCGCACGGCCGGTTGTCGGTCCCCTGCTGGGGCGCCAACACGATGCGCGCCGAATTCACCGCGCTGACGGGGTTGCCGGACGAAGCGCTCGGCTTCGACCGCTTCAATCCGTACTGGGCGTTCGCCCGGCGGCCGGTCGATTCCCTCGCGTGGCGGCTGCGCGCGATCGGCTATCGCACCGTCTGCGTGCACCCGTACTCGCGCCGTTTCTACCGCCGCGATGTGGCGATGCGCTGCCTGGGGTTCGACGCTTTCATCGGCGAGGAGGCTTTCGCCGGAGCCGAACGGCAGCGCGGCTATGTCAGCGACCGCGCACTCGCCCGGTTCGTGCTCGACCTCCTGAACGCGGACGGCAGGCCGGTCTTCGTGTTCGCGATCTCGATGGGCAATCACGGGCCTTGGCAGGATGGGCCGGAGGCGGGGTTGCAGGACTTCCTCGACGGGCTGCGCGACAGCGACGGGATGTTCGCGCTGATGGGCGATGCGCCCGTGCTCGAGCGCCGTGCAGCGGTGCTTGCCGCCTACGGGGATAACCAGCCCGGCCTTCCGGGGATCTTCGCGTCGCCCGGACTCGCCGATACGCAAACGGACTACTTCGTTCGCGACTTCGGACGCGTTCCGCCGGCGGCCGGCACGGCCCGCGATCTCGCCGCGTACGACCTGCCCGGGCTGCTTTACGACTTGGCTGCCCAGAATGCAGCCGAGAGTCGGCGGGGCTTGGAGCCGATCGGCGGCGGGGCTCTGATGACGAGCGGTGGCCCTGTCTCGGCTGAGCCGTTATACAGCCTCGACGATGAATGAGCCGGAACGGTCGCCGCGTGGGCGCGGCGACATGACGACGACAGGAAGGGCCGACTGATGCCGGAGGACCCGATCGCCATCGTCGGCGCCTCCTGCCGGCTCCCCGGCGCCGCAACGATCGAGGACTTCTGGTCGCTGCTGATCGATGGCCGCGACGCGATCGCAGACGTGCCCGAGACACGCTGGGCCACCAGGCACTACTACCATCCGCGCCTTGCCGAGCCGGGCAAGAGCTACACGTGGCGGGCCGGTCTTCTCTCCGGGATCGATCTTTTCGACGCGGAGTTCTTCTCGCTCTCCGCGCGAGAGGCACGACAGATCGATCCGCAGCAGCGGCTGCTGCTCGAGCTCGCCTGGGAGGCGCTCGAGGATTCCGGGCTGACGGCACGGTCGCTGAAGGCAAGCGGGGCCGGCGTCTATATCGGCGCCTCGGCGACAGAATACGCCAACCTCCGATGGGGCGATCCGGCTTCGGCCGACCCCCACTTCATGCTCGGCAACACGCTGAGCATCTTCGCCAACCGGATTTCCTATCTGCTCGACCTGCGCGGTCCAAGCTTCGTCGTCGACACCGCGTGCTCGTCATCGCTCGTGGCCCTTCACCTGGCGTGCGAGGATCTGCGCCGCGGCCGGACCGACTGCGCGTTCGTCGGCGGTGTCAATATGACTCTGTCGCCGTTCCCGTTCGTCGGCTTCTCCCGCGCCGGAATGCTGTCGCGCGCCGGGCGTTGCTTCGCCTTCGACGCCCGGGCCGACGGCTATGTACGCGGCGAAGGCGGCGTGATGCTGCTGCTTAGGCCGCTTGCCGCAGCGATCGCCGACGGCGACGACATACGCGGGACCATTCTCGCCACCGGCACCAACAGCGACGGCAGGACGCCCGGCCTGTCGTTCCCCAGCCAAACGGCGCAAGCGGCGCTGCTCGCGCGCCTCTACACCGATGCGGGCATCGCCCCGGACAGGCTTGGCTTCGTCGAGGCGCACGGCACCGGGACCTCGGTGGGCGATCCGATCGAAGCGGCCGCACTCGGCGAAGTGCTGGGGCAGGCCAGGCGAACGCCGCTGCCGATCGGCTCGGTTAAGACCAATATCGGGCATCTCGAGCCCGCGTCCGGCCTGGCCGGACTCCTGAAGGCGATGCTGGCGCTGGAGCATCGTGTGCTGCCGCCATCGCTGAACTACGAGGCCCCGAATCCGGAGATCGACTTCGACCGGCTGAATCTCGGCGTCGCCAGCGACGCGGTGATCCTGCCGAACGAGGCGCACGGCTCGGACCTCGTGGCTGGGGTGAACAGCTTCGGCTTCGGCGGCGCCAACGCGCACGCGATCCTCGCACCCGCGCCGATCCCGCAACCACCCGAGGGTGACTCCGGCATCGATGGATGTCCGCCTCTCCTGCTGTCGGCCCGCTCGGACGCCGCGCTGCGCGAACTGGCGGGCAACTGGCGCGCGGTGCTGGCGAGCGCCGAGGATGAGACCGGTCCCGATGCTGCGGCGCTGATACGCGGGGCCGCACGCCGGCGCGACCACCACGCGTTCCGGCTCGCGGTGCCGGGTGGGACGGCCGCGGCGATCGCCACTGCACTTGATGGCTACTGCGACGGACGCTCCTC
>DATEQV010000178.1:0-13043 GCA_035272265.1 Acidisphaera sp. | reverse complement strand
TCGGCGCACGCACCATCATCGCACTGTCGATCGGCACCGGCACGGTGCGGCGCGCGCCGCTCTGGGCCGACCCGAAGCCGCCCGCCTCGCTCGCCGTCGTCGAGACCGAGCCGGGTTTCGCCAACGACACCAAGAAGCTCGCGGCCGCCATCATGGACGACCCGCCCGACGCGGCCTCGTACGACGCGCACGTCGCGCTCGGCGGCAAGTGCAAGCCGGGCTCGCCGTCGCACCGTGTGGTGCGGCTCAACCCGGTCGTGCAGGCGCAGCTCGTCGATGGCGGGTGGCGGCTCGCGGGCCTCACCGATGCGGAGTTCCGCCAGCTCTCCCATCTCGGGATGGACGCCGTCGCACGCAGCGACATCCTCGCGATCAGGGGGCTGGGCGAGAAGTGGCTGGCGGACACGGTCCCGAACCAGGGCATCCGCATGAACGAGTTGCTCGACGTCGTCATTGGCGAGCGTACGTATAGTGCGGCAAAGGTCCTGTGGCGCCAGCTGCACAGCGCCGCGCCGGATGCGGCGGCGCCGGCAGCGAGCGCGGTCAGCGCGCCGGCCTGACGGCCGCTGCCGTCAGCACCAGCGCGGCCCGGACTCGCGCGGCCTCACCCCCGCCCGACGAACGGCATCTTCGTCGCCATCAGCGTCAGGAACAGCGCGTTGGCGTCCGCGGGCATGTCCGCCATGAACAGGATCGCGCGCCCGACATGCGCCACGTCCATCGTCGGCTCCGGCATCATCGTCCCGTTCGCCTGCGGCACGCCGCCCGCCATGCGCGCGGTCATCGGTGTGGCGGCGTTGCCGATGTCGATCTGCCCGCAGGCGATGTCGTACGGCCGCCCGTCCAGCGCGATCGACTTGGTCAGCCCGGTCACCGCGTGCTTGGTCGCGGTGTAGGCCGCACTCCCCGGCCGCGGCGCGTGCGCCGAGATCGAGCCGTTGTTGATGATCCGTCCGCCTTGCGGCGACTGGTCGCGCATCGCGCGGAACGCGGCGTTGGCGCACAGGAACATGCCGTCGAGGTTGACGGCGGCCACCCGGCGCCACTGCTCGAACGTCAGGTCGCCGAAATTGGTGCTCGGCACGTTGCCGCCGGCGTTGTTGAAGAGCGCGTCCAGCCGCCCGGCCTCCGCGTGCACGCGTGCGAACAGGCTGGCGACGGAGTCCGGGTCGCTCACATCGGCCCGCACGGCGATCGGCTTGCCGCCGGTGGCCATCCCGGCCGTTTCCTCCAGCGCGTCGGCGCGGCGCCCGGCCAGCGCCACCGTCCAGCCCGCGCCGAGCAATGCCAGCGCCGCCGCGCGCCCCACGCCGCTGCCTGCCCCCGTCACCACCGCTACTTTGGCCATTGCTGCGTCCTCCCCTGAACCGCCGCATCCTCGCACGCGGACGCGCGGCGGCAAGGCGCTACTCGGCGTGGTGCACCTTGTCGCCCAGCACCTTGGCGAGCGTGGGCTCGATCATCTCGGCGATGTGCGTCATGCCCTCGGGGTTCGGATGCAGCGCGTGCCCGGCCGGGTCGGCGTACAGGTGCTCGTCGATCCGTCCTCCGGGCGCGAAGATCGGGTCGGGGTCGAAGAAGAAGATCCCCGGCTGGCCGGCATATTTCTTCGCCAACTCGGCGACGATCTCGCGCTGGTTGTCCTCGACCCACGCGTCGCCCTCGCGCGGCAGCGTGCCGATCAGCAGGATCGCGGCGTGCGGGGCACGCTGGCGCAGGGCTGCGATGATGGCGTCGATCCCGCGCACCGTCTCGGCCGCGTTCCAGTGCACCAGCCCGAGGTTGTTCGCCCCCACCAGCACCACGATCGCCTTGGCGTCCGCCCCGTCCAGCTCGCCGTTCTCCACCCGCCACAGCACATGCGCCGTCGTGTCGCCGGAAAAGCCGAGGTTGATCGCGTTGCGGTCGCTGTAGAACCGCGTCCAGACCGGCGCCCAGTCCGGCTTTTCGAAGTTCTGCGTGATGCTGTCGCCGAGCCAGACGAGCGTCGGATGCTGTGACTTGCTTTCCGCCACCTTCGCCTCGTGCCGCGGCATCCAGCCCGGGATGTCGCGCGAAAGCGGCACCGACGCCAGATTGCCCGGCGAGGCGGCACACAGCAGAAGCGCGAGGGCCGGCAGCAGATTTCGCAATCGCATCAACGTCTCCGACAATTTATCCGTCATTGCGAGGAGCGACGCGACGAAGCAACCCAGGGCCGCGTGACAGACGCTTCGTCACGCGGCCCTGGGTTGCTTCGCTCCGCTCGCAATGACGAGTCACAAACAACCCAGTCATCACCCGATCAGCAACACGCCCAGACACACCGCGCCCAATGCGGCACAGTACCACGCGAACGGGTCCAGCGCCCATTGGTCGTGGTTGCGGAACCAGCGCATCAGCGCCCAAGTGCTGAGGAAGGCCGTCACCCCGGCCACCACTGCGGCCAGCGCGGCGAGCTCGAACGTGCCCGCCGGCACCGTCTCATGCAGCAGCTTCGGCACTTCCAGCACGGTCGCACCGAGGATGACAGGCGTGGCGATCATGAACGAGAAATGCGCCGCCCCCGCGTGGTCGAACCCGCGCAGCAAGCCCCCGACGATCGTCGCGCCCGACCGCGAAATCCCCGGGATCAGCGCCAGGCATTGCCAGCAGCCGACCATCAGCGCGTCGGCGTTGCTTAGGCTCGCCAGCTTGCGGTGCTCTTCGGCCGAGGCGCGCCCGCGCAGCCGCTCCGCACCGAACAGGATCGCGCCGTTGACGATCAGGAACGCCGCCGCCACCACCGGCGAGGCGAACAGCCCGCGTAGGAACTTCTCGAAGACGAAACCCATGATCACCGCCGGGATGGTCGCCACCACGATGCGCACGAACACGCGCCGGCTTTCGCTCACCTGGTGCGCGGTGCCGATGCCCAGCAGGCCGGTCGCGATCAGCCACCAGTCGCGGCCGAAGAAGATCAGCAGCGCCGCCGCGGTGCCCAGGTGCAGCATGACCAGGAACGGTAGGAACGACGGCGCCCGCTGATCCACCCCCGCGCCGAACACCGCCGGCAGCACCACGGCGTGGCCGAGCGAGCTGACCGGAAACAGCTCCGTCGCCCCTTGCAGGATGGCGATCAGCACGGCCTGCACGGCGGTCATGCGCGAATCCTTTTCGTGACGCAGCACCCTGCTGACCGAGCGCGTAGCGGTTGGCAAGTCACGGTCAGGCAAGCTTGCGCGCCAGCGCCGCCAGATCGGCGCGTCCCTCGAAAAACGCCAGGTCGAGCGCATAGAACTCGCGCACGAAGCCGTCGACCTTCGGCGACTCGAGCAGGTGCAGCAGCCGCCCCGGCGAGCGGTTGTGCCACGGCACCTGCACGCCAGGCACGCCCAATCCCGCGAACGCGCGGCCGAAATAGTCCTCACCCTCGATCATCGGGATGATCGCGCGGGGCACGATCCGCTCGCCGATCAGGATCTGCCACAGCTGCGGCGAGAAATGCACCAGCTGCCAGCGCGTGGTGATGTTGCCGACGTTCAGCAGCTGTTCGACGAACTGCTCGACGACGCGAACCTGGTCGGCCGGCGTCAGGTCGCGCAGCGGGACCTGTGGCTGGAACTTCTTGAAGTGCTCGTCCACGGCGGACAGGAACCGCTCCCACGGGTTGCGCACGAAGATCGCCGACGCGTAGGTCTCAGTGCAGGCGAAGATGCGCGGGAACAGCTGCTGCAGCTCCCACAGCCGGATGTGCGTATGGTCCAGCGCGTTGCGGAAATACGGCGCGGCGAAGATGCCCCAGAACGTGAACGGATCGTCGTGATACGGCCCGAGCGCGTCGCGGAAGCTCGTGCCGGCGCATTTCGGGTTGTGGAAAAAAATGAAGCGACGCGCATGCGAAACGATCACGCGCGCGCGCCGCTGCCCGGCTCAGCCGCGCGAGTGCTTGCGGCCGCCCGCGGGCTTGGTCGCGGAGTGCGTCGACTCGGGGTCGGGGTCCACGAACGGGTTCACCGCATCGTTCCTGCCGTACATGCGGGTCCAGGCGACCTTGTGCATGGCCCGCCGCAACGCGGCCTCGTCCTGGGTCGCGGCGCTGTCGTGGCCAGCATCGCTCTGGTGCTGGTGCCGTTCCTTCCGGTCCATCGTTGCCCTCCTTGGCCGCCCGCTGTTTGCCCGGCCGTTCTACGGTCGCGGCGTGGGTGGCGTTGGCGGGCAGTATAGCCCCAGATGCCCGGCGAGACGAACCGGGTCGCCGGCTGCACGCCGCGCCGCTCGCCTTCGACGCGGATCGCATGGCACGGTGGATGCGGGAGGGCCCGGGGGATGGATCGCCAAGCGGTCGAGAGCGGCGACGATTCTTCGTCCGGCCAGGCGGACAGCCAGCCCCGCGCGGCCGCGCGCCGCCCCTCGCGCTACCTGCGCATCAAGCGCCGCGTGCGGCAGGCGGCCCTGATCCTGGCGGGCATGTGGGGCTTCGGACTACGCCTCGGCGGCGCCGTCACGGCGACCATCCTGCTCGTCCTGCTGGTCCTCGAGGTCACCGCGAACCAGACCGAGATCCAACCCATCGCCGTGCCGAAATCCCTCGACGAATCGGGCCTTACGTCCGAAGTCGCGGCGCGGCGCCTGCGCGACGAGATCGCGGTCCTGACGGAGACTGCGGCCAGCGGGGGCGCCGAGGCGCCTGCCATCGCGATGCACGGCGATGCGCCCGACGTCGTCGTGCCGACGGTGGGCGTTTCGGTCGCCAGCCTCGTCAGCTTCGTGCAGCATTTCCTCGGCGTCCGGTTGCGCAACACGATCGACGGCGAACTCGTCGGCACCGATCAAAGCCTCGTCCTGGTGCTGCGCCTGAATGGGCAGTTGATCTTCCGGTCCAAGCCGCAGGCCGCGGATAAGCTCGCCCAGCTTTGGGCCGACGGAGCGGACGCCGTGATGCGCGAAGTCCGTCCATATCAGGCGGCGATGGCATTGTACGCCAGAGATCCGAAAGCCGCGACGGACCTCGCGAACGACATCGTTCAGCGCTACCGCAAGGACGACGAGAACGGCGCCTGGGCGCGCCTACTGATCGGCCTGCGCGAAGTCGACCTCTGGCAGTACAGCGCGGCCGCGCGGGAATTCACTTCGGTTGCCAGGATGGCCGACCGCGCGAGCCTGCCTCCGCCGCTCTCGTGGTTCGGCGCTCCGCCGCCTTACGCCTGGGTCGCGCATCACGATCTCGGACTGACGCTGCTGTACCAGGGCCAGACCTCCGCCGCGATGGAGGAGCTGCGCGAAGCACTTCGCCTCAAGCCGGATGAGTCGTTCGCCCATAACGTTCTGGGTCTGGCGATGCGGCAGCTGAGCATGCATGCCGAAGCCGAACGCCAGATGAGTCAGGCGCGGGCGATATTCGATCGGAAATTCGCCGGGCTCGCGGACGAGACGGCGCACGGCCCGGGCAGCGCCCGCCTGCACGTCTTCTACGGCATCATGTTGGAACTGCAGTCTCGTCTCGACACCGCCCTGGCGCAGTTCAGGTGGGCGGCGGAACTCGATCCCGACGGCGATTACCCCCAACGGGCCTGGTGCTACGGGCTTATCGCGGTGCATCGGTACGACGAAGCCGCCGACAAATGCGCGGTCGCGGCCGCGAAGGCGCCTGAGACAGCGGCCAATCAGATCGCGCTCGCGGAGGCCTTGTGGCTGCGCAACGATCTGCAGCAGAAGGATCGCGAGCGGGCCCGGCGATCGGCCGACGAAGCGATCCGCCTGGCCCCCGAGATGCCATCCTATCGCGTGCAGCTCGGCAACATGCTGCTCATTGAGACTCAATATACCGGCACCGCCGATGCGTACCGCGTCGCCGTCGCGCTCGCGTCCGAGCAGCCGCTTGCCTATGCTGGCCTCATCAACGCGTTGAGGCGTGAGGCGGAGGCAGCCGACTCCGACGCATCCCGCACGCCCCTGCTCGCCGAAGCCTGCCGGGTGCTCGACGAGGGGCTGCAGCACGTCCCGCCGACGGCCCCCAGTCGCGACCTGATGACGACGGCCGGCTTGCTGCTGACGGCCTCGGCAGGGTGCACGACACCAACGCCGCCCGGGCACTGAGGTCGCAAGCGGACGGCGTTCGTCCCGCCAATCCGGCCGATGCTCAGCTCAGCCGCGCGAGCGCCTGCTCCAGCCGGCCGGCCTCGTCGCGCAGGGCGGCGAGCCGTTCGCGGTTGTCGTTGACGACCTCCTCGGGCGCGCGGGCGACGAAGTCGGGGTTGTCGAGCTTGCGCGCGACCTTCGACGCCTCGGCCAACGACTTGTCGCGCTCGCGCGCAAGGCGCAGGCGCTCGGCCTCCAGGTCGATCACCCCGGCGAGCGGCAGGATCACGGTGGCCTCGTCCACGACCAGCTGCGCCGATCCGCGCGGCAACGGGCCGTCGAGCGGCCCCACGCTCTCGGCCCGCGCCAGCCGCCGGATCGCCTCCATCCACCGCCCGGCCCGCGCGAGCGTCTCGGGCGAGGCGTCGCGCAGCAGCACCGGCGAGAGCTGGCTCGGGGGGACGTTCATCTCCGACCGCACGGTGCGGATGCCGCCGATGAAGCGCACCAGCCAGTCGATTTCCGCGACAGCCTCGGCGGCGTCGCTGACCGTGACCGCGCCCGGCCACTCGGCGCGGATCAGCGAGCAGGGCGCGCCGTAGCCGAAACGGTCCCACAGTTCCTCGGTGACGAACGGCATCGACGGGTGCAGCACCGGCAGGATGGTGCCGAACACGTGCGCGGCGGTGGCGCGGACCTCGGGCGCCAGCGCCTCGTCGGCGAGCGCGGGCTTGGCGAGTTCCAGGAACCAGTCGCAGAACGTGTTCCAGGTGAACCGGTAGGCGGCCTCGGCGTACTCGTCGAAGCGAAACTCCTCGAGCGCCGCCGTCGCCTCGGCGACCGCCGCGTTGGCGGCGTCGAGCAGCCAGCGGCAGAGCGGCGTACGCACACGAGCGGTGTCGAACCCCGCCACGGGCGCGACGCCGTTCATTTCCAGGAACCGCCCGGCGTTCCAGATCTTGGTGACGAACCCGCGGAAACTTTCGACGATCTGCGGCCCGAGCTTGATGTCGCGGCCCGGGCCCGTCAGCCGGCAGATGGCGAAGCGCAGCGCGTCGGCGCCGAAGCGGTCGATCAGCTCCAGGGGATCGAGCACGTTGCCCTTGGTCTTCGACATCTTCTGCCCGCGCTCGTCCCGCACGAGGCCGTGGATGCAGACGGTGCGGAACGGCACGTCGTCCATCAGATGGATGCCCAGCATCATCATGCGGGCGACCCAGAAGAAGATGATGTCGAAGCCGGTGACCAGAACGTCGGAGGGATAATATCGCCGCAGTTCCGGCGTGCTCTCCGGCCAGCCGAGCGTGGAGAACGGCCACAGCCCCGAGCTGAACCAGGTGTCGAGCACGTCCTCGTCCTGCACCAGGGCGACCTCGTGCCCGTAATGGGCGCGGGCGCGCTCCGCGGCGGCGGCCTCGTCGTGGGCGACGAACACCTCGCCGTCCGGCCCGTACCAGGCCGGGATGCGATGCCCCCACCAGAGCTGGCGGCTGATGCACCAGGGCTGGATGTCGCGGAGCCAGGCGAAGAACGTGTTCTCCCACTGCCTGGGCACGAACAGGGTGCGCCCGCTCTCGACCGCCTCGATCGCCGGCCCGGCGAGCACGTCGGCGCGGCAGAACCATTGCGTCGTCAGCAGCGGCTCGATCGCGACGCCCGAACGGTCGCCGTGCGGGACCTGATGGACGTGCGGCTCGACGCGGTCGAGCAGGCCGAGCTCCTCCAGCTTCGCCACGATCGCCGCGCGCGCGGCCAGCCGGTCGCGGCCGTCCAGCGAGCGGACGAAGTGCGGATCGGCCACGCCGGTGATCGACGCGAGCTCGTCGTCGATCTCGGCCAGCGTGACGTGCGCCGTGCGGTCGAGCACGGAGGGCATCGGCAGGTCGTGGCGCTGGCCGACCGCGAAGTCGTTGAAGTCGTGCGCCGGCGTGATCTTCACCGCCCCGGTTCCCTTTTCGGGATCGGAATACGCATCGGCGATGATCGGGATGCGCCGTCCGACCAGCGGCAGGAACGCGGTCTGCCCGATCAGGTCGGCGTAGCGAGGGTCCTCGGGATGCACCGCGACCGCGACGTCGCCCAGCATCGTCTCCGGCCGCGTGGTGGCCACCGTGATGAAGCGATCCGGATGGCCTTCGATCGGATAGCGGATGTGCCAGAGGTTGCCGCGCACCTCGCGGGATTCGACCTCCAGGTCCGAGATCGCGGACTGGAACTGCGGGTCCCAGTTCACCAGCCGCCGGTCGCGGTAGATCAGGCCCTGGTCGCACAGCGTGACGAACGCGGTGCGCACCGCGTGCGATAGGGCGGGGTCCAGCGTGAACCGCTCGCGCGGCCAGTCGAGCGAGGCGCCGAGCCGGCGGAGCTGGCGCGTGATCGTCCCGCCGCTCTCGGCCTTCCACTGCCAGACGCGCTCGACGAACGCCTCGCGCCCCATCTGCTGCCGGCTGACGTTGGAGCCCGACTGTGCCAGAAGCCGCTCGACGACGAGCTGCGTGGCGATGCCGGCGTGATCGGTGCCGGGCTGCCAGAGCGCGTCGCGTCCCTGCATCCGCCGGAAGCGGATGAGCGCATCCTGGATCGTGAACGTCAGCGCGTGCCCCATGTGCAGGCTGCCGGTGACGTTCGGCGGCGGGATCATGATCGTGTACGGCGTGGCGGCGGAGTTCACGTCCGCCGCGAAGGCACCGCGACGCTCCCACCCGTCGTACAGCCGAGGCTCCGCCTCGGTCGGATCGAAGTTCTTGTCGAGCATCCGAGGCTGCTAGAGCCGCGTCAGGCGGAGGGCAACACCTGTCCTGCGCGTACCACCACGCCGCCGGCCACTACCCTCACCCCCGCCCGCGGTCCGACACCAGCCGCAGCCCGTTCCGCCCGGCGGGGGCCAGCAGCGGCAACTCGGCCGGCTGCGGCTCCGGCTCGACCGGCTCGGCGGGCGGCAGGTCGTGGCGCGCGAGGTAGTGCGCGGCGAGGTGCCGGAACGCGTAGTCCAGCAGCGACGTGGCGTAGGGCACCGCCGGATCGCCCTCGACCGCGCCGCTCGGCCCGAACCGGGTCAGCGCGAACGCATCGACGAACGCGTCCAGCGTCACGCCGTGCTGCAGGCCGATGCTGACGGCGCTGCAGAACGCATCCATCAGCCCGCGGAACGCCGCCCCGTCGCGCGGCAGCGTGATCGCGACCTCGCCGAGCCGCCCGTCGCCATACTCGCCGGTGCGTAGATACAGCCGGTGCCCGCCGACCACGGCGCGCTGCGTGTAGCCGGTATGGCGCGCTGGCATGTCGGCGCGGGCGGCAGCGAGACCGGGGCGGGAGGCCGGCGCGGGCAGCGCGTCGAAGATCGGGACGAGGGCGGCGTGCATCTCGGCCTGCGCCTCGGCCGAGGGCACGGGCAGCGGATCGCGCCCGGCATACAGCGCGGCCAAGGCGGCCTCGGGCGACAGCCCCTGCGCCGCCAGTGCCCGCCGTGCGGTGTAGGTGAGCCGGCCGTCGGCGGCGAGCGGCGAGAAGGCGGGCGCATACCCGCCGGTCTCGGCCCCGAGCAGCGCCTCGGCTGGGCCGGGCCTTGTGAGCGCGACGGTCCCGAGGTGTCGCAATCCCGTCCCGGCAGCAGGGCGCACGGCGGCGGCCTCGGCGAGGCCTGCGACGGCACAGGCGACGGGGGCGGCCGCCCAGTCGGCGACCGTGGCGACCGGCCCGAGCGTGGCCGCCAGCGCCGCGGAGACGGTCTCCGCACGTGCCCGCAGCAGGGCCGCGAGGCAGCGGGCGACGTCCCGAGCCGCCTCGCTATCGTAACGAATTCCGAGCCCCGCCAGCAGCCCCGCCAGATCGCAAAAACCGACGCGCAGCCGCGATGCGCCGGGGCAGGCGAGCGCGGCGGCGAGCGTCGCCAAGTCGGCGGCCTCGGTGAATCCCGCCACGTCGAACCCGTGCGCGGCGAGGAAGGCCGGCAGGTGCAAAACGAAAATCGGCGCCGGATCGGCCTCGCCCTGCCAGATCGGCGCGTCGGGCGCGCCGCGCCGGGCGATCAGCAGCGCATGCAGTCGGTCGGCGAGGCCGCCGGGCGCCCAGCTCTCGGGCAAGCCGGCGTCGGCGGCGCGGGCGACGACCCGGCCGATCCAAGCCTCGGCCGCGACGGGCAGACTGGCCGCCGCGCTGCCGGGCGCGAGAGCCGCGAAGGCGCCAGCCGCGTCGTCGTCCCAGGCGGCAGGGATGGTCACGACCCGGGGCGGCGCATCGGGATCCAGCCCCGCCGCGATCCGCCGGAGCCGCACGCCGTGCCAGAGCTTGTTGTCGGGCAGCCTGTTGTTCCGCATGCGGCGGATCGTAGGCGGCCATGGTGGGCAGGCAAGCCAGATTGTGTGATGATCTGGCTGCTGGCCACAAAATGTTGTGGATATCTCCTGGCGGCGCGTCGCTGGACCCAACAGGGCCGGAACCGCTATATGCGGACCATGACCACCTTCGGCACGCTCGTGAACACGTACTTCAATGGCCGCTTCGTCGGCGAGGACGTGGACGGCAACAAATACTACGAGCAGAAGCGCGATCCCGGCCCGAACTACCGCCGCCGCCGCTGGGTCCTCTACAAGGCGACGCCCGAGGCCTCTCGCGTCCCGCCCGAATGGCACGCCTGGCTGCACTACACGACCGCGACGCCGCTACCCGCGAGCGCGCGGCAGAAGTGGCAGACGCCGCACGAGATGAACCTGACCGGCACGCCCGAGAGCTACCGCCCGCCCGGCCACGACTATCGCGGCGGCCATCGCGCGGCGGCGACCGGGGACTACGAAGCCTGGACACCGGAATCGTAAATGGCCCGCCGCAACTGGGCTGAGGTGGCCGTCGGCGCGGTCGTGATCGCGGTTGCCGGCGGTTTCCTCGGCTTCGCCGTCTCCAGCTCCGGCCGCACCACCGTGGGCGGCTACACGCTGTATGCCGATTTCGAGCACATCGACGGCCTCGGCGTCGGCTCCGAAGTGCGGCTGGCCGGCGTGAAGATCGGCACCATCACCAGCGCGCGGATCGATCCGCAGACGTATCAGGCGGTCGTCGGCTTCAGCGTCGACAACGCGATCAAGCTGCCGAAGGACACCAGCGGCATGATCACCAGCGACGGATTGCTGGGCAGCAAATACCTCTCGCTGGGGCCCGGCGGCGACACCGCCGACCTCAAGCCCGGCGACACGCTGACCATCACCCAGGGCTCGATCAGCATCGAGGAGCTGCTGGGCAAGTTCATCTTCAGCGCGTCGAACCTCGCCGACAACCAGCGCAAGCATGAGGCGCCGGCGAGCGGCCCAGGCAGTGGAACGATCACCGGTGGCGGAACCGCGGGTAGCGGAACCATGGGCGGTGGAAGCACGAGTGGCGGAACCGGCACCGGCGGGACGGGTTCTGGCGGCGGAGCGCCGCATTGACCGCCGCCGAAGACATCGGTGCGCCTGCGATCTGGCCGGGTGCCGACGGCGCGCCGGTTTCGTGCCGCGAGAAGCTGAAGATGCTAGCCGAGAACCACGCCGAGCTTTCGCAGGTGATGCAGGACGCGTTCGAGGACGCCGTGCTGATGGGTGTCGACGAGGACGCGATGCGCGCCATCCTGGCCGACATGGTGCGCGGCCTGCGCAGCCCGAAGCGGCGGTGAGGCGGACGCTGCTCGCCGCACTGTTCGCCCTGTTCCTGTCGACAGCCCAGGCCGCCCCTACGCCGGGCGCGCAACCGGCCCCCGCGCCGGCGCCGCCGGCCGACTGGCTGCCGCGGAGCACCGCGACGCTCGAGGCGCTCGACAAGGTCGATGCCACGCACCAGACGCTCACCATCCCCGTCGGCGGCACCGCCTCGTATGGGGCGCTGTCGATCGCGGTGCGGGCCTGCCTCGTGCGCCCGCCCAACCAGCCGGCCGACTCGGCCGCCTTCCTGGTCATCCAGGATCCGCACCCCGGCGCCCCCGGCTTCAGCGGCTGGATGTTCGCCTCGGCGCCCGAGGTCTCGATGCTGGAGCATCCGATCTACGACGTGCGCGTGCTCGGCTGCCGATAAGCTCGGCTGTCGGCGCAACCGCCGACCCTGCGCGAGCTTTAAGCCGGAGACATGACCGTGAGCCAGCACCCACGCCTGCCGGCGCCATCGCGCGCGGCCCTGCTGCTCGACCTCGACGGCACGCTGATCGACATCGCGCCGCGCCCGGAACTCGTGACGGTGCCGGATGACCTTCCGGCCTCCTTGCTGGCGGTCCGCCGTCGGCTGGACGACGCGCTGGCGGTGATCAGCGGCCGGCCGGTGGCGCAGATCGACGCGCTGCTGCCGGGCATTGCCTACGCCGCCGCCGGCGAGCACGGCGGCGCCTACCGCTTCGCGCCGGGCGCCGAGCTGTACCGCCCGGACCTGCCGCATGCTCCCGACGAATGGGTCAGGCTCGGCGAGGCGGCGGTGGCCGCGCATCCCGGCGCGTTCGTCGAGCGCAAGACGCACGGCTTCGTGCTGCACTACCGCGCCATGCCGGACGCCGAGGGGGCGTTGCGCGAGGCGGCGCTGGCGATCGTCGGCGCGCATCCGGATTTCGTGGTGATGCCCGCGCGCATGGCGTGGGAGGTCAAGCCGGCCGCGGCCGACAAGGGCGTGGCGGTGCGCGTGCTGATGGACCGTCCGCCGTTCGCGGGACGCAAACCGATCTTCATCGGCGACGACGTGACCGATCAGGACGGCATCGCGACGGCGCGCGAGATGGGCGGCGCCGGATTGTTCGTGCCCGACACGTTCGGCGACCCGTCCGGCGTGCGCGCGTGGCTCGCGCGCGCGGCGGAGAGCGAGGATGCATGGCCCGACTGGTGATCGTCCCGGCGTAGCGGCGCGTTTGCTAAGATGACCCTTGCGACAGGAGAAGTCCTGGAAAGGAGAATGGAAACGTAACCTGAAACCTTTCGAAGCGATCCAGAGGGTTCGACCCCCTCCCGGTAGAGGCGCAGCCCGCCAGCCGGAAGCGAGTCTTGCATGGGAGACGGCGA
>DATEQV010000177.1:0-13366 GCA_035272265.1 Acidisphaera sp. | reverse complement strand
CAGAGGGCCTTGCGACCCCCTCAGTCCCGAAGGACGCCGAGCAGATCTCCTGGGGTAAGTTCATCAGCCTTCCTCGCACTCCTGCCGGATTTACAGTCAAGGTCCTTGATGGATATGGACTTCGCGATCGGCTGCCCGCTCCTCCGACCCTGACTGCCTCGATATCCGGTTGCTGTTCGTCAGGACGCGATTTCGCTCCACACTTCCTTCAGACGGTCCCTCGCGGTTCCGCCCTTGTGGTTCACTCGTGCTTCACCTCCATCAGGTTGCACAGGGGACTTTCACCCCCAGGCTGCTGGACATGCCCAGCACACAGCCCGCGCAAGCCCGCGCCGATGCCGTCGGGCGCGTTGTCCACGGGCACCAGACCAGCCAATCCCAGCTTGGCGAGCACGATCAGCAGGCCGAACGCAGCGAAGGGCAGCAAGAGCCGGACCGCCCGCCGGCGGACCAGTCCGCCCCAGCCGGCGAACGTCTCCGGAACCGGACGAAGACCGGCGACGTAGCCGCTTAGGTACATAAAGAACGGCATGTGGAAGAGGTAGATCAGTACCCGGGCCGACTCGTACCAGGAGACCCCGAGCGGGTCCTGCCGCGCGACGAGATGGCCGAAGACGACCAACACAATCGCCAGGCCTTCGCGCGCTCGATATCCGCCAGACGCTCCATCCCAGCCGCTCGCGCCGCCGCCACACGGCATGAGAGCGGAGATCGAGTCGAATTTCAACCGGAAGATGCAGGCCTGCGTTAATTCCGCGGCCGCGTCGTGGTCAGGTCGATGTCGCGGATATTGTCCGGCGGCAGCAGCATGCGGGCCTGCGACAGCCCGTTGCCGGTGTCCTCGAAAATCAGCGTGCCGCCGTGGGCGTCGACGGCCTTGCGGGCGAATACCAGGGCGGAGACGTCGGCACCCGGCCTCACCCCCTCGACGGTGCCCGGGAAATCCGGCGGCAGCGGGCCGGGGAGACGGTTGCAGATGAAAAGCTCCATGCCGCCGTCGCCGCGCCGGCTGAGCTCGACGCGGATCGTCCCGCCGCTCGGGGTCATGTCGAGCACACCCAGGATCAGGTTGTGCACCGCGTCGCGCATATGCTGCTGGTCGGCAAGCATGGCGATCGGCCGGCGCGGCATGCGCGCGTTCACCTCGACGCCGCGGCGCAGGCAGTCGGCATAGGTGGTGCGCAACGCGGCACGCACGACGTCGTCGGCCGCGAGCCACTCGAGCGACAAGGGCGCCGGCGCGGCAACCTCGTCCGGCGCTTCGACCGCACGCGCCACGATCGCCTGGATCTCCGCGGCATGGCGCTGCACCTCGACCGCGCACGCGGACTGGTGCTTCTCGGCCAGCCGCACCACCAGCGACGCGATCGCCTCCAGCGGCCGCTGCACCGCCTCGGCCAGCGCGTGCAGCGACGCGGCCTTGGCGGCGATCGCCGTCTCCGCCATCTGCTTGGCCTGCCGCAGCTGCGCCTCGGCGTGCTTGCGGTTGAGCACATCGAGGTAGATCGACAGCGCGCCTTCGATCAGCTCCTGGTCGCCGACCTCGAACGGCCGGTTGACGTTGCCCTCGGACCGGTTGCCGATGACCAGCGCGTGCCCGGTCGCGCGGTCGTAGGCCCACAGCACGAACGGCACGTCGAGCACGGCGAGGACCGGATGCGCGCCCTCCTCGCGCTCGCGCGAGGAGGTGTAGAAGAACGACGGCGGCGATGCGACCGCTACCACGGCCGTAAGTGCGCTTGCCGGCAAACCGATGGCGTGGACGATCAGGAACTGGCCGCTGCCGCAAGGCTCCTCGCGCAGGAACGCGGCGCGGTCGCACAGCGCGTTGTCGACCACCAGCTCCAGCATCGGGCCGCCGACATCGCGCGCGCTGGTGCCGACGTCGCCGAGCCGATAGGCCTCGCGCAGCAGCTTGACCAGCGTGCGGCTGCGGCGCGCCTCGCGGAACGCCTGGCTCTGCTCCTCCTGCAGGCGGAGCAGGCGCGCGCCGAGATCGTTGCATTCCCGGCGGTAGTAGTTGAGCTCGCGCTCCAGCGAGCTTGCAGGGTCGCCGGCCATCAGTTGCGGCGCAGCGTCGCCAGAACGCCGGTCCAGTCGAGCGGCCGGCTGTAGCCCTCGAACGGTGCGATCTCCACGCCCGAGTAGAACCCGATCAACGGCACCGAGCGATTGAGATTCTTGACCACCAACTCTGCTTCCTCCAGGTGCGCCCCACTGCGCGCGCTCGCCCGTCCGGCACAATCGATATAGATGTTGAGCAGCGCCGTTGCAGGATCGATCCCGGCGTTGGCGCGGGCGACGCCGTCGCGCACCGATTGCAGCATCAGCGAATTGTCGCGCGACATGATCTGCACCTTCGCGCCCGCGCGAAAGTCCGGCTCGAACAGGGTGATCGAGCCCTGCGCACGATTCGACGTCAGGATAAGCCGGTTGACGTAATCGTCCTCGTTGTACGGCGCGAACGGGTCGCCGTGCTTCTGGCCGAGGGTCGCGAGCAGCGACAGGTCGTGACCCTCGCCCCCGCCGAGCGTCGTGCCGAGCATGCGCTCGATCACCGTCAGCGCCGGCTCGTGGTCGAGTTCGAACACCTCGGCGCCGTCGATCCTGGTGATCTCCATGAAAGTGGAGACCGGCCGGCAGCCGTGCAGGACGACGGTGCTGGCAGCGACGGTGGACGGGAAGACGAGTGCGGCGGCGGCGTGCTTGCGCACCTGCGCGCCGTCGAACAGCCAGCCGTCGGAGAGGTTCATGTCGGTCAGCAGGCCGCCGCCGATGAGCTGCACGGGCAGTCCCTGCAACCCGGCCTCGAAGCCTTCGACGATCGAGCTGGCGTGGTGCAGCTGGAACTGGCCCGGAACGGCGACGCTGTCGAACAGCAGCAGCACCGTCGCACCCGGCCGGGCGGCGGCCGCGACCTGCCGGCCCAGCCGCTCGCCGGCGGCGAAGTCGCCGTTATCCAGCCCCGTCTCGATCAGCGCGCGCGGCGTGATGTCGGGGTCGTTGAAGGCGGCGACGATCAGTTCGAGCCCGCTGTAGCCGAAACCGTCGTAGCCGATCGCGCCGGCCGCGGAGCCGCCGACGACCGGCGTGTCCGGCCACGCAGATCTGAGCTGCGCCAGCACCTCGTCAGGGGCGTGCTTGCCGCCGCAGAAGGCGAGGACGAGTCGGGGCTGGGGGGCATCGATCTGTCCGGCGCACAGCCTGACGACGCGCGCTGCCTCGAAATGGCGGGCATAGGCGACTTGGATCATCCGGCTCTCCCGGTCGGGCGTGCAGATGATGAGCGACCCGGCCGAGAACGGAAAGTGAAAATCTCCCAAGATCAGGATCTCGGCTCACAGTGAGATACCAGCCATTAAGCCATATCGGTCCCGTTATGTCCAGTAACGCTGGATTCACGACAGTATAACGAAGGTTAAAGTCAAGATAATTTGGCCATTTTTTTCTCGCCGCCCGCACGTGGTTGGGGGACGACAGCCGACTCGTCGACTGTGGCCGCGTGCGGCGACTGGGCCGAAACTACGCAAGTAAACCGGACAGAAGGAAACGGATACATGAGTTACGACGCGAAAATTGCCGAGACTATTCAACTCGATGCTCTGTCACTGCTGGAACGCCGCGACCCGCGCGCCGAGATGACCCGGCGTTTACCCCGGATACTTCAGCCTTTTCTGACGTGGCTGACCGCCAAACCGGCGCCCGGGGAGGCCATACATGAACGTAACCCATTGAGATTCGTTATAACTGCGCTAGCGCAGGTTGTGGCCGGGGTGGCGGTTACACTCGCGGCAGCAGCTCTGCCGTGGGCGGCGGCGATTCCGCTCGCCCTGCTCGGGCTGATCGTGACCAGCGCCGGACTCGGGCTCTTCCAGGTGGTGATTTTCCACCACTGCTCGCACTTTACCGTGTTCAAAGTTCGTCAGATGAACATCACGGTCGGAAGGCTGATTTCTGCCGTGCTTCTGTTCAAGCATTTCGATGTGTACCAGCATGAGCACATGCTCCATCACAATCATAAGAAGCTGCTCACGATGGAGGACGAGTTCGCAGATTTTATCTTCGGCATGTGCCGGCTGCAGGCGGCCACTCCGAAGCGTGAACTCTGGCGCCGTGTGGTGATCGGCCTAGTATCGCCGACGTTTCACGTACGGTTCCTGACACGCCGCGTCCGTGCTTCCTGGTTCTCGCATGATCGCGCTCACAATTTAACGGGCATGGCGATCTGGGCGGCGATCGCGGTCGCGGCGGTGGCGAGCGGCCATCCGTGGCTCGTCGCGCTCGCCTGGGTGCTGCCGGTGACGGTGCTGCTGCAGATCGCCACCGTCTTCCGCATCCTGTGCGAGCACCGGTTCCCCGAGCCGGAGCTGATCGCCAACCGGACGCGCGACTTCGCCGAGCATGCCTCGGTCGGCGTGTTTCCCGGCGCCGCCCTGCCCGACGCGTATCTGCCGGCAGGCCGCCGCATGCTCGCATGGGCCGCCTGGTGGGCGAACATGCTGACGCTGCAGCTGTTCGTCCGGACCTTCGTCATGGTGGGTGACGCGCCCTGCCACGACTACCACCACCACCGCCCGGCCAGCCGCAAATGGACCAGCTACATCCAGGCGCGGCAGCACGACCTCGACGCCGGCCGGCACAGCTACCAGGAAGTCTGGGGCCTGTTCCGCGCGGTGGACGAGAACCTCGCCAGCCTCGCCCGTACGCCGCACGGCGTCCTGGAGTGGTAGGTCGCCTCAGTCCGGTCGGTCGAGCCGCGCGCGCACGATCTCGAGTGCGCGCGCGAACGCCGCGTCGGGCGTCAGGTCGGTGGTGTCGAGCAACACGGCATCATCGGCCTGGCGCAGCGGTGCGGCGGTGCGTGCCGCATCGGCGGCGTCGCGCGCCGCCATGTCGGCCTCCACCGACGACAGGCTCTCGTCGATCCCCCGCCCGCGCAGCTCGGCGTGCCGGCGCAGCGCGCGCGCCTGCAGGCTGGCGGTGACGAAAAGCTTCGCGGGCGCTTCGGGGAAGATGACGGTGCCGATGTCGCGCCCGTCGAGCACCGCCCCCCGCTCGGCCGCGAAGCTGCGCTGGAAATCGAGCAGCGCCCGGCGCACGCCGGGGATCGCCGCCACCGACGCGGCCGCCGCGTCCGCCGGTGGACCGCGCAGGTTGTCTCGCGCCAGATCGTCCGCCGTCAGCGCCCTCGCGGCCGCTTCGGCCTGCGCCGCATCGGCCGGGTCGCCGCCGGCATCCAGCACGCGGCGGCCGACGGCACGGTACAGCAGGCCGGTGTCGAGATACGGCAGCCCTAGCTCGGCCGCGAGCCGGCGCGCGAGCGTCCCCTTCCCCGCCGCCGCAGGCCCGTCGATCGCGATGACTTGTCTCACCTCGGCGACGTTCAAGCCGGCCCGATCGTGGCCCCGAGCCCGGCCATCAGCGAGGCGAAACCCGGAAAACTGGTGTCGATGAACGTGCCGTCGTCGATCGTGACCGGCCCGTCGGTCGCCTGGCCGAGCACCAGCGCGCTCATCGCGATCCGATGATCCATATGCGTCGCGATCGTCGCCCCGCCCGGCGGCGGACGCCCGTTCCCTTCGACGAACAGGTCGTCGTCCTCGATCGTGACCGGCACCCCGGCGGCGGACAGCATCGCGGCGGTGGCGCTCAGCCGGTCGCTCTCCTTCACCCGCAGCTCGCGCAGCCCGCGCATGCGCGTGACCCCGGACGCGCAGGCGGCGGCGGCGGCGAGCACCGGATACTCGTCGATCATGCTCGGCGCCCGGCCGGGCGGCACGTCGACGCCGCGCAGCGCGCTGTGGCGGACATGCACGTCGCCGACCGGCTCGGCGCCTTCGGTGCGCTCGGCCTCGACGCTGATGTCAGCCCCCATCTCGCGCAGCGTCGCGAACAGTCCCGTACGCAGCGGATTGAGGCCGACGCCGCGCAGCACGATCGCGGAGCCCGGCACCAGCAGCGCCGCCACCATCGGAAACGCGGCCGAGGACGGATCGCCCGGCACCACGATGTCGGCGGCGAACAGCTCCGGCTGGCCGCGCAGCGTGATGATGCGCCCCGCGCCCGTGGTCTCCACGCCGACCTCGGCGCCGAAGTGGCGCAGCATGTTCTCGCTGTGGTCCCGCGTCGCCTCGGGTTCCTCGACGCGCGTGATCCCCGGCGCGTTCAGCCCCGCCAGCAGGATCGCCGACTTCACCTGCGCCGAGGCGACCGGCAGGCGGTACTCGATCGGCAGCGCGTCCACGGCGCCGACGACCGCCAGCGGCAGCCGCCCGCCCTCGCGTGCCTCGAACCGCGCACCGCAGGCCGACAGCGGCTCGATGACGCGGCGCATCGGCCGCCGCCGCAGGCTGGCATCGCCCGTCAGCACGGCGAACAGCGGGTGCGAGGCGAGCATCCCGCACAGCAGCCGCGCGGCGGTGCCGGAGTTGCCCATGTCGAGCACGTCGTCCGGCTCGGCCAGGCCGCCGACGCCGCGCCCCGCGACCCGCCACGCGCCCGGTCCGTCCTGCACCACCTCGGCGCCGAGAGCAGCCATCGCCGCGGCGGTGCGCAGCACGTCCTCGCCTTCGAGCAGGCCCGCGATGCGCGTCTCGCCCACCGCCAGCGCACCGAACATCAGCGCGCGATGGCTGAGCGACTTGTCGCCCGGCACGCGCGCCTCGCCGGCAAGCGGGCGGGACGGGCGGCGGGAGGTCAGCGGACGGAGCGCGGAGAACGACGCGGCGGGGCTGGTCATCACGGCGCGGTTAGCATGCAGCAGCGGGGTTTGACAGGCGCTGCCGCCGATGGCAGAGGCCGCCGCCTGTTGCTCCCCCCTGCTCCGAAGGGACGCTGATGGTGAAGGCCGAGCTCGGCACGAAGCGCGTCTGCGTGGCGTGCAACACGCGGTTCTACGACCTCATGAAGTCGCCGGCGATCTGCCCGAAATGCGGCACCGAGCAGCCGGCCGACGTGCCGCGCCCGCGCCGCAGCGGCAGCAACCTGCCGCCCGAGGACAAGCGCCCCAAGAAGCCCGTGCCGGTCGCCGAGGACGCGGACATCGAGGCCGAGCTGCCCGAGGCCGAGGAGGCCGAGGAGGACGTGCTGGAGGACGCCTCGGACCTCGAGGACGACGCCGACGCGATCGGCGGCGACATCGAACTCGAGACCGACGCCGACCCCGAGGAAACCTGACGCAACCCCGCCAGATGCGGGGCCGGATCAGCCCGTGGCGGCGTGGGTCTCGATCGGGCCGCCGGTGCTGACGAAGACGACCGCGTCCTCGTCGGCGCCGTCGAAGTGGCGGATCGTGGCGAGGACGAGCAGGTAGCTGCCGGCGGGGTAGGCCCGCGCGATGTCCGAGGTGAACTCGGCGCCGTAGCCGAGCCGGTAGACGCCGCTGACGACGAACACGCGGACATCCTGGTTGTGCGCGTGCGGCTTGCTCCAGGCGCCGCGCGGGATCTTCACCGCGAAGATGACGGCGCCGCCGTCCTGGGCCGCATTGCCTTCAAGCGGCGCGCGGCAGACCCCGTCGGGCGCGGGCTCGCCCCAGGGAAGCGTATCCGGCGTCCAGGCGATCGGCTCGCACATCCTCTCCTCCGGCGATCAGGCCGCGTCATGGAAAATGATGCCGAGCGTGTGGCGCAAGCCGGCGCGCACGCGGCTGACCCCGTGGCGCATCACAACCCGGTAAGCGCCGCGCGTCCCGGCCACCGGACGGCGGCTGACGGCAAAGGCCACGGCCTCGCCCTGGCGCAGCTTCACCACCTGCGCGACCGACTGCATCCGCGGCCGCTGCTCGGTCAGCACGAACTCGCCGCCCTCGAAGTCCTCGCCCGGTCGTGACAGCAGGATCGCGACCTGGATCGGGAACACATGCTCGCCGTACAGGTCCTGGTGCAGGCAGTTGTAGTCGCCCGGCCCGTAGCGCAGCAGCAGCGGCGTCGGCCGCGTCTGCCCGGCCGCGTGGCAGCGATCGAGGAACGCCGCGTGCGCCGGCGGAAAGCGCACCGGATCGCCGAGCGCCTCGTGCCAGCGGTTGGCGACCGGCGCGAGCCGCGCGTACAGCGCGGTGCGCAGCGACACGATCGCGTGCGGCAGCGGGTCGGCGAAGTAGCGATAGACGCCCCGCCCGAACCCGTGCCGCGCCATCACGACGGTGCTGCGGAACACCGCGTCGTCGTCGAAGCGCGCGGCGAAGCCGGCGCACTCGTCGGCACTCAGCAGCGTGCCCAGTTCCGCGGCGCCGTACGCATCGAGCTCCGACTCGATCCTGCGCCAGTCGAGTTCGCGGCGGCTCATGCCGTCTCGCGCGCGAGCAGCGCCCGCTTGCGCTCGATGCCCCACCGGTAGCCGCCGAGCCCGCCATCGGTGCGCACCACGCGGTGGCACGGGATGGCGACGGCGACCGGATTGGCGCCGCACGCATTGGCAACCGCGCGCACCGCCTCCGGCGCGCCGACCGCTGTGGCGATCTCGGCATAGGTCGCGGTGCGGCCCGGCGGGATCGCGCGCAGCGCCTGCCACACGCGCTGCTGGAACGCGGTGCCGCGCACGTCGAGCGGCAGGTCGGCGTTGCTGCCCGGATGCTCGATCACGGCGACGACACGGCCGACGAGCTGCTCGAACGCGGGATCGGCGCCGTCGAGCGTGGCGCGCGGGAAGCGGTCCTGCAGTTCGTGCACCATCGCGTCGGGATCGTCGCCGAGGATGATCGCGCACACGCCTTTCGTGGTGGCCGCCGTCAGCACCGGCCCGAGCGAGGAGGCATAGACGGCGAAGCGAATCGTCTCGCCCGCCCCGCCCGCGCGGAACGCCGACGGCGTCATCCCCAGCGCGCCGGACTCGTAGAACCGGCCGTTAGAGCTGTAGCCGGCGTCGTAGATCGCGTGCGTGACCGACGCCGCCTGCGGCAGTGCGTCGCGCATCCGCCGCGCGCGGGCGGCGGCGGCATAGGCGGCCGGCGTCAGCCCGGTCGCCGCCTTGAACACCCGGTGCAGGTGGAACCGGCTGAGCCCGGCCCGCTCCGCCAGGTCGGCAAGCGACGGCGCGGGCTCGCCCGCTTCCAGCGCCGCTTCGATCGTTCGTGCGGCGTCGGCAGCGAGTGTGGCGTTGCGGTCCTGCTCGTCCGGCCGGCAGCGCTTGCAGGCCCGCAGCCCGGCGGCCCTTGCCGCCTCGATCGAGTCGTAGAACCTGACGTTGCGCCGCAGCGGCGTGCGCGAGGCGCAGTGCGGCCGGCAATACACGCCCGTGGTGTGAACGCCGACCCAGAAGCGCCCGTCGGCGGCGCGGTCGCGTGTGCGGACCGCCTCGTAGCGGGCGTCGTCGGTGTGGTACGGCTTGGCGGTGGCATCGAGCGGCATGGCGGCCTCCCCGGCTGACTAGGTGTGGGGATGACAATGGGGCGAGTCACGGGCCAATACGCTCCGCCGGTTGCCGAGGAATCTCCACGAATGACCGTTCGCCTCGAAACCCCGGCATGGTATATCCAGCTTGGATATCCCCTCAGGAGCTTACCGTGACCCGGACAACTCTCTTCCGCAGCAACCGCTCCCAGGCCGTGCGGCTGCCCAAGGACGTCGCCTTCCCGGAAGGCGTGAAGGAGGTTGTGATCCTGCGCGACGGCCCACGACGCGTCATCGTGCCCGCGGACGCGACCTGGGACGACTTCTTCGACTCACCCGGCATCGATATCGGCGAGCGGGACCAACCTCCGCCACAGGAGCGCGACAAGCTGTAGCGCCACATGCTGCGCTACATGCTCGACACCAACGTGTGCATCCGCGTGTTGCGGTTCCGTCCGCAAGGATTGCGCAAGCGCTTCGACAAGGAAGCGAGCGGGCTTTGCATCTCGGCGATCGTGCTGACGGAACTCCTTCACGGCGCGGGGAAATCAGCGCGGCCGGCCGAGAATCGGCGCGAGGTAGAACGCTTCACCGCACGGCTCGATGTAATTGAGTTCGATGCCGACGCTGCGGCGCACGCGGCGGACATTCGCGCGACGCTCGAGCGGCGTGGCCAGATGATCGGTGCGTATGATGTGTTGATCGCCGGACACGCGCGCAGCCACGGTCTTACGCTGGTGACCGGCAACCTGGGTGAGTTCTCCCGAGTGGACGGACTGCGCTGCGAGGACTGGGACGCTTAGCGCCCCAGGCCGTCACGCCTTCCCGATCACCCGCAGCCCGAGCAGCACCAGCGCGTCGAACGGCACCGCCGGGACCTCCCGCAGCCGCCAGTACCACCGGCGCGGGATCGAGCTTGCGGCAGGAACGGCCGGCGGCGGGCAGGCGCGAGCCTGCAGTCCGATCAGCCGCAGCAGCAGCACGCAGCGCGGCAGGTGGTAGGCGCTGGTCGCCGCATACACCGGCCCGGCATGGCCGCGCGCACGCAGCAGACGCGCCACCGCGCGCACCGAACTCAGCGTGTCCCGTCCGGTCGTCTCCAACAGGATGCGCGCGGAAGAAACGCCGAAATCCTCCAGCAGACGCCCCATCACCTCGGCTTCCGGCGGCCCATACCGGCCGACCCCGCCCGTCGGCACGAACAGCGCGTCCGGCTGGCGCAGGCCGAACACGGCGGCGGATTCCACGCGGCGGCGCAGCGTGTTGCTCGGCGAGCCGTCGGGGCGCACGGCGGCGCCGAAGATCACGATGGCGACGCTCATTCCCGAAGGCTTATTCCCGAAGCCTTATTCCCCCTGGGGCGGCGGCGCGAGCAACAGCCGGTTGACGCGGTTCAGCGCGGTCCATGTGCTCGCCCAGGCCCGGTCGAAGCCCGCCGTCGGCGCCCCGCGCTCGGCCATCATGGCGCGGATCTCGGCCACGCTGCGCTTGCCGTCGATCAGCTGCAGGATCGCCTTCGCCACCGCCGGCAGGGCGATCGTCGCCGGCAGGCCGTCGAACATGAACACCAGCGTGCCGTCCGGCCGGATGCGCGACGCGATCTCCGCCGCCGACGTCTCGCGCCCGACCGGCACCACGTCGTCCGCCAGCGGATCGGCGCACGACCACGCCGCGTCCGCGCGCACGGCATACACGGCGTGCGTGCTCATGTTTCCGGTCAGCCCCTCCGCCAGCGCCGCCTGCGACACCGGATCGAGTGCGGCCGCCCGCTCGCGCAGCTTCGGATCGGGCAGCCACGTCGCCGGATCGTAGCGCATCGGCTCGACCCAGCACGTCACGCGCAGCCCCGCGCCGGCCAGCAGCGCGTCCATCGCCGGCACCGAGAACGGCACGTCGCGCGGATTGAGCAGCAGGTCGTACAGCCCCGCGTCGCCGCCGGTGATGTGATCGGCGAAGTTGCGATTGAAACGGAGCCACGCGCTCTGCGGCAGATGGCGCATCACGCGCTTCGCCACCTCCAGGCGCGCCGGCGGCGGATCGGTCAGCGGTGCGAGCAGCCGCAGCGCGTCCTGCAGCATGTAGACGCCCGTCCGCCCATGCGGCGCATACAGCATCAGCCCGAGCCCGCCGCCCGGCGCCAGCACCGACACCAGCGCGCGCAGCCCCGCCGCCGGATCCGGCAGGTGGTGCAGCACGCCGCAGCAGTCGATGTAGTCGAACGGACCGAGCCCGCTGCCCGGCAGGTCGAGCAGGCTGCGCTGCTCCCAGACGATGTTGGTCAGGCCGCGTGCGGCGGCACGGCCGCGCGCGACCTCCAGCGCCGCCGCCGAACGGTCGAGCCACGTGACCGTCCCCGGCCTGCCGGCGTCGGCGAGCTGCTGGGCCAGCATGATGGTCGCGTCCCCGGTGCCGCCGCCGGCGATCAGCGCGCGCAGCGGACGCCCGGCGGGCCGCTTCGCGCCAAACACCCAGTGATCGACCTCGCGCAGATGGCCGGGGCTGCCCACGACCAGGCGCTTGGCCTCGTCGCGGGGGTCCCGCTTCGGATACGGGTAGGCCTCGTATTGCTGCGCCAGCAGCGCGTCCTTGGCGTCGGTCATGGCGGCAAGGCATAGACGGTCGCCATGACCGAGGCCACCGAACCTCGCGCGCCGGCCGCCCACCCGCATGTCCGCGGCTATTTCGGCCTGGGCGTCGAAGGCGTGTCGAAATCGGCCAATGTCGGCGCCCTGCTGCGCACGGCGCACGCCTTCGGCGCGGCGTTCTGCTTCACCATCGGCGCCGGCTTCGACTCCCGCGCCGGCCGGCTGGCCGACACCACCGACACCCCCGCACACGTGCCGCTATGGCGCTTCGCCGACGTCGCCTCGGTCGCGCTGCCGCAGCGCTGCGTCCTGGTCGGCGTCGAGCTGCTCGACGAGGCGATCGACCTGCCCTCGTTCCGCCATCCGCTGAACGCCGCCTACGTGCTCGGCCCGGAGCGCTCGCACCTCTCCCCCGAGCTGCTTGCCCGCTGCCGCCACGTCGTGCGGATCCCCACGCGGTTCGCGCTCAATCTGGCGGTGGCCGGCGCGCTGGTGCTGTACGACCGGCTGCTCCAGCACGGCCGCTTTGCGGACCGCCCCGTCGCGAGCGGCGGCCCGGACGCTACGGCGGAGGCGAAGCAGGGACACGGCCCCCCGCGCTTCCGGCGAACGATCCCCGACTGGCTGCCCTGAGCAACCGCCACGCGCCGGCGCCGAGGCCGACCGCCGCCGCCACGCCGGCCGCGAACGCGAGGCCGATCCAGGGCGGCGCGTAGCGGAAGGCGACCTCGGACACGCCCGCCGGCCGGGCGACCGACGCGAACAGGTCGTCGTGCGCCGCCAGCTCGGCCCGCGCGCCGTTCACGCGCACACGCCAGCCGGGATAGGCGAACTCCCGCCGCAGCAGCGTCGCGGGCGCGGTGCAATCGGCACGAACCTCATCGCGTCCGGACGGCGCCAGCGAACACGGCCCTCCGGCAACGATCTCGAAATACGGCGCCGCGGGCAGCTCCCACACCGTCGCGGCCGGCCCCTGGTGCACGATCGTCGCACCGATGTCGGCCAGCGCGACTCCCGGACGCGCCACCACGTAGCGCACGCCCAGCGCCTCGTACGCGGCGAGGTGGTCGCTCAACGCCGCGACATGCGCGGGCGGCGGCTCGTCGCCGCGAAACCAGATCGGATGCGCGGCGGGATCAAGCTGCGCGCGGATATGCGCGAGCCACGCGGACGGCGCCGGCAGGTAATCGTGGTTGATCTGCGCCACCTGCCAGAACGCACCGTAGTTCGGCCGCAGCGGACCGAGCGAATAGAACCGCTGCAGCCCGAGATGCGCGCGCAGGAAATCGACCGCGCTCAGGTCGATCGTCTGCGACCTCGGCGCCGTCAGCATCGGCGCGGCGAACTGGCACGCCGCCTCCAGCAGCACGCAGGCCGCAAGCCCGGCAGCGCGCACCGGCGAACGCCCGCGCCGCACCAGCACGAGGATCGCGCCGGTGACGACCAGACTGA
>DATEQV010000176.1:0-6816 GCA_035272265.1 Acidisphaera sp. | reverse complement strand
CAGGCCGGCCAGGCGGTCGGCGGTGCCCGGGTCGGTTTCGCCGTCATTGACGCCGAGGCTGATCAGCACCGTCCCGGCATCGACCGCTGTCGTGTGGGCGCGCAGATACGCCGACGTCGAGATGCCGACCTTGGTGTCCGCTAGACAGTCGGGCCGGAAGGCGGCGACGCCGTCGGCGAGGCTGTCGCCGAGGATGGCACACGTGACCATCTGCGACCCTCAGAGCCGGTAGCCAGTCTGCCTCAGGTCCTTGGGCCTCCGTCGGTGAGTGCCACCTCCGAGGCGGACCTGACGTTTGCCGTAGTTTCTGGTTCGCGGGCGTCAGTCATGGGGCATCACAGCGGATTCGCTTTGTAGAGCTATCAAGCCGCGCGTCGCGCGAGGGTTTGCGCGACGCCAGCCACTCGTCCACGACAGTTTCCGGCCAGACACGGATACGCTCGGTCAGCGCGATCGGCGCAGGAAAGGTGCCGCGAGCGACCATTCGCCAGAGCGTCGCGTGGGAGAACGGCACTCGACCGAGGACCTCCCGTTTATGAAGGTAGCCGCCTCGGCGGGATGTCTTTGCGGGCGCGGCAGCGTCGTGGTCCGTCATCAGGGGTCCCCGGCTAGGCATGCACTGTATGATGCGGTGGCATCTTGTCGGTCCGCGTCGCTTGATCCGATCCTCTATATCATATATGTATATGTCATGGTAGATCACGAGCAGCCGGGCAGACGCGGGGGACTAGGCCAGCGTGCGACAGTACCGCCACGCCACGATGGCCCTGCGACGGCGGTGGTGACGCGCCAGTGCGGCCATTGATCTGCATCGCGTCAGCAGGGCGATTGGCGGAGCGCTTGGCGCGAGGCGCCGCACCCGAGAACCCCGACCCCGTCGCGCCCTCCGCACTCCGCGTTCGGCACTCGCCGTTGCTACCAGGACAACGAGCACCGAGAGGCACCCGATGTCGGAGGAAATCTGCGGTCTGATCGTCAAGAGCAGAAGCGGGCCCGAAAACTCCGACGGCCGTGAGGTTACAAAATCTGCTTCTGAATCGCTGAGAATGACCAAGCTCTACAAGGAGGCGGAGGCAGCAGCTGACCTCGCCGTCTCCACCTGCACGTTGCGGCGGATCCACCGCCGCGGCGAAATCGAGTTCTGCAAGGTGAGATGGCGACCCCGCCACACGCGCCAGCACATCGACAACTGCCTTGACCATCGCGCGTTTCCGGAGGCGGCGTGACCATTCGTAAGGTCGCCCTCGCCGATCTGCCATTCTGGCCGCTGTTCTTGTCCCGAGAGGAAGCCGCCCGCTACGTCGGCGTTAGTCCGACGGTGTTCGACGAGGAGGTCGCCGCAGGTCTCTGGCCGGCCCCTCGCCTCCGCGGTGGCAAAGGCAGCCGCCGGACCTGGTTGCGCACGGCGCTCGACGATGCTGCTGTGCCGCGGCCCGAAACGGCTGGCCCGCCGGCCCAGCCGCCGGCTGCCGAGCCGGCGATCGACTTCGGAAGCAGGTTCCGCGATGGCCAGACCAAAAGCAACACACGTCAAGCCCGTCAGACATCGGCTGCCTGACGGCTCGATCAGGATTTACTACTACGACCGCAGGACCGGGCAGCGGGTCGGTTATGGACCAGAAGGCGACGCAGCGGCTCGAGAGGCCGCCGAAGCACGCGCCGCGGGCTACGCCGAGCCAAGCAAGCCGCACGAGGGCAGCCTCGCCGCCCTGATCGCCGACTATCGCGGGAGTGCGGCTTTCGCGCGGTGTAAGCCGCGCACGCGGGAATTCTACGCGCATCTGCTCGACATGCTGCGCGATCGCGCTGGCGACGTGCCGGCAGCAGGCATCACGACGATGATGGTCGAGAAGATGCGCGAGGCGCTCAGCGAGACGCCGGCGAAAGCGAATCACGCCGTGGCTGTGCTCTCGATCGTTTACAATCACGGCATCCGCCGCGGCCTCGTCTCAAGCAATCCGGCCAGCCACGCTGGTCGGTTCAAGACCGCGCCTAGGACCGCGATCTGGTCGATAGAGCAGGAGCAGCGGATGATGGCTGCTCTCCGACCTTCGCTCAAACTCGGCTTCGGTTTACTGCTCTATACGTTGCAGCGAGTGTCCGATGTGCTCGCGATGACCAAGGACCAGATCCAGGAGCATGACGGCCGACTGTTCATCACGCTCCGTCAGCAGAAGACGGACGAGTTGGTCGCAGTGCCGGTTCATCAACGGCTTGAACCGCTCCTGCGCGCGCGCCTCGCCGACAAGAGCGGCGTGCTGCTCGTTCCAAGCCCAACCGGCCGCACTTGGTCGCGCCGCAACTTCTCCCGCGCCTGGGACACAGACTGCGTTCGCGCCGACGCGGCAACAGCGGTAGAGCTGGAGCGTGCTGGATGGTCTGAAAAGCAGATCAAGGACGAACTCGCCGCCCGCCACCGCCAGCGGCGCGACCTCCGCCGCACGGGTATGGTCCGCATGGCGGAGGCCGGCGCAACCACGCCGCAGATCGCAGCCGTCTCGGGCCACTCGATCGATTACTGCCAGCGCATCCTGGACACATACATCCCGCGGCGCACCGAAGTGGCGATCGCCGGCATCGATGTGTGGGAGCGGGCGGGGCTAAGCACGAACGTGATCCGCCTTCTGGAGAGGAACGTAACCGCCCCAAGTTCCGGAAAGTGTTCTGGAAAGTCCGGAAAGTCTGTCGCCAAAAAAGCCTGAAAACTGGCGCGCCCGAAGAGATTCGAACTCCTAACCCCCAGATCCGTAGTCTGGTGCTCTATCCAATTGAGCTACGGGCGCCGCCGGAGGCGGCGATATAGCGGCGGCCCCCACTGGGGGCAAGGTCGGCGCGGCAAGGGATAGGCCCCCGCCCTTTCCAGCCGCCCCGGCTTCGCCCACCATGCATGCCCACTATGCACACGCATGCCCAACCGCTGGACGGACTGCTGGTCGTGGCCATGGAGCAGGCGGTCGCCGCCCCGTACTGCTCCTCCCGCCTCGCCGACGCCGGCGCGCGCGTCATCAAGGTCGAGCGCCCCGAAGGCGACTTCGCCCGCGAGTACGACGCCGCCGCCGCCGGCCTGTCGAGCTACTTCGTCTGGCTCAACCGCGGCAAGCAGAGCCTGATCGCCGACATCAAGCACCCTGCCGACGCCGCCCTGCTGCACCGGCTGCTCGCTCGCGCCGACGTGTTCATCCAGAACCTCGCCCCGGGCGCCGCCGCCCGCGCCGGCTTCGGCTCGCACGCCCTGCGCGAGCGCCACCCGCGCCTCATCACCGTCGACATCACCGGCTACGGCACCGGCAACGCCTACGCCGAGATGAAGGCCTACGACCTGCTGGTGCAAGCCGAGAGCGGCCTGTGCTCGGTCACCGGCCATCCCGCCGGACCCGGCCGCGTCGGCGTCTCCGTCTGCGACATCGCCTGCGGCATGTCGGCGCACGCCGCGGTGCTCGAGGCGCTGATCGGCCGCGGCATCACCGGCGCGGGCCGGCGCATCGAGGTCAGCCTGTTCGACGGCATGGCCGACTGGATGAACGTGCCGCTGCTGCAGTACGAAGGCACCGGCACGCCGCCGCCGCGCATCGGGCTGGCGCACCCGTCGATCTGCCCGTACGGCGCGTTCCCCACCGCCGACGGCAGCCTGGTGCTGATCGCGATCCAGAACGAACGCGAGTGGGCGACGTTCTGCGCCGGCGTGCTGGACGAGCCCGACCTCCCCGCCCGCCCCGGTTTCGAAACCAACAAGATCCGGGTCGCCAACCGCGACCTCGTGGACGGCCACATCGCGCGCACGCTCGGCGCACTCACGCGCGAGGCCGCCGCCGAACGCCTGCGCGCCGCCAACACCGCGTACGGCTTCGTCAACGACGTCTCCGGCCTCGCCTTCCACCCGGCCCTGCGCCGCACGACGGTGCAGACCGAAGCCGGCCCGATCTCGCTGATCGCGCCGCCGCCGCTGCACGACGGCGCGCCGCGCCCGCTCGGCCCCGTCCCGGCGAAGGGCCAGCACACCGACGCCATCCGCGCCGAGTTCGCGGCGTGACGCGCGAGGGCACCATGCAGAGCTCCGACAAGGACCCCTACCGCGACCTGCGCGAGGAGGTGGGAAAACTCTGCGCCCGCTTCCCCGGCGAGTACTGGCGCAAGCTCGATCAGGCGCGCGCCTATCCGACCGAATTCGTCCACGCGCTGACCGAGGCCGGCTACCTCGCCGCCCTGATCCCCGAGGAGTACGGCGGCGCCGGCCTGCCGCTGTCGGCCGCCGCCGCGATCCTGGAGGAGATCCAGGCGCAGGGCTGCAACGGTGCGGCGTGCCACGCGCAGATGTACATCATGGGCACGATCCTGCGCCACGGCAGCGACGCGCAGAAGCAGCGCTACCTGCCCGGCATCGCCCGCGGCACCTTGCGCCTGCAGGCCTTCGGCGTCACCGAGCCGACCAGCGGCACCGACACCACTGCCTTGCGCACCACCGCGCGGCGCGACGGCGACCGCTACATCGTCAACGGCCAGAAGATCTGGACGTCGCGGGCGGAGCATTCCGACCTGATGCTGCTGCTCGCGCGCACCACGCCGCGCGATCAGGTGCGCCGCAAGACCGACGGCCTGTCCACGCTGCTCGTCGACATGCGCACCGTCCTCGGCCGCGGCCTGACGATCCGCACGATCCGCACGATGATGAACCACAACTCGTGCGAGGTGTTCTTCGACAACATGGTGGTGCCCGCCGAGAACCTCGTCGGCGAGGAGGGCCGCGGCTTCCGCTACATCCTCGACGGCATGAACGCCGAGCGCCTGCTGATCGCCGCCGAATGCATCGGCGACGCCAAGTGGTTCATCCGCAAGGCCGTCGCCTATGCCAACGAGCGCGTGCTGTTCGGCCGCCCGATCGGCCAGAACCAGGGCGTGCAGTTCCCGATCGCGCGCGCCTATGCGCAGATGCGCGCGGCCGAGGCGCTGCTGCACCAGGGCCTGGCCAGGTTCGAAGCCGGCGAGGCCTGCGGCGAAGAGGCGAACATGGGCAAGCTGCTGGCGGCCGACGCGAGCTGGGGCGCCGCCGAGGCCTGCGTGCAGACGCATGGCGGCTTCGGCTTCGCCGAGGAATACGACGTCGAGCGCAAGTTCCGCGAGGCGCGTCTGTACCAGGTGGCGCCGATCAGCACCAACCTGATCCTGTCCTATATCGGCGAGCACGTGCTGGGCATGCCGAGGAGCTATTGAGATCACGGTTGTCCCGGATGTAACCGCGTGTCCCGTTTCACCGTTGCGCCCCATGTCACCGTCATGGTCCGCGAAGGCGGACCATCCACGCCTTCCTTTCACGCGGCCGGCAAAGGCATGGATGGTCCGCCTGCGCGGACCATGACGCTAAAAAAACGAGCGAGGACCGCATGACCCAAGCCGAACCGACCACCCCCTACGCCGAATGGCTCGGCCGCACCGAGCACGCGCACGACACCGTCGTCGCCGGCCCGCTCGACCGTCTCGCGGCGACGCTCGACCGCGACGAGCCGCCCTATGCGGACGGCGATCCCGCGCCGCCGCTGTCGCACTGGCTGCTGTTCCTGCTCGGCGCCCGGCAATCGACGCTCGGCGAGGACGGCCACCCCAAGCGCGGCGGCTTCCTGCCGCCGGTGCACGAGCTGCCGCGCCGCATGTTCGCCGGCGGCCGCTTCACGTTCCACCATCCGATCCGCGTCGGCATGCGCGTCGTCCGCACCTCGACGATCCAGGCGATCAGCGAGCGCAGCGGCGCCTCGGGCCGTCTGGTGTTCGTCACCGTGCACCACGCGATCCGCGAACGCGCCAACCCCATGGTGCTGGTCGAGGAGGAGCACGACATCGTCTATCGCGGCCTGACCGCGCCCGCGGTGAAGACCGGCGTGGAGACGCCGCCGCGCGGCGAGTGGCATCGCAGCCTGGTCCCCGATCCGGTGCTGTTGTTCCGCTACTCAGCGCTGACCTTCAACGGCCACCGCATCCACTACGACCGCAGCTACGTCACCGGCGTGGAGGGCTATCCCGGCCTGATCGTGCACGGGCCTTTGACGGCGACGCTGCTGCTCGACCTGGTGCGCCGCAACCTGCCGGAGGCGCCGGTGCGCGCGTTCTCGTTCCGCGCCGCCTCGCCGCTGTTCGACGGCAACGAGCTGCACCTCAACGGCACGCCGCCCGGTCCCGACGGCAAGGTGGCACTGTGGGCGACGAACGCCGACGGCGGGTTGGCGATGCGGGCGGAGGCGACGGTCGGGTGACTGGTTCCGGGATCGCATCCGGGCGCTGCCGAACCGGCGTCGACATTCCGCACCGGAGTTCTGCACAGCGTAAGCCGTTGACACGGAAGGCTTGGCGCGCAGGTGCAGAGGTCATGAATTTTGCAGCAAATAGTCGACGAGACCCGGCCGTTACAGGGGCAAAAAGCGCAAAATAGCACGGCCAGTCATAGATCACTTTCGACCAACACTAATGCGAACAATATTTGATTGTGACTTGTAGTACCGCTAAACATTCGTTGTTCAGAGACCTGACTTACGAACGTTCTATAGCCGAGAATTTTCACCTTCGCACCAGGGTGCATGGGATCTACAGACACATCCGTCGGCCTGGGGATCACGGCTTGGCAGCCGTCTCCGGCATTATTGTCAACAATGGATACACCCTGAAAGCTCCCTAAATGAGTCTGAATCATGGGTTCCGCGCTATTCATCATGGGTAGTAACGATCTTACGCTGACAGCTGCATGTCGAGTTTTCCAGCGAGCAGGTAGACCATTGCCTTCAGGTTTCGGGTAGTGCGATAGCCTCGTGCCTTGGCCTTGGCGGCTTGCAC
>DATEQV010000175.1:0-4958 GCA_035272265.1 Acidisphaera sp. | reverse complement strand
GTGCAAGCCGCCAAGGCCAAGGCACGAGGCTATCGCACTACCCGAAACCTGAAGGCAATGGTCTACCTGCTCGCTGGAAAACTCGACATGCAGCTGTCAGCGTAAGATCGTTACTACCCATGATGAATAGCGCGGAACCCCCAAAAGGAATATCCGAGCGGCGACTTCGAGGGACTGCACCCGATCGTCGCGTCGTTTCTGGCCAGCACCGGCGGACAACCCACGTCCGCCTGCTTCGACGTGGCAGGCCCCGTCATCAGCGGCCGCGCGCATCTGACCAATCTACCGTGGGACCTCGAGGAAACCGCGCTGTGCCGCGACCTTGGTCTGCGGCGCGTCAGCTTGTTGAACGACCTGGCAGCCATTGCGTTCGCGGTGCCGCATCTGCTGCCCGAGGAGACGGCCGAGATCAATGCCGGCCAAGCCGTGGAACACGCACCGATGGCGGTGCTGGCGCCGGGAACCGGGCTTGGCGAGGCGTTCCTGGTCTGGAGCGGCCAAGCCTACATCGCCTGCGCATCCGAGGGCGGGCACGCCGATTTCGCGCCGACCAACGAGCTTCAGGCCGGCCTGTGGGCGTTCGTGACGGAACGATTCCGACACGCCCCCTACGAACGAGTCTGCGCCGGCTCCGGAGTGCCGAACGTCTACGACTATGTGCGCTCGCGTGACCCCGCGTCGGAAAAGCCAGCTTTCGCCGCCGCCTTGCAGGACGCGCATGACCGCACGCCGCTGATCATGGACGCTGCCTTGCATGACGCAGACAACAGCCCGCTTGCAGCCGAGACGTTGCGCATCGTGATCGACATCTGGGGTGCCGAGGCCGGCAATCTGGCGTTGAGGGTGATGGCGACCGGTGGCGTGTATCTGGCCGGTGGAATGCCCCCGCGGCTGGTGCCGCAGCTTCAGCATGGCGCCTTCATGCAGGCCTTTACCGCCAAGGGACGCTTCGCCGAAATGCTGCGCGCCGTGCCGGTTCGCGTCATCACGATGAACGCGGCGTTGCTGGGCGCGGCACTATACGCGCTGGAACAATCGGCCAAGCCGCTCGACGCGAGCTAGACACGCCCGGCACAAAGCACGCTCAGGCGCGTGCGGGCGAGCGGCCGGCAACATCGTCCGCTGCGCTGTTGCGTCCGATCGCTGCCAGGCTGCCCTGCTCTCGCCCGCGGCCGCGATGATATCGCACAACGTCGCTGATCCACAGTAACGCCTCCGTCGGAACAGAGTCGGGTCGGCAAGGTTCGCATTCGCGAAGGCCAATCTCCTGACATCGTGGCCGGGCTCGACTGCATTACCGTGACGAGGTCGCTCAAGCGTGTCGAGGATTCGCAGCATGCAATCGTGCAGCATCGCTCTGAGGCAAAGCGGGCGACGGCTCTGTCGCTCAGCGTTAATGGCCTGATGTCAGGGAACCACGGATCGCGAGGGCCATCGTGACCTCCGCCACACCCAATCTGCAAGCCGAGTGGCTGGAGTCCGACCGCTTCGGCGGCTTCGCCTCGGGTACCGTGAGCGGTGAGCGAACGCGCCGCTACCACGCGTTGCTGCTGGCAGCGATCACGCCGCCCACCGGCCGCGTTGTCCTGGTCAACGGTATTGAAGCCTGGCTCGAGGGGCCCGATGGCATCATTTCCCTCACGACTCAGCGCTACACGCCGGACGTCAGTCATCCCGAGGGATATCAAGGCATCACGGCGTTCTCCGTGACGCCGTGGCCGACATGGCGCTTCGCGGCGGGGCTCACGCAGGAGATTCTGGTCGGCCGCGACGGCGCCGAGACAGTCCTCCGCTGGCGTCGCACCCGTGACGACGCGCCCGGCCGGTTGGTGGTGCGGCCGCTGCTGTCCGGCCGCGATTATCATGCGCTGCATCGGCGCAACGACTCGCTCGATTTCGCCAGTGACGTCATCGATGGCAACGTTACCTGGCAGCCGTATCGCGATCTGCCGGGGATCATCGCGCTGACCAATGGCGAATACGTGCAGGCGCCGGAATGGTACCGTAACTTCCTCTACAGCGAGGAGGCTGCGCGCGGCCTTGACTGTGTCGAGGATCAGGCCTCGCCGGGCCTGTTTCGCTTCGATCTCGCACAGGACGACGCCGTGATCGTGCTGCGCGCCGGCGGCAGCCGGTCGGAGTCCGCCGTCGCGTGCGCAGGCCGCACGATCGAGGCCGAACGCGGACGGCGGGCCGCCAGGCCCGCAACCTGGCTGGCCGCCGACAGCTATCTGGTCGATCGCGGCGCCGGACGCACGGTGATCGCCGGCTTTCCCTGGTTCACCGACTGGGGGCGCGACACCTTCATCGCCATGCGCGGACTCATGCTCAGCACGGGACGGCTCGCCGAAGCCAGGGACGTTCTGCTCGCCTGGTCGGACGCCGTCAGCGAGGGCATGTTGCCCAACCGCTTTCCCGATGCCGGGCAGGCGCCCGAATATAACGCGGTGGACGCATCGCTGTGGTTTGTCGTCGCGGTCCACGAGCTGTTGGGCGCGATGGCGGCCGCCCACGCGCCGATCGGACCCGATGCGCGGACCCGCCTGACCGGCGCGGTCGAAGCGGTACTGCGGGGCTATGCCGCCGGAACCCGCTTCGGCATTGGCGCCGACGCGGACGGGCTGCTGCGCGCCGGTGTTGCCGGGGTTCAGCTGACCTGGATGGACGCCAAGCTCGGCGACTGGGTTGTGACGCCGCGCATCGGCAAGCCGGTCGAAGTGCAGGCGCTGTGGATCAACGCACTGCGAATCGGCGCCGCATGGTCCCCGGACTGGGAGATCCCGGCGCGCAAGGCGCAGGCTGGCTGCGTTCGCGGCCCGGTTCCCCGATCCGGCAACCGGCGGGCTGTTCGATGTCGTGGACGTCGACCACCAATCCGGAACTGTCGACCGGCGCTTGCGGCCGAACCAGATCCTGGCCGTGGGAGGCCTGCCTTTCGCGGTCTTGTACGGCGATCGCGCGCGGCGCGTCGTGAATCTCGTCGAACTGCTGCTGCTGACGCCGCTCGGCCTGCGGACCTTGTCGCCGGACCATCCGGACTACGTCGCGCACTACCGCGGCGGACCGCGCGAGCGCGACGGCGCCTATCACCAGGGAACCGCCTGGCCGTGGCTGATGGGGCCGTTCGTGGAGGCCTGGCTGGGGGTGCGCGGCAGCACCGAGGCGGCAAAACAGGAAGCGCGCCGCCGATTCCTGGCCCCGCTGCTGGATCACCTCGCCACCGCCGAGCTGGGGCATGTCTCCGAGGTGGTCGACGGCGATCCGCCGCACACGCCCGGCGGCTGCCCGTTCCAGGCCTGGTCGCTCGGCGAGTTGATCCGGATCGAGCGCCTGCTCGCGCCTGTGGACGCGTGCGTTGCCCCGCAACTGGAGACGACCGATGGCCGCTAGGCAATCGCCCCCCGTGAGTCTGCTCAGGACCGCCGAGGGCGGCCGACTTTGCGGGGCCACCGCCGATCCGGCCTGGCGGCGCTGGGGTCCTTATCTCAGCGACCGCCAATGGGGCACCGTGCGCGAGGACTACAGCCCCGGCGGCACCGCCTGGGAGTACTTCCCGCACGACCACGCGCGCAGCCGCGCCTATCGCTGGGGCGACGACGGCATCGCCGGCTGGGGCGACGACCAGGGCCTGTGGTGCCTGGCGGTCGCGCTGTGGAACGGGCGCGATCCGATCCTGAAGGAACGGCTGTTCGGCCTGACCAACCGCGAGGGCAATCACGGCGAGGACGTCAAGGAGCTGTACTTTCACAGCGACGGCGTGCCGAGCCACGCCTACATGCGGATGCTCTACAAGTATCCGCAGGCCGCGTTCCCCTACGCGCAACTGACGGAGGAAAACCGCCGCCGCGGGCCGTACGAGCCGGAATTCGAGCTGATCGACACCGGCCTGTTCGACGCCGGCCGGTATTTCGACGTGACCGTGGAATATGCCAAGGCGACGCCCGAGGACGTGCTGATGCGCGTCACCGTGCGCAACCAAGGGACGGAGGCGGCGCGCCTGCATATGCTGCCGCAGCTCTGGGCGCGCAACACGTGGTCATGGACGTCGGACGCGGAACGTCCGCTTCTGCGCGCCCGGGCCGACGGCTCGGTGGATGCGGCGCATCCGCTGATGCCACCCCGGCGGCTTTGGCTCGACGGCGGGCCGGACCTGCTGTTCTGCGAGAACGAAACCAACGTTCGGCGTCTCTTTGGAAGGGACGCGCCGGGGCCGTTCAAGGACGGCATCAACGACTTCGTGGTGGGCGGCGACGCCGGCGCGATCAGCCCGCTGCATGAGGGCACCAAGTGCGCCGCCCATCACGTGCTGGAGATCGCGCCCGGCGCGTCCGCGCAAGTCCGCCTGCGCTTCCGGCCCGCGAACCACGCGAGTGACGCCTTCGACGCCTTCGACGCGCTGTTCGCGCGCCGCATCGCCGAAGCGGACGCGTTCTACGCCGCGCTTCAGCGCCAGCTCGCCGACCCCGATGCGCGCCTCGTGCAGCGGCAGGCGCTGGCCGGCATGCTGTGGTCGAAGCAGTTCTACTACATCGATGTTCCGAGCTGGCTCGCCGGCGACCCTGGGCAGCCGACACCGCCCGCGGAGCGCCGCCACGGCCGCAACGCCGACTGGTGTCACCTTAACAACGCCGACGTCATCTCGATGCCGGACAAGTGGGAGTATCCCTGGTACGCCGCCTGGGATCTCGCGTTTCACTGTGTGACGTTGGTCCTGGTCGATCCCGAATTCGCCAAGGGGCAGTTAGTCCTCCTCACGCGCGAATGGTACATGCATCCGAACGGCCAGCTTCCGGCCTACGAGTGGGCGTTCGGCGACGTCAATCCGCCGGTGCACGCCTGGGCGGCCTGGCGCGTCTACCAGATGGACAAGACGCTCACCGGGCGCGGCGACCGGGCGTGTCTCGAACGCATCTTCCATAAGCTGATGCTGAACTTCACCTGGTGGGTGAACCGCAAGG
>DATEQV010000174.1:0-6332 GCA_035272265.1 Acidisphaera sp. | reverse complement strand
TTCCCCTCCTGGGACGATTTGCTTCTCACGCTCGCCTTCGCCAAGCCACCACCACTCCCGCCGTGATCGTCGAACCCCCTTCCTGATGTAACTTGACGCCCAAGCCCTCAAACCGCCGAAAATCAAAATGAGAATTGCTGGGCGGCGACACGTGTCGCACAACCCGCACTTGCGTCGCCATCGGCGACGTGTCCTGATCTACACGCCGATCGATCGATGCCGAGCCGCCACGTAGTTTTTCTCGCTCAGGCCGCTCGCGCGCGTTCCTCGGCGGGGGCGCCTGCGCCGCCCTGGACGGCGTTGATGCGGACCTCGACCAGCATCGCGCCGCTCGGGACTGGCAGCTCCGCCGCCCCGTCCGTCCAGCGCCAAAGCTGCCGGCCGCTGCGTTCCGTCGCATGCCAGCCGGTGGCGAGCGCGGGATGATCCACCGGCAGGCGGACCTTGCCGGCGCCGGTCACGAACGCGATGTCGGCGACCGACACGCCGAGCCGGCGGCGGTCGTCGAGCCAGGGTGTGACGGACGCCGGCGAACTCGCACGCGAGGCCAGCATGATCGACCGCGCGCCATCCGGGAGCGGGAACAGCAGCCGACCGTCCTGCGCGTAGCGCGGCGCGATGCGGCGCCCATGGGCGAGCACATGCACATCGCCGTCGCCGTCCGTCTCCGCGCGCGGCAACGACACCGGCATCCCGATCGCGTCCGAGCGCGCGGCGAGGCGCCGCCAGATCGGCTCGACCGTGGCGGGATCGACGGTCAGCGGCGCCGCTGCGTCGGTTTCCCAGCTTGCATGCTGCGCATCGACGGCGAACGTCGGACGCAGTGCCGGCGTGGCGGCGTTGGCGAAGTTGGCGCGGTTGCCGGTGTCGAGGTAGCTCTCGGCCGCCAAGCCTTCGGCGAGCAGGATCGCATGCCGCTCCAGCTCGACGTGGTAGAAGGTGTACGTCTCGATGCTGCGGTCGATGACGATGCTGCCGCCATTGACCAGCAGGCGGGCGGGGATCAGGCCGTCATCGACGAACACGCAATGCTCGGGTGTCACGAGCAGGTTGCGGTGCGGAACGCCGTCGCCGAAGGCGTTCGCGCGGATGCGCACGGGATACGCGTCGACCTCCGGCAGGCTGGCGGCGCGGACCGTGCGCGAGCCGATCCAGATAACCGGCCGGGCTTTCCGGCTGTCGCCGTCGAGCGTGATCACCGCGTCGCCGACCGCGAGGTCTTCGACCGCGATTTCGCCGCGCGGGGTGAGGATGCGGCTTCCGGCAAGGAAGCAGACCGGGCCGAGCTGGAGGAACTCGTCGCCATCGGGGGCCAGCCCATAGTGGAATTGCGGGTTCGTCACACCGCCGGCCAGCGTCATGTTGACGCTGTAGTTGACCCCGCCGAGGGTGAAGCTGAGCGTGCCGTTGCTGTATGTCGGCGTGGAGCCGGCGCTGGTGTCGCCGGCGAGTTCGATGCGGTCGCCCAGGCCGAAGTTGTCGAAGTTTATGTTCTCGAGATGCGAGTCCATGACGACCTTCGACGACAGGATCACGTCGTCGACGCCGGAGAACATGACCGTGGCGCCGTTCGCATCGTGGTTAGGCACGGAGAACGTCGCGTTGTCGAGGTCTGCCGTGCCCCCGTTGAAGTCGTGCTCGACGACGAAGGTGCCGCCGGTGACGGTTACGTTCGCCCCGTTGGCGTCGTGGTCCTCGATGAGCATCCCGCCGCCGGCGCCGTACGGGCTGGTCGAGTTGCCTTCCACGGTCATGTTGGCGCCGTTTTCGTCGCCTACGGTCTGCGTGGTGCCCTGGGGGATGTTGTAGTCCGACATCGTTACAATCTCCTGCTTGTGGCAGCGTCGAGCAGACGCGCGTTCACGAGGCCGGCAGACCCTCAGCCGAGCCGATGAAACGCAGGAAAACTGCTGTGGTTCCGCGTGGAACTATCGCCCAGCGATCACAGGAACGCGCGCAGCACTCGCACGGCTCGCCGCCGAGCTTTTGATATGGGCAGTCAGGTTTCGTGTTTAAAGAAAATATCTGTGCGATGACGGGAAGTTTACCCCGCTACCGCACGGTAAGCGCATAAGCACGGCTGCAACCGGCACTCGCAGTCAGCCGAGGCCGATCGGCCGCGCCTGTCGTTCAAAGGTCCGTGGCAGGCGAGAATGCCGTGCTGGCTGGCCGCTTAGCTTGCTGGGATCCAGCGCAACCGTGTGGCGCGGTGGTGGACGTGGCAGATCGCGATGGCGAGAGCATCGGCGGCGTCGGCACGGCCGAGCACCGCACCCGGCAGCAGGCGGCGCACCATCACCTGCACCTGCTCCTTGGCCGCAGCCCCCGTGCCGACGACCGCCTGCTTGACCGCCTTCGCGCCGTACTCGTGAACCGGGATGCCGGCGAGCGCCGGCGCGAGCAGCGCGACGCCACGTGCATAGCCGAGCTTGAGTGTCGCCGTGCCGTTTCGATTGACATAAGTTTCCTCGACGGCGGCTTCGTCCGGGCGGCGCTCGGCGAGGATGGTTGCAAGCGCGTCGTGCAGCACACGCAGCCTGTCAGGCACGCTCTGCGTGCTGTCGGTCGCGATCACGCCGTTGGCGATATGGCGCAGCCGGTTGCCGTCGGCCTCGATCAGCCCCCAACCGGTGAAGCGCAGGCCCGGATCGAGCCCGAGCACACGCACCATGCGAATCGGCCTCCGCCAGGTTCAGGCGGAAAGCTTCTGCATCACGGCTTCGGGAATGTCGAAGTTGGCATAGACGTTCTGCACGTCGTCGTTGTCCTCGAGCGCGTCGACCAGCTTGAGCAGGCTCGCCGCCCGATCCTCGTCGAGGGTGACGCTGGTGGTCGGCCGCCACTCCAGATGCGCCGACAGCGGCGGGCCGAAGCGGGCTTCCAGCGCGTCGCGCACGGCGAAGAAGTCGTCCACCGCGCAGGTCACCTCGTGCGCCTCGGCGTCGCCGGTGACGTCGTCGGCGCCGGCCTCGATCGCCGCCTCCAGCATCGCGTCGGGCGAGGCGGCGTCGGCCAGATAGCGAATGACGCCGACCCGGTTGAACAGGAAGCTGACCGAGTTGGTCTCGCCGAGCGCGCCGCCGTACTTGCTGAAGGCGGCGCGCACGTCGGCGGCGGTGCGGTTGCGGTTCTCGGTCAGCGCCTCGACGATCACGGCGACGCCGGCCGGGCCGTAGCCCTCGTAGCGGACCTCGACATAGTCGTCGCCGCCGGCAGCACCCGTGGCCTTCTTGATGGTGCGGTCGACCGTGTCCTTCGGCATGTTGACCTCGCGCGCGGCGCTGATGGCGGCGCGCAGGCGGGGGTTGGACCCGGGGTCCGGCAGGCCGGAACGGGCGGCGACGGTGATCTCGCGGATCACCTTGGCGAACTGGCGGGCGCGCCGCGCATCCTGCGCGCCCTTGCGGTGCATGATGTTCTTGAACTGGGAATGGCCGGCCATCGGTCGTCGTCGATCAGTTGTTGCAGGAAGGCGGGGCGGGCCGAGAGCTAGCCCGGCTCGCGATATAGCACCTCGCCCTGGAACAGGCGCCGTGCGGTGCGGAAGACGGTGGCCGAGGGCACGCGCCAGCCGTCGCCGTCGGGCGCCACCTCGGCCGCGACCAGGATGGTGCCGGACGGATGGCCGATGCGCACCGGCGCGGCCGGGTCGGGGCTGAGGACCAGATCGTGCGCCACGCTGCCGGGCAGGCGGCAGGCGACGGCGAGGCACAGCGCGCCGGTGATCGGCACCGCCCGGTGCGGCTGGCCGACCGACATCATGCGGGCGACGATGTCGACCTCGCCCGCGGGCAGGACCGCGCCCGAGAGCAGCGTGGTCGCGACCGGCGCGGACAGGATGCCGACCTTGGGGATGCTCAGCACCGACGCCGCCGAGGCGAGGTCGGACGCGAGGCCCATCGCCACCGCGGCGTGCTGCCGCAAGGCTTCCAGACGCGCCATCAGCGCGCGGTCGCGCTCGATGGCGAACGGCGATTCGGTGCCGTCCATGCCGACCGACGCCGCCTCCACCAGCACGGCCGGGTTCGCCGCGTCGATCAGGCTGACCCGCAGCGCGCCCAGGCCTGGGACGTCGAGCGCGTCGGCGGTCCGGCCGGTCGGCAGCAGGCGGCCGGTCCCCGCGCCGCCGGGGTCGGTGAAATCGAGCCGGATCGGCGCGGCGGTGCCCGCCACGCCGTCGAGCGCGAGATCGCCGTCAGCCACCAGCCGGCCGCCCTCGACCGGGAACTGCGCGACGATGATCTTGCCGGTGTTCGTATTGTGGATCCGCACCACGGCGAGGCCATCGCGGGGTGCGTCAACCAGCCCCTCCTCGACAGCGAACGGCCCGATCGCCGCGGACATGTTGCCGCAGTTGCTGGCGTAGTCGACCTTCGCCGTACCGATCTCGACCTGGGCGAATGTGTAGTCGACGTCGGCGTCGGGACGGCTCGGCGGACCGACGATGCAGGCCTTGGACAGCGACGACACCCCGCCGCCCATGCCGTCGAGCTGGCGCCCGTTCGGGTCGGGCGACCCGAGGGCCGAGAGGAACAGCGCGTCGCGGGCGTCGTCCCCGGCCGGCAGGTCCTGTTCGCGGAAGATGATCGCCTTGCTGGTGCCGCCACGCATGAAGACGGCACGGATCGACTTCGGCGGCATCCGGGTTCTCGCTCGCTATCCCCGGCCGGTTTTACGCCGCGGGCATCAGCGGCGACAGGCCGCCGCCGACCCGCAGCGGCTCGACGCGGCGGGCAAGGCCGGTCGCATCGTGGGTCTCGACGAACAGGCCGCAGATCGTCGCGGGGCCTTCCGCCGGCTGCAGGCGCTCGCCAGGCAGCTTGCGCCAGAAGCGCAGCGCCGCGCCGTCCTTGGCCATGCCGATGACGCTGTCGTAGTCGCCGCACATGCCGGCGTCCGACTGGAACGCGGTCCCGCCGGGCATGATGCGATGGTCGGCGGTGGGGACGTGCGTGTGGGTGCCGACGACGATCGAGATCTGGCCGTCGAAGGCGTGCGCGTAAGCCTGCTTCTCGCTGGTCGCCTCGGCGTGGAAGTCACACAGGATCGCCTGCACGGTGCCGCCGGCGCCGAGCCGGTGGCGGGCGAGCAGCTCGGCGGTGGCGCGGAACGGACAGTCGAGCGGGTCCATGAACAGCCGGCCCATGGCGTTGAGCACCAGGGCCTGCCGCCCGTCGGGGAGCTTGACCACCGCGCTCCCCTGCCCCGGCGTGCCCGGCGGAAAGTTCAGCGGCCGCAACAGGCGCGCCCGGTCGGCGATGTAGGGGATGATCTCCTTGCGGTCCCAGGCGTGGTTGCCGAGGGTGAGCACGTCCGCGCCGGCCGCGAACAGCGCGTCGGCCATGTCCGGGGCGAGGCCGAAGCCGTGGCTGGCATTCTCTGCGTTGACGACGACGAGTTCGGCGCGCAGCGCGGCCTTCAGCTCCGGCAGACGCGCGGCGACCGCCTCACGGCCCGTTCGCCCCACTACGTCGCCGAGAAACAGCACGCGCATTCCTGGTCCTGACCGTCATGATCCCGTTCTCGGTCGCGATCGCGTCGAGCGCCCTGTCATGGGGACCCGCGGGGACTTCGTCCACCTCCTGCGCCGCATAGGCGATGCCGAGGGCGAACACGCCGGGCAGGCTGGCGAGTGTCGCGTCGTAAAAGCCGGCGCCGTATCCGAGCCGCCGCCCGCGCGAATCGAACGCCAGCAGAGGCACCAGCAGGATCTCCGGCACCGCTTCGGGGCCTTCGGGGCGCCAAGTGCCGAATTTCTCGCGGATCAGCTCGGTGCCCGGGCGCCAGCGCCGGAACACCAGCGGTTCGCCCTTCGCCGGCGTGACCGGCAGCGCGATCGTGTGGCGGCGGCGGTGCAGCGCGAACAGCAGCGGCTTGACGTCCACCTCGCTGCCGATCGGCCAATAGGCGCCGACGATCACGCCGGGCCGGTCGCGCATGAAGCGCAGCACATGCTCGGTCACGGCCGCCGCGGCGGCGGGATCGCAGTCATCGCGCACGCGACGGGCCTTGGCCCGCATGCCTTGCTTGCGGTCCGCGAGTACGGGGTCGACCGCCTTGGCGGGGGCGGCCCCCGCGCGAGGGGCGGGCTTTCGGGTCACCTGGAACAATTTCGTCCGAAAATGTTGGTGGCACGAAAGTGGACGAGTCGGAGATTCAGCACAAGTCCCGACAAGCGCGCGATAGATATACGTCTAGCAGCCTGTCGGAGTTAAGCACAAACCACGAACAAATCGGAGATTTCTTTCGATACTTCGCGGTTCTGCACAACAAGAGAATCCGCCGGTGGCCGTTGGCGACATATTCATCCGCAAAACTGCTAACTCCGACAG
>DATEQV010000173.1:0-6549 GCA_035272265.1 Acidisphaera sp. | reverse complement strand
GTGCAAGCCGCCAAGGCCAAGGCACGAGGCTATCGCACTACCCGAAACCTGAAGGCAATGGTCTACCTGCTCGCTGGAAAACTCGACATGCAGCTGTCAGCGTAAGATCGTTACTACCCATGATGAATAGCGCGGAACCCTAAAATGCTTCGTCGCCAAGGCTCCTCGCAACGACGACCGTCGCGAATGCGATCCGGAGTCTGATTGCACTCATTCCGATCTCGTCATGGTCCGCCCCCGGGCTGCGCCGAAGGCGCACCCGCGGACAGGCTCCGGCGGACCATCCACGCCTTCAACCGGCCGCGCGAAAGAAAGCCGCGGAGGGCCCGGCGGAACCCGTCCTCGGGTGCGCCTCCGGCGCCGCCCCGGGGCTGGCGATGACGGTGAAGCAGGCCACGCCGTTGAAGCGGGCCACGACGGTAAACCAGGCCATGACGGTGAAAGCGCGCGCAAACGCCCGCACCCCACGCCCGCCCTACCCCTCCGCAAACGGGTTGCGCGTCCCCCGCGTCTGCAGCCGGATCGGGACACCGGGCAGCCCGAACGCCTCGCGCAACCCGTTGACCAGATACCGCCGGTAGTCCTCGGGCAACAATTCCGCCCGCGTGCCGAACACCACGAAGGTCGGCGGCCGCGCCTTGGCCTGCGTGATGTAGCGCAACTTCAGCCGCCGGCCCTCGACCAGCGGCAAGGTGTGCCGCGCGAGCATCGTCTCGAACCAGCGGTTCAGCTCCGCGGTCGGCACGCGGATGTTCCAGGCGGCGTGGGCGCGGCGGACCGCGGGCAGCAGCTTGTCCAGCCCGGCGCCGGTCAGAGCGGAGACCGGCACCACCTCGATCCCCTTCATCTGCGCCAAGCTGGTCTCCAGCCGGTCGCTCACCGCACGCCTCGCGAGGTTGCGGTCGGGCACCGCGTCCCACTTGTTCAGCGCGATCACCGCGGCACGGCCCTCGCGCTCGATCAGCTTGGCGATCTGCAGGTCCTGGTCGTGCAGGCCCTCGATCGCATCGACCACCAGCACCACGACCTCGGCCATGCGCAAGGCGCCGATCGCGGCGCCTACCGACAGCTTCTCCAGCGGCGCGTCGATGCGCGCCTTGCGGCGCAGGCCGGCGGTGTCGACCAGTTCGATGTCGCCGGCGGGATCGTGCAGCAAGGCGGCGACCGCGTCTCGCGTGAGCCCCGGCTCGGGGCCGGTCAGCATCCGCTCCTCGCCGAGCAGGCGATTGAGCAGCGTGGACTTGCCCGCGTTCGGCCGGCCGACGATGGCGAGCTTGAGCGGCTTGCTCTCGTCGGCCTCTTCCGGTGCCTCTTCGGGCAGGCGGTCGGCGATCTCGGTCATCAGGTCGGCGATGCCCTCGCCGTGCTCGGCGGACACCGCGACGGGATCGCCCAGGCCGAGCGCGTAGGTTTCGGACACCGCGCTGCCGGCCGCGCGGCCTTCGGCCTTGTTGGCCACCAGCAGCACCGGCCGGCCCTGCCGCCGCAGCCATTGGGCGAAGTGCCCGTCGGCGGGAGTCAGGCCGTCGCGCGCATCGACGACGAACAGCACGAGGTCGGCGCGGGAGACCGCGGCAGTGCTCAGCGCGCGCGTGCGGCCCGACAGCGTCTCCGGCGCGCTCTCCTCGAGCCCGGCGGTGTCCACCAGGATCACCCGCTTGCCGCGCAGCAGCGCCTCGGCCTCCTTGCGGTCGCGCGTGACGCCGGGCGTGTCGGCGACCAGTGCGGCGCGCTTGCCGACCAGGCGGTTGAACAGCGTGCTCTTGCCGACGTTCGGCCGTCCCGCGATCACGACGACCGGGAGCATGGCGTGCCTTTGGCCCGTTCAGGCCAGCTGCTTCAACCCGTCATGACCGGCCTTGTGCCGGTCATCCACGACTTTCTTTGCTGCGGCGGGAGCGAAGAGTCGTGGATGGCCGGGACAAGGCATGTCCTCGGGCAGCCCGGAGGGCTGGCCCGGGGACCGGCCATGACGATGGTCGGAACGGGCGCGTAAAATTTCCGCATCATACCGCCCTACCTGAACGCGATCACGCGGCCGTCGTCGGTCACGATGAACACGGTGCGCTCGGCGCAGATCGGCCCCAGCGACGCGGCACCCGACAAATCCGCCTGGCCCAGGATCTCGCCGGTGTAGGGACTGACCGACAGCGCCTTACCTGTCGTGCTCGCGACGATCAGCCGGTCGCTCGCCAGCACCGGGCCGAACCAGGTGATCGGATCGCGCTGCTTCTCCTCGTTCTCGTAGCGCGGCAGGTCGGTCACCCACGCCAGGCTGCCGTCATCGCGCTTGACCGCGGCGATCTGCTGCTCGCGGGAGACGACGAAGACCCAGTCGCCGGCAAGCCACAAACTGTCCTCGCCGGCGACGTCGCGCTCCCACAGGCGGCGGCCGGTGCGCTGGTCGTCCGACAGCATCAACCCGCCGAGGCTGATGGCGAACACCGCACCCTGGTCGATCACCGGCAGGCCGCGGATGGCGGACACGTCGCCCACGTTGCTGCGCCCGCGCGGCGAGGCGAGGCTCTCGATCCAGGCCACGCCGCCGGTCTCGGCCCGCAACGCCGCCATCTCGCCCGAGCCGAACCCGGCCACCACCAGCCCGTCCGCATAAGCGGGGGCGGGCTGGCCGAGCAGGCCGGTCGCCGCGTTCGCGGCCTGGTGCGTCCACAACTCGTGACCGTCCGCGGCGGACAGGCACAGCAGCTTGTCGCCGATCACGACGACGAACAGCCGCCCCGCCGCGATGGTCGGCGCCGAGCGCGCCGGGGCGCCGAGGTTGCGGCGCCACTTCTGCCGCCCGGTCTTGGGATCGAGTGCGACCAGCCACGCCAGCCCGTTGACGGCGTAGAGCGTGCCGCCCTCGATCGCCAGGCCGCCGCCGACATTGGTGCTGTCGTCGTTCTCGTCGGTGGTGTCGTGCGACCACAGGTGCCGGCCCGCGCGGGTGTCGAACGCCTTGACGATGGCGTCGGAATCCATCGTGTAGATGATGCCGTCGGCCGCGACCGGCTGGCACAGGATCTTTTGACGGAAGCCGCCGCCTTCGCCGATGTCTGACGACCACGCCTCGACCGGCCGCTCGCCGAGCGCCAGATGCCCCATCAGATGCGCCGGATTGCCGCCCGCCTGCGGCCAGGCCGCGTTCTCCACCACCGGTGGCAGCACAACCCGCTGGCTGTGGGTCGCACCCGTCAGCGTGGCACGCGCCGAGACGATCGAGATGCGCTTGCCCGGCAGCGGGGTCTTGGTGTCCTCGAAGATGTCGTCGAACCAGCTGCAGCCGCCCACGGCGAGCGGCGCGCCCAGCAGCGAGGCTCGCAGCAGCGCGCGACGGCCGATTGCGCCGCGCCTGCGTCCGGCCGGACTCGTCGTCACCCGCCGATCCCGATCCTGTCGAGCAGCCCGTTCGCCCGCGCGTGCACGCCCTCGGGCGCGGTGGGGTCGCTGGCGAGCTTCTGCAGCGCCGCCTTCGCCGCGTCGGTCTGCCCGAGCCGCAGGTCGAGCAGCGCGCCCGCCTCCTCGGCCAGCGCACGGAACGGATTGTCCGGCTTCTCCAGGGCGGCCAGGCGCGCGCGCACGACCGGCGGGTCGCCGGCGTCGATGCCGTGCTGCGCCCAGAGCAGGTTGGCGAGGTCGCGCAGCAGCTTGTCCGCCGAGTCGTCGTGCGCCACCGCGTCCCACAGCGCGAGCGCGCCGGGCAGATCGCCCATGTCCGCCTTCAGCCCCGCGGCGCGCAGGCGCGCGAGCGTGCGATATCCCTCGGGCGCGTCGGCGGCGAGCTTCTCAAAGCCGGCCAGCGCGGCCTTCTTGGCCTCCTCGGTGGCCTGGCCGCCGCCGAGCGGCTGGGCCGCCTGCCGCATGGCGGCGAGGAAGGCGTCGGATGCCGCGGCGTCCTGCTTCTTCTGGTAATACAGCCACCCCTGCCAGGCGCCCGCCGCGACCACGACGGCGACGGCCAGGGCGGCGATCGCCCAGCCATAGCGCTTGAACAGAAGCTGGGCCTTTTCGGCCCGCAGGTCCTCGCTGACCTCGTCGAAGATATCAGGCAAATCCGGCTCCGACCCTCAAGCTCGAGGGCGCGATCTACGCCCTGGACGCGGCCAGACGGCCAGCGGGCGCGGACCATAGCGACCGGACCCCCGCGCCGCAAACCGGCCATTCACGGTTTCGCGGCGATGCTGGGACATGTCCCGCACCGCGATCCTCGCCGCCACGATCAGCCTGCCCCTGCTCGCCGGGTGCAACGTCGGGGGACCCGCGATGTTCGGCTACATGGCCGGGATCGAGGGGGCGGCGATCCCGATCATCCATCGCACCGTGACCGACGCCGTGGTCTCGGCCGTCATGCAGCACGAGTGCTCCGTCGTGCGGCTGGACGAGGGACTGACCTACTGCAAGCCGTACGACCCGCCGCCGCCGCCCCTGCCCTACTGCACGGCCAGCCTGGCGAACGTGGACTGCTGGCAGGACCCGGCCGCCCTGCCGCATCCGGTGCCGCCGCAGGTCGCCGACGGGCCGCGCACGCTGACGCCGGCGCAGGAGGAAAACCGCACGCAGTGGCTGCCGTTCATGTGAACGGCTTCACGGCGGGGCTCGTTCCGCCGTGGTAACCGGGACACATGATGCGCGCGTTCATGGCACTCCTTGCGCTGGTGCTGATGCTGCTGCTGTCCGCGGCCGGCGTCACGGCGGCGCGGTCGGAACCGCCGCATCCGGCGTGCGGGATCGCGCCATGGACCGGCACGTGCAGCTGCACGCCGCCGGGCGGGCATTATGCGATGTCGTACGCCGATTTCGCCACGCTGATGGCGCGCGATCCGCACGGACAGGGGCTGCCGGCGGAAGCCCGCGCCGCGTGCAGGCTGGCGGGAACCTAACGCGCCTCGGTCAGCGCGTCCTCGATCTCGCGCAGCTTCTCCTTGCCGAAGTAGAGCTCGCCGTCGACGACGAAGGTGGGCGAGCCGAACGCGCCTGCGTCGCAGGCCGCCTGCGTGTTGGCGATCAGCTTGTCCTTGATCGGCTGCTCGGCGGTGCGCGCGAGCAGGTGGTCCGCCGGCAGCCCCGCGCGGCTCAGCACGTCGCGCAGCACGGCGGGGTCGTCGCATTTCTGGCCGTCCTCCCAGATCGCGGCGAACACCGCCTCGTCATAGGCCGGCCCGATGCCTTCCTCGTGCGCGGCGACCGCGCCCCGCATGCATTGCACGGTGATGACCGGAAAGTGCGGGTTCCAGCGGAATTTCGTCAGCTGATGGCGCCTGACGAAGCGGTCCATCTCGCGGCGCATGTTCTCGACCTTGCCCTTGACGCCGGCGTAGGCGGCGAGCGGCGCCTGATTGTTCGTCAGCTTGAACAGCCCGCCGAGCAGGATCGGCACATAGACGAACCTCGCACCGGTGCGCGCCTCGACGCCGGGGATGACGCGGTGCGCCATGTAGGCGTTCGGGCTGCCGAAATCGTAGTAGAACGTGACGTCGGTCATGCGTTTGCCTCACCAGGTTTCGCGATACGGGCGCAGATCGAGCTCGTGGGTCCAGGCGTCGCGCGTCTGCTCGTGCAGCATCCAGTAGGCGGCGGCGATCGAGGCCGGGTCCATGAGCTGGTCGGGCTCCGGCTGGTGCGTCTCGTCGAAGCCGGCGCGCTGGCGGACGAAGGCTGTATCGACCCCGGCGTCGATGATCAGGTGCGCGACGTGGATGTTCTGCGGGCCGAGCTCGCGCGCCATCGACTGCGCGACCGCGCGCAGCCCGAACTTGGCGGCGGCAAACGCAGCGTAGCCCGATCCGCCGCGCACGCTGGCGGTCGCACCGGTAAAGAAGATGCAGCCGCCGCCTCGCGCCAGCATGTGGCGCGCGGCCTCGCGTCCGGCGAGGAAGCCGGCATAGGCCGCCATCTCCCATACCTTGCGGAAGACGCGTTCAGAGGTCTCCAGGATCGGGAAGCGCACGTTGGCGCCGACGTTGAAGATGCACACGGCCAGCGGCGCGGCGGCGTCGGCCTCGGCCATGAAGGCGGCAACGGCTGCTTCGTTGCGTGCATCGAGGGTGCGCGCCTCGCAGCGACCGCCGGCCGCCTGGATGCGATCGCGCAAGGGCGCGAGCTTGTCGCCGTTCCGCCTGCCGGCGAACACGGTGTACCCGCCGGCGGCAAAGCGCTCGGCGATGGCCGCGCCGATGAAGTCGCCGGCGCCAATGACGGCGACCGTGGCGTTGCGTGTCATGCCGGGAGTATTGTCCGCTTTGAATACCGCGCCAATCGGCCCACATGCTGGACTCCGCCGAGGGAAGCACGATGGATCGCGTCACCGACCACCCATCGGACGATGAGGCAGCACCGGAGCCGCCAACGCCGACGCAAGCCGAGCTCGAGGCGGTACTCGATGCGACCGACTCTGACGTCGCGGCTGGCCGAACGGTGCCGCTTGCACCGGTGCTCGCCCGGATGCGAGCGGACGCGGAGCGTATCCGTCGAGAGAGATAGCCTTTACCAGGTCTGGACGATCGGAACCTATTCACTCCGTCATTGCGAGCGAAGCGAAGCAACCCAGGG
>DATEQV010000172.1:0-6058 GCA_035272265.1 Acidisphaera sp. | reverse complement strand
CGGCGGCGTGAGGCCGGCGCTTGCCGCGCGCCTGCGGGTCGCTTCGTCGCTCGGTTCGCTGCGAGGACGAGGCGGCGTCGCCAGCTTGTCCTGGACGGACGCAGGCGCAGGCGCGCGGTGGCTCAGCCGCGTGCGGCGTTGCCGGGTGAGGTGGCGCAGATGGCGTGCGTGGTCGCGCAGCAGATCGCGCTCGACGTCGCGGCGCGCGTGGAGGTGGTGCGCGCCGGGACCCGATGGGCGGGAGTGGGGCCAGAGCTGGAGGTCGAGGAAGCTCGGTGGGGTTGGCTCCGGGCCGTTGCGGGCGCGCTCCTCGCGCACGGCCGCCAGCAGGATCGAACGCGCGTGGCGATATTCGCGCCGCTTGGCGAGCAGCCGGACGGCGCCGCGCCGGGCGAGGGTGTGCAGGCGGCCTTCGGCGGCCGCGTCGCCGTTGCAGGCGGCGGCGTAGAGGCGGCGGGCGTGCGCGCAGGACGGGCAGATCGGCCGAGGCCGGCCGGTCCGGCGATGCGGCTCGTCGCACCAGGAGCGCATGTCGCGCGGCGCGACGGGGGCGCGAAACAGCAGGCGGGGCGCCGGGCGATGTTGGCAGAACGCGTCCTGCACGATCTCCAGCCGGAGTTTCCGGTCGCGGCCGCACGGCGTGGGCGGCGGCTCCGGCGGCAGAGGCCGGACGCGGGGGGCGCGCGCGTACGGGCGGGCGGCGACGAGGCCCCGGTAGAGCCGGACGAGACGGGCGGGCAGCCAGCGGAGCACGCGTCCCGGGCAATCGGCGGGGCCCCGGGTGCGGCGCCCGGTGGCCGGCAGGCTCGGGTGCGGATCGGTTTGTGGAGCCCGGGGAGCCGGCGGTGCCGGTTCGGACGCGGCTTTGAGGCCGGCGTAGGCCGCGGCGGCGCGGGCGTGGGCCTCCGCCGAGCGGCGGCGGCGCTCCTCATGGGTTCGGCTGATCTGCTCCCAGAGTGATGGGCGCGGCGGACGCGGTTCTCCGGTCCCGTTTGCGTGGCCGGAGCCAGCGGGGTCGGAGGTTTCGTTCGGTGCGGCGTCGTCCACACACATCCGGTCCGTCTAGGACCAAATGCCTGATGTGTCAAGAATGTTTTCGCAGGACTGGGGCGCGCAAGCTGCGGATGAGCCGGCCCCCGGTGACTGGGGCGCATGACCGGCGGACACGCGCTGACCAGGCCCCTCGCCCGTAAGGTTGGTTCTCTCAGACGTTGAGCGCCTGCGGACCGCTGACGAATCGACTGCCGCGAACGTAGAATCGCAGCGGGCTGTCGGCCGCGCGTGTAATGCCGATCCGTTTGCTCTTCCCGATTTCGCCGGACGCTCGACCGTCAGATCCGAGCCACAGCGGACCGGCCTGACACAGGTCGATCCCGTCCAATCGGCGATCGATCTCCAGGGCTGCACTCAGCCGTCCCGGGCCCCGTGCCACGTCTCGCAACCGCTCGGTGCCGCGATTCCGCTTCATGATCGCGATGCCATCGGTAGGCTCGATCGCCCTGATCAAGACGCCCGCGCCCACGCCTGACGTCTCGCTGGAGACGTTGAGCATGAACGAGCTGCCATAGGCGAGATAGACGTATGCGTGCCCGCGTTCGAGGAACAGCGTCCGATTGCGCTGGGTGATGCCACGATAGGCATGACCCGCGGGGTCGCCGATGCCATATGCCTCGGTCTCGACGATGCGGCCGCCCGCCACGCCTTCGGCCAATACCCGCACGAGCATTTTGCCGATGAGAAAGCGAGCGAGCTGGGCGGTATCGACGGGGATCTCTGTCCGATCCAGCACGCGCGGGCGCGCTATTGTCGTGTCGACGTCATCCCATTCGCTCGACCAAATGGGCGCGCGAAGGTCCGGGCTCGAACGGCTCGCCGAAGTATTGGGTCTCGCGGGCCACCCTGCCATCCAGGAACTCCATGACGCTCACCGAGTATGACGGCCGGCCGTCATACGCGAGGATGAACTCCGTGACCCAGAGGGCGCCCGTGCCGACGATGCGGCGCACCGTGAAGCGCTTCGCGTTCGGCTGCGCGACACGTGAGGCCTGGATGTTGTGCCGGCCCCTGATGCGCTCGCCCGATTGCGGGTACTCGAGCACTGCGTCCTCTCGGTATATGTCGTGCTCACCATCGAAGTCATTTGCGTCGGATGCGGCCCAGTGGCGATCGAGTGCCTCTCGAATCTCATTCTCATCCATGCTGCCGCTCCCGTTCCTGGTCATTAAGCCCCGGCCGCTCCGTGCCATCGCACGTTGGCCGAACACCGCGGTGAAGTCACGTGGCGCGGGGAATGCCTTGACGTGCGTGCAGAGGAAGAAAGGCGTGGATGGTCCGCCTTCGCGGACCATGACGATGACCAAGGCCGCTCAGCGCTCGCGCTTGTCGATGTAGGCGTTGGCCTCAGCCGAACCGCGACACGCGGTACGGCGCGAGGTCGATCCCCGGGTCCCGTCCGGCCACCAGATCGGCGACGATCCGTCCCGTGACGGCCGACTGCGTCAGGCCGAGATGGCCGTGGCCGAACGCGTACAGCACACGCGCGTCGCGCGGCGAACGGCCGATCACCGGCAGGCTGTCAGGGGTCGAGGGACGATGGCCCATCCAGCGCGTGCCTCCCGTCGCGTCCAGCCCCGGCAGGTAGCGGCGCGCAAGCGTCAATAGCGCGTCCGACCGCCGCCAGTTCGGCGCGGCGGCGAGGCCGGCGAACTCGGCCGCGCCGCCGATCCGCAGCCCGATCGCCAGCGGCGCGGCGACGAAATGCCGCTCGGCGAAGGTCAGGTTGCGCCGCACATGCACGCGCGGCCGCGGCAACGTGGTGTTGTAGCCGCGCTCGCTCTCCAGCAGCACGCGGTCGCCGACCGTGCGCGCGAGCGACGCCGACCACGCGCCCGCCGCGACCACCACCGCGTCGGCCGCGATCCTCCGCGCATCCGTCAGCAGCACGCCCTCGCCCACCCGCGCCGCGTCGCCCGCGACGATCTCCGCGCGTTGCGCGACGTGGTCGAACAGGCCCTGCCAGATGCGGCGCGGATCACTGACGGTGCACCACGCGGGGGTGAAGCGCGCATGGCGGATCGCCGGGCTGACATCGGGCTCCAGCCTGCGGATGTCGTCCTGCGTCAGGTCCTCGCAGTCCCAGCCGTGCGCCCGCAACGCGGCGGCATCGGCGGCGTCGGCGGCAAATCCGGCATCGGTTTCATACAGCAGCAGCGCGCCGTCGCGCCGCACTTCGCCGGCAAGTCCGGCGGCGTCCAGCATCGGCAGCAGATCGTCCAGCACGCTTGCGTTCAGCGCCGCGATCGCGTCGGTGATGCGCGGCGCGTCGCCGCCCGCACGCAGGAACGCGCGCAGCCACGGGATCAGATGGCCGACATGCGCGGGACGCAGCGACAGCGGCCCGAGCGGATCGAGCAGCCAACCGGGCACCTTCCGCCACAGCCCGGGCCGCGCGGCGGGGAAGATCTCCGTCACCGCGATCCCGCCGGCGTTGCCGAAGCTGGTGCGGTCGGCGCCCGGATCGCGGTCGATCACCGTCACCGCATGGCCGTCGCGCAAAAGGTGATGCGCGCAGGCAAGCCCGACGATGCCCGCGCCGACGACGGCGATCTTCATGCGCGCTCATAGCATCGGGACGGCGGCGGCGGCAGATGGCGAGTAGCCGCAAGGACGGCGAGCGTGCGAAGACGGAGAAGCGGTGAGCAAGGAGCGCGGATGGAGAGCGAGACACAGATGCGGCGGCTGCTGGACATCATGGCCGCGCTGCGCGATCCGCGCACCGGCTGCCCGTGGGACCGCGAGCAGGACTTCGCGTCGATCGCGCCCTACACGATCGAGGAGGCCTACGAGGTGGCCGACGCGATCGGCCGCGGCGAAAGCGCGGCGCTGCGCGACGAGCTGGGCGACCTGCTGTTCCAGGTCGTCTATCACGCGCGCATGGCCGAGGAGGCGGGCGACTTCGCCTTCGCCGACGTCGCACGCGGGATCGCCGACAAGATGGTGCGCCGGCATCCGCACGTGTTCGGCGACGCCGCCGTGCGCGACGCCGCCGCACAGACCACGGCGTGGGAAGCGCAGAAGGAAGCCGAGCGCGTCGCCCGTGCGGAGCAGGGCACGCTGGCGGGCGTGCCCGTCGCCCTGCCGGCGCTGACGCGCGCGGCCAAGCTGACGTCGCGCGCCGCCCGCGTGGGGTTCGACTGGCCGGATGCGGCGGCGGTGCTGGACAAGCTGGAGGAGGAAGCGGAGGAGCTGCGCGCCGAGCTGGGCCAGGCGGACGCCGCGCGGCTGGCCGACGACATGGGCGACCTGCTGTTCGTGCTCGCCAACCTCGCGCGCAAGCTGTCGCTGGATCCCGAGGCCTGCCTGCGCGCGGCGAACGACAAGTTCGCCCGGCGCTTCGGCGCGATCGAGGCGGCGCTCGCTGCCGAGGGCCGCACGGCGTCCGAGGCGACGCTCGACGAGATGGAAGCGCACTGGCAGGCGGCGAAACGGGCCGAGCGCGCCGGCTGAGATGGCCACGCCCGGCGTCATCCTGGCCGGCGGCGCGGCGCGGCGGATGGGCGGCGTCGACAAGGCGCTGCTGCCGCTCGGCGGCCGCAAGCTGCTGGCGCACGTGATCGCGCGCCTCGCGCCGCAGGTGAGCGTGCTCGCCGTGAACGCCAACGGCGAGCCCGCGCGGTTCGCCGCGTTCGGCCTGCCCGTGATCGGCGACAACGTGCCCGACCGGCCGGGACCGCTCGCGGGCGTGCTGGCGGCGATGGAGTGGGCCGCGGCCGCGGGCGCGGTCCGCGTGCTGACGGTGCCGGCCGATGCGCCGTTCCTGCCGGCCGATCTGGCGTCCCGGTTTGACCTGGCGCTTGCCGGGCGGGAGGCGATCGCGATCGCGGCGTCCGGCGGACGGACGCATTTCGTGGCCGCGAGCTGGCCGGTCGCGCTGGCGTCCGACCTGCGCGCCGCGCTCGGCCGCGGCGAGCGGAAGGTGGAGACCTTCCAGGACCGCTACACGCGCGTCATGGCATCATGGGACGTCGCGAACGGCGATCCGTTCTTCAACGTCAACACGCCCGACGACCTGCGAACGGCGGCGGCGAGGCTGGGGGTGCGTTAGGGCGGTTCCAGGTGTACCTACCTCGTTTCAACCGTCATGACCGGCCCCCGGGCCAGCCCTCCGGGCTGCCCGAGGACATGCCTTGTGCCGGTCATCCACGACTTTCTTACTTAGCAGCGCCGGCGAAGTCGTGGATGGCCGGGCCAAGCCCGGCCATGACGGTAGTGGAGCGACGGCGCGATTCCACACAGGCTGGCGGTGAAACGAGTCTAGCCCGATCAGCGCAGCGTGACGCCCCAGTGCATGCCGCTCGTCTTGTAGGCCGGCTTGAAGTCGTCGAACACGGTGTCGAACGTGTCCTGCTGCATGATGCGGATCGCCGGCGGCTGCGCGTTGAAGGCGAGCGCGCGATAGAACACGCGATTGAGGCCGCGGGTGAACGCGCCCGGCCCCGTCTTCAGGTCGATCGACAGGCCGGGGAAGTGGTTGCAGTTGTGCAGGATCGTCTGGATGACGCTCGACATCACCGGCGACTCGCGCTCGGCGCAGAAATAGTCGTTGTGCACGAGGCCGCCGGCCGTCAGCGCGAACACCGCGTGCGACCCGCACGAGACATGCTCCAGGAACGTCCGCACCGAGCGGATGCGGATGTCCGCATCCAGATAGTGCCCGCCATAGGCGTAGATCAGGTGCGGCCGGAGGAAGTCCGCCTCCTCGGCCGGATGGCGCAGCGAGACGAAGGTCGATTTCGCCTCGCGACCGTAATAGTCGTACAGGAACGCCTCGGCCCGCTGCCGGTCGTAGACGTGCACGTCGAAGAAGCCGAGCTGGCGGTGGTAGTCGAAATTGTCGGCGATGTCCTGCGGCGGGTTGCCAGCAATTCTCATTTTGATTTTCGGCGGTTTGAGGGCTTGGGCGTCAAGGTACATCAGGAAGGGAGTTCGACGATCACGGCGGGAGTGGTGGTGGCTTGGCGAAGGCGAGCGTGAGAAGCAAATCGTCCCAGGAGGGGAA
>DATEQV010000171.1:0-2323 GCA_035272265.1 Acidisphaera sp. | reverse complement strand
GCGCCCGAGCAATGCCGGCGAGGGTGTTGCGGTCGGTGATGCCGAGCGCCGGCAGACCCAGCAGCCTGGCCTGCGCCATCAGCTCCTCGACATGCGAGGCGCCGCGCAGAAACGAGTAGTTCGAGGCGACCTGCAGCTCCGTGTAGCCTGTCACGGCTTGTCCGGCCCCGCGTCCGCCGATCGTGGATGATGGCTCGCATTCGGTGCGATCGCGTCCGGACCCTTCATGAACCGGAACCCGCAGCGCTGCAGATGCTCAACCAGATGCGCCGCCGTGATTTGCGCCATCAGGCTGCTGGATTGCGGAAATGGCTTCCGACCTTTGAAGCGCAGGGCAAATGACAGCGCTTCGGCGATCTCCTCGGGTGTTGCGGGACGCAGCTCGGAACGGTTGCTCATGGGTCACCGGAAGCTCAGAAAAATCCGTGCAGGAACCAGCGGAGGTCCCCGGTCGCGGGATCGACGGCGTCACCACTGCGGAAGAGCCAGAACCGACGGCCGTCCTCGTCCTCGACGTGCCAATAGTCGCGGGTCGCGCTGCGCTCGCGATCGGTCGTCCACCACTCTCCGGCGATGCGTTCGGGTCCGTCCGCGCGCCGGATCCGGTGCCGCTTGTGGCGCCAGATAAATTGCGCCGGCGGATGGTCGGGCAGCATCGCCAGGGCCTCGATCGGCTGCGGCGGTTTCAGCAGCCGTGATGGACGCGGCAGGGCAGGGGGCCAGGCAGCCTTAGTCGGCGGGCTTAGCGGGCCGATGTGGCGCACGCTGCGCTCCGGCACGTCGCTCTCCACCGGCGCTGCGCGGTAGACCTTCCGCGCGCCGAGCCTGTTCACGAGCCGGTCGACCAGCAGGGACACGTCGGGGCCGGTGGTCTCGCCCGCGATGAGGCCCGCCCGCGGCTGCTCGAAGGCCAGCGGCTCCGTCAGCGGCGCCGCCAGACGCATGGCCTCGATGCCGAGGCCGGGATCAATCCGCTCGAGTTGTTCGTCCAGCAGCCTGGCGAGATGGTCCGGACGCCGGCTCGGGCGTGCGGTGCCGATGCAAATCACCTGCTCCGTTCGATCGACGCGCTCGAAGGTGAGATCGAGCCGCCGCGCCCCTTCGGCGCGCCGTTCAAGCTCGTCGCAAACCATGCGCGCTAGACGCGCGATCACGCCGGACAGGGCCTCCGGCGTCAGCAACGGCTCCGGGAACGACAGCCGGGCGGCAATCATGTGCGGCGGCGAAACCGGGTCGATGGGTTCACGCAGGCGGCCCACAGCCTGGTCGATGCGCCGGAAAACCTCGCGGCCGAACCGGAGGGTGAGCGGCGCCCGGGGAGCGTCGAGAAGCTGGTCAATGCGGTCGAAGCCAAGCCGGGCGAGGCCCGCAATCGTTTCGTCGTCCAGGCGCAGGGCGGCGATCGGCAGCGGGCGGAGCGCTGCCGCCGTCTCGCCGGCGGGCACCACAGTGATGGCGGCCTTCGCGTATCGTGCGGCCGCCCAAGCTGCGCCGGCCGTGTCGGCGATCGCCGCCCGAGACGCCACACCGCTCCGCGCCAGACGCTCGACGACATCGGTGAGCATCGCGCCTTCGCCGCCGAACAAGTGTGCGCACCCTGTCGCGTCGATCCAAACCCCATCTGGCCGGTCGGGCGCCGTCAGCGGTGCGTAGCGCAGACACCAGGCGGCCAGCTCCTCGAGCGCCTGGGCATCCGCGTCAGGTGTCGCCGTCGTCACCGTCAGATCCGGCACAACGGCCTGCGCCTGTGCGACCGGCATCCCCGGACCCAGGCCGAGCGATCGGGCCACACGGTCGGCAGCAGCCACGGTTTGGCGGCGGCCGTCGTGCATGGCGGTGACCAAAGGCCTATCCGCCGGCGGCATGGCGGCGCGCCGGTGGCGCCGCAGCAGGTCCGTCGGCCAGGTCGGCAGGAACACCGAGATGACCCGTCGCATCGCTCGCCTCCACGATCCGGGATGCGGGTTCGCCGCCGCGGCAGCGCACGAGGTCGAGCCGCCAGCGTGGCCGCGCCAAGCCCGGTGTCTCGGGGGAACGGGTCAGCAGCGGCGGCGCAGACTGTGCGGTGACACGCCAGCGGGTCACCGCGGCCGTCGGCTCGGAGAGCACCGCGTCGTCGTATCGACGGCTGCGCCTTAGCGCGAAGCAGGTCACGCCGGATTGCTCTGCCGCCAACTGCAGGCGTCGCGACGCGGTCAGGGTCAAACGGCCCGACAGCTCGCCGACGACGCCGGCCAGCCCCACATGGCGCAGGCCTTCCTCCATGCTGAGCAGCACGGTCGCGGCCTTGCCCGCCTCGGCATAGATGACCCGATCCGCATGA
>DATEQV010000170.1:0-6456 GCA_035272265.1 Acidisphaera sp. | reverse complement strand
GACATGCAGCCCCGACCCGTCAAACAGCACCGCCTCGCTCGGCACCACCACCCCCGGATGCGTGCGCGGGATATCGAACGTCACCTCGGCGTACAGGCCCGGATGCAGCAGGTGATCCGGGTTGGCGACGTCGGCCTGCACCAGCATCGTGCGGGAGTTCGGATCCAGCGCCATCGCGCTGCGGGCGACCTTGCCGCTGAACACATGCCCCGGCAGCTCCGCCACGTTCACATCCACCGGCACGCCATCCCTTATGCCGGCGATATCGCTCTGCGGCACGTAGGCCTGCACGCGCACGGTGTCCTCGCGCTGGATGGTGAACATCGGCGCGCCGCTCGCCGCGTCGGCCGAGACCAGATCGCCGACATCGATATTGCGCGCGGTGATGACACCGTCGAACGGCACCGTCACGCTCTCATAGGCGGTCAGCGTGCGCAACCGGTCCACCGTCGCCTGCGTCGCCTTCACGTTGGCCTCGGCCACCTTCACGCCGGCCAGCGCGGATTCCAGGTTGGCGGCGTTGGTGTTCAGGCTCGTCTGCGTGTTGTCGGCGTTCTGCATCGTCTCCCAGCCCTGGCTCGCGAGCTGCGACGTGCGTGCGTTCGTGCGACCCGCCAAATACAGGTTGGCGCGCGCCTGATCGACATTGGCGTTCGACTGGATGAGTTGCGCCTGCATCTGGCCGAGCTGCGCCTGCGCCTGCTGCAGCTGCGCGTCCAGGTCGGGTGCGGATATACGGACCAGCAGGTCGCCCGCGTGAACGCGCGAGCCGATATCGACCTTGCGCTCGGCGATGTAGCCGGTCGAGCGCGCGTAGATGTTCGCCTGATCGAACGGCAGGATCGTGCCCGGCTGCGTCAGCTTGATCGGGCCTTCGCGCAACTCGGCGGTGGCGACGCGCACCTGCGGCCGGAAGTCGACGGCGGCGCGTTGCGTCGCCTCGGCGCGGCGGTCGATGGACCAGTGGTTGAACGCACCCAGCGCGAGTGCCGCCAGCACCACCACAACCGCGCCGATCAGCGGCGCGCGCGGCACGTGGCCCCGCTGCGCGGCGTGCTTCGGCCCCGCCGGCGGCGGCGACAGCAACGGATCTCCCGGCGGCGTGTGGCGCGGAATCTCGTTCATGCCGAACCTTCGAGGTAGTCCGCGGGTGCTTTCGCCTCCCCGCGGCGCAGGAGTGTATACAGGAACGGGACGAAAAGAAGCGTCGAGCACGTGCCGAAGGCGATGCCGCCCATCACCGCGCGCGCCAGCGCCGCATTCTGCTCGCTGCCGTCGCCCAGGCCGAGCGCCATCGGGAACAGGCCTACGAACATCGCGCCCGCCGTCATCAGTACCGGCCGCAACCGCTCCAGCCCGGCCTCGATCGCCGCGTCGTGCGCGCTCTCGCCCGTCGTCTCGCGATGCTCGCGCGCGAACGTCACCAACAGGATCGAGTTGGCCGAGGCGACGCCCACCGACATGATCGCCCCCATCAATGACGGGATCGAGAACGTCGTGCCGGTGACGAACAGGCTGAGCACGATGCCGCAGAACGCGATCGGCAGCGCGGCGAGAACGACGAACGGATCGCCCCAGTCCTGGAAGTTCGTCGCCATCAGCAGGTAGACGAACACCAGCGCGGCGGCGAGCCCGATGGCCAGGTGGTTGAACGCGCTGTTCTTGCTCGCGATCTGGCCGCGTATCCGGATGTTGTCGGCTGGGCCGAGGCTTCTGCTCTCCTCGTCGACGATCCGCTGGATGTCGGCGCCGACGCTGCCGAGGTCGCGGTCCTGGATGTTGGCGTAGATGTCGTAGGTCGGCGCCGTGTTGCTGTGCGTCGCCACGGTCTGCTCGAAGCCGCGGTGCAGGGTCGCGACGTTGGACAGCGGAATGCTCGATCCCGGCACGACGGATGACGCCAGCGGCGTGTTCGCCACCGCCTGCAGCGAGGCGTTGCGGTATTCCGGCGTCTGGATGGCGATCTGGTATGGGATGCCGCTCTTCGGATCGGTCCAGAAGTTCGGGGTGATCTGGTAGCTGGACGACAACGAGACGTTCATCGCGCTGGCGATCTGGCTTTCCGTCAGCCCAAGCTCCTGCGCGCGCTGCCGGTTGACGTCGATGAAGAACTCGGGCGCGTCGACGATCTGGTGCAGGTGCACATCGACCGCGCCGCGAACGTCCTTCAGGCGCGCCTCGATGCGCTGCGCGACCTTCAGGTTGTTCTCGCGGTCGCGTCCGGCCACCTGGATGTCGATCGGCGCGGGGATGCCGAAGTTCAGGATCTGCGTGATGATGTCGGCCGGTTGGAAGTAGAAGATGTCGTTGGGGAAGCGGTCGCGCAGCACCTGCCGCAACTGGCGCATGTAGGTCGCACTCGGCGCGTGGCCGGGCTTCAGCGAGATCAGGACCTGCCCGTCGTAGTAGCCGACGAACGAGCCGTCGCTGAACGCGAGGTTGTACGTCGCCGACGGCAGGCCGATGTTGTCGAGCACCAAGCCAAGGTCCCGCGCAGGGATCACCCCGCGGATCGTGTCCTCGACGTGCTGGAACAGCACCTCGGCCTGCTCGATGCGCGTGCCCGGATAGGCGCGCACGTGCAGCGTCAGCTGCCCCGCGTCGATCTGCGGGTAGTAGTCCTCGCCGACGAAGCCGAACAGCACGCCGCCCATCAGCAGCACCGCGCCCGCCACGCATCCGGTGACCACCCGGTGCGCCAGCGTGGCGCGCAGCAGGTTCTCGTAGCCGGACTTGAAGCGTGAGAACCCATGCTCGAAGCGGGCATGGAAGCGCCCGAAGAAGCCCGGCGGCTTCGACTCCGACGGCTCGTCCGCGTGCCCCACTTTCTCCTTCTTGACCAGCACGTCGATCAGGATCGGCACCAGCGTCCGCGACAGGAAATACGAGGCGAGCATGGCGAACACCACCGCCTCGGCCTGCGGCGTGAACAGGAACTTCGCCGCGTCGGTCAGGAAGAACACCGAGACGAAGGCCGAGCAGATCGCCAGCGTGGAGATCAGCGCCGGCTTGGCGATGCCGGCCGCGCCGTGCAGCACCGAGTAGCGGAACGGCTTGCCGCTCTCCAGCAGGCGGTACGTGTTTTCGATCGCCACCGTCGCGTCGTCCACCAGGATGCCGACCGCGAGCGCCAGCCCGCCGAGCGTGGACAGGTTGATCGTCTCGCCGAGCGCCCCGAGGACGGCGAACGACGCCATGATCGACAGCGGTATCGATACCAGCACGACCAGCGTCGCGCGCCAGGAGCCCAGGAACAGCAGGATCATCAGCCCAGTCAGCCCGGCCGCGATCGCGCCTTCGCGCAGCACGTCCTCGATCGCGCCGGAGACGAACACCGACTGGTCGAACAGCGGCTCGATCTTCATGTCCGGTGGTGCCGCGGCGCGGATGCCCGGCAGCGCGGACTTGATGTTGTTGACCACCGTCAGCGTCGACGCGTTGCCGTTCTTCAGCAGCGTCATCAGCACGCCGACCCGTCCGTCGGTATGCACCACGTTTTGCTGCACCTGGAACCCGTCGCGCACCCAGGCGACATCGCGCAGCAGGATGCTGCGGCCGCCGATGACCTTGATCGGGATCTCGTTCAGCGTGCCGACCATCTGCGGCGTCGCGTTCAGCCGCATCACGTACTGGGTGTCGCCGAACTTCGCCAGGCCCGAAGGCACGGTGACGTTCTGCGCGGAGATCGCATTGACCACGTCCAGCGGCGACATCCCGTAACCGTTCAGCGCGTCCAGGTTGAGATCTACCATGATCGCGCGCGACTTGCCGCCGTAGGGCGACGGGATGGTGACGCCTGGCTGCGTGTACAGGGTCTGGCGCACGCGGTACTGCGCGTAGTCGTAGATCTGTTGCTCGCTCTCCTTGTCGCTGGTCAGCGACAGCTGGATCACCGGCACCTGCGAGGCCGAATAGCGCAGCACGATCGGCGGGTTGATGCCCGGCGGCAGCACTGCGCGGATCGAGTTGGCCGAGGAGACGACCTGCGCGATCGCCAGGTCGATGTTCACGTCAGGCTGGAAATAGACTTTTTCGACCGTGACGCCCTGCAGCGTCGTGCTCTCGATGTTCTTGACGCCGTTGACGTTGTTGCTGAGGCCGAACTCGGAATACGTGGTGACCCGCTGCTCCATCTCCTTCGTCGACAGCCCGGAATAGGTCCAGATGATGCTGACGACGGGGATGTTGACGACCGGCAGCACGTCCTTGGGCATGGTCACGATCGCCGACCCGCCGAGGAACAGCGTCAGGATCGACAGGACGTAGAAGCTGATCCGGTATTTGAGTGCGTAGGCGACAAGGCCCATTCAGCAATCCCGCGGCAAAGTTCGTCGCGGCCTGCCGGGCAGGCCCCCCGATGGCGATAAATGTGGCAAAAGCGGTGCCAGGCAAGCGGCGCGTGGGTAACGTCGTGTTTCCGGCCGAAGTCGGTCCCGCGTCACGCACGGCGTTTCGGCCGGGGAAGCCCAGGGAAAGGCCGCGAGCCAGCAGATGATGCATGCCGCACGGCCCAGGTGGCGTCGGCCAGGCAGGGCGTTGTCCCGGCTCCCGTACAGGAACGGCACCGGCGAGATCAACGCGCCGGTGGCGGTCGGCGGCATGGAGGTGCTGCCTGCCGAGATCGTGACGGGCGACGAGGACGGCGTGCTGGCGCCGGGCGATGACCGCAACCTGGCACTATGCAGGCGCTACGAACCGGCCGATCCTGCACCCGTCCCGCCGCCAGTTCGTTGCACCTCCATCACAGGTGGCAACGCCGTCCGCCGGCGGATGAAGGCACAGGCGAGCGGAGGCACGCACATGCGGCGTCATTGGTTCATCGCAGCACTTGCGCTGATCGCGTTCCCAACGCTGTGCGTTGCCGCTCCCGCCGGTGGCGACGTGATCGGCACGGTGGCCGCACTGGTCGGCACGGCGAGCGTCCGCCTTGCCGACGGCGGCGGCGAGGCGACCCTTTCCGTCAACGACGCGCTGCGCGAGGGTGAGGTCGTCCGTACCGCGGCCGACGGGCGGCTCAAGATCGCGCTGCGCGACGGCTCCACGCTGTCACTCGGCTCGGGCACCGAACTCACGCTCGAGCATCTGTCGCTGTCCGCCGGTGCCACCGAGCAGCCGAGCCTGTTCACCCAGGTCGATGGCTTCGTGCGCGCGGCAGTCGTGCCGCTGCACCCGCGCGCCGGCTTCGAGATCGCCACACCGTCCAGCGTCGCCGCCGTGCGGGGCACCGACTGGATCCAGCAGTACACCGACGGCGCCGCAGAGATCTTCGTGGAACGAGGAAGCGTTCAGATCACCGGCGTGCAGGCGCGTGCCAGCGAGCAGGTCGTGCTGCAGGCGGGCGAAGGCGTGACGTTCAGCAAAATTGCGCCGCACACGCCGGTGATACGCTGGGGCGCGGCCAAGATCGCGGCGTACGAGGCGGCAACGCGCGTGCGATGAAGCCGGCCGAGGCCCGGCGGCGCCGGGTTGCATGGCAGCCTCTGGCAGCTTGCGGGATCGCACTCGCCGTCCTGTGCAGTGTCGTCTGGCTCGGTGACACCGGCCTGCCGCTTCGCCTGGAAGGCGAGTTGCTCGACCTGCGGTTCCGGCTGTTCCCCGCGCGCCCGCCGCCCACGCCGGTGGTCATCCTGGCGATCGACGATGCGAGCATCGCCGCGATCGGCCGCTGGCCGTGGTCGCGGGAGGTGTTTGCCAGACTCCTCGACCGCCTCGCCGGCGCCGGCGCCAAGGTGACCGGCTTCGATCTGCTGTTCACCGAGCCGCAGCCCTCGCCGCTCGCCGCCGCGCGGACCGCTATCGAAACGGCGCTGGGCTCGACGTTGCGCGAACACGACCCGGCGCAGTGGCAACAGCTCACGACAACGATGGACGCCCTGCAGGCGACGGAGGACGGCGACGCCGCTTTCGCCCGTGCCATCGCGCGGGACGCGCCGGTCATCGTACCGTTCGCGCTCGACCTGCAGCCGAGCGCCGCCGCCGCCGGCCCGCCACCGACGCCCCCGGCTTCGCTGGCGAAAGCGGAGTACAGCCGGGTCCGCGGCACGGGTCCCGACAATCTGCCGGTCGCAAGCGCGCTGCGCCTGCCGATCGCGGTGCTGGCACAGAACGCCCTGCTCGCACACGTCACCATCGCGACCGACGCCTCCGGCGCCTATCGCTACGCCTATCCGGTGCTGCGTTACGCCGACGCGTACTATCCGTCGCTGTCGCTCGAAGCGGTTCGCGCATTCCTCGGCGTGTCCCGGATCAATGCCGTCGTGGACATCGGCCACGGCATCGATCTCGGCCGGCTGCATGTGCCGACCGATGAAGCGCTGCGCCTGCTGGTCAAGTATTATCCGCCCGGCAGCTTCACCACGGTGAGCGTCGCGGACACCTTGCTGGGCCGCACGCCGCCGGTCGTCTTCGCCCACAAGATCGTACTCGTCGGCGCCACCGCCCTTGGCCTCAGCGATC
>DATEQV010000169.1:0-5559 GCA_035272265.1 Acidisphaera sp. | reverse complement strand
GAGGTGCTGTCGCACCGCACCACCGCGACGGAGGGCGCCGTCGCCGCGCCTGCCCTGGTCGCGCGCGCGGGCGATCTGGACCTGCCGATCTGCCGCGCCGTCGACGCCCTGCTGGCAGACCGGATCACGCTGGCCGAGGCGATCGCCGGACTGCTGGCGCGGCCGCGGCGGGACGAGTAGCCGCGATGCCGTCGTTGAACGCATTGCATGCGAGTGGCATATCGACGGCATGACCACGTTGACCATCCGCAACGTCGACGACGCGCTGAAGGAACGGTTGCGCATCCGGGCCGCCCGCCATGGCAGGTCGATGGAAGCGGAGCTGCGCCACATCCTCAGCGAGACCCTCGCGGCGGAAACCGGCGAGGAAACCAATCTCGCCGAAGCGATCCACCGGCTGTTCGCCCCGCTCGGCGGCGTCGATCTCGAGTTGCTGCCGGATCAGCCGGTTCGCGATCCGCCCAAGTTCGACTGAGTGTTCCGCTTACGTTACGGATATTTTTTCGGTATGGGATCGAAACCCATTGACTTCGTCATCGCGAGGCGCGCAGCGCCGTGGCGATCCAGGGCCGCGCGGCCGGCATTTGTCACGCGGCCCTGGATCGCCACGCTTCGCTCGCGATGACGAAAATGGGCTGATCGCCGCTGAGGTTTCCTACGCGAAGGGCAAGGCGTGCAATCAGTCCGCCGCCCCCTCCGGACGAATCACCGCCCGGTACGCGTGCCACGTCGCGTGGCCGGCGAGCGGCAGGCTCACCGCCAGGCCGATCATGAAGCACGCCATCCCCGCCGCGACGATCAGCACCAGCATCACCGCCCAGATCGCCATCGGCCGTGGGTTCGCCATCACCGCGTTCCAGCTCGTCGCCACCGCCTCGACCATGCCGACCTTGCGGTCCAGCAGCATCGGCAGCGCGAACGCGCCGCCGGCGAAGACCAGCGCGGCGATCACCGCTCCGATCGCCACCGTGATCGCCGCGAACACCAGGCCGCCCGTCGTGAAGAACGTGGTGTTGACCAGCGATTGCAGATCGAAGCCGCCGCTCGACGGGAAGCTCAGCGCGAACGCCAGCTGCGCGAGGCGCACCCACAGCAGGAACAGGCACAGCAACGCCAGCCCGACATAGGCGAACGGACCGGGATTGACCCGGAAGGCGGACACCGCGCGGGACAGGCTCGGCGTGTGTCCGCGCTCCAGGTCGCGGCTGATCGAATAGAAGCCGACCGTCGCCGCCGGGCCGAGCAGCATGAAGCCGGTGGCGAGCGGGACGAACAGGTAGATCGCGTCGGCCAGGTACAGCGCGAGCGCGAGCACCAGCCCGACCACCACGAAGATCATGCCGTAGGCCACGCTCGCCGCGGTCGCCGCGTGGTAGTCGCGCAGGCCGGCGGCGAGCCAGTGGAACGGATCCTCGTCGTGCACGTGTCGCACGTGGCTCGCGAACGGGTGCGCCGGATGCGCATAGGTATCGGACATGATGATCCCCCTGTTCTTCGATGTTGGCGCCGGCGTGCCGCGCCGCCGGAGCACGGCCGGCGTCACGATAGCACAGCCGGCCGCTTGCAATACCCGCCCTGTTTCAGACGCGACTTCCCTCGGCCGCTGCGCTGCATTCCCCCGGCGCCCGCCTGCCCGTCACTGATCTGGCGCAACCGGGGGAAGCCGCCGTGCGCCCCGGCGCTTCCCTCCGGGCGCTTCCCACGCCGCCGACCCGGCTGCTAGACGGGCCCGTGCTTCGCGGGATCCTGACCGTCGGCGGCTGGACCATGGGCAGCCGGCTGCTCGGTTTCGTGCGCGATATCCTCATCGCCGCACTCGCCGGCACCGGCCCCGTGGCGGACTGCTTCTTCGTCGCCAACAAGCTGCCGAACCTGTTTCGCCGGCTGTTCGGCGAGGGCGCGTTCAACGCCGCCTTCGTGCCCGAATTCTCCGGCCTGCTCGCCGCCGAAGGCCGCGACGCCGCCCAGCAATTCGCCGAAGAGGCGATCGGCGTGATGGCGTTCTGGCTCGGCCTGCTGACGATCGTGGGCGAGATCTTCATGCCGGTGCTGCTGTTCGTGCTGGCCCCGGGCTTCTCCGAGATCCCGGCCAAGTTCGCCCTGGCCGTGGACCTGACCCGGATCACGTTTCCCTACCTGATCCTGATCTGCCTCGCCGCCCTGCTGTCGGGCGTGCTGAACGGGCTGCACCGCTTCGCCGCCGCCGCCGCGGCGCCGATGCTCTACAACGTCGTCTCCATCGCCGCGATGCTGTTCCTGACGCCGTACGTGCCGACGGTCGGCCACGCGCTGGCCTGGGGCGTGTCGGTCTCGGGCGTCGTGCAGCTGGGGCTGCTGATCTGGGCGGTGCGCCGCGCCGGGATGCGGCTGCACGTCCCCCGCCCGCGCCTGACGCCGCAGATGCGCGTGCTGATGCGCCGCATGGGGCCGGGGCTGATCGGCGCCGGCGCCACCCAGCTCAACTCGGCAGTCGACGTCATCATCGCCAGCCTGCTGCCCGCCGGCACGGTGTCGCTGCTGTACTACGCCGAGCGCGTCTATCAGCTGCCGCTCGGCACGATCGGCGTCGCCGTGGGCACCGCGATCCTGCCGGTGCTGTCGCGCCAGGTGCGCGGCGGGCAGGCGGGACAGGCGATCGACACGCTCAACCGCGCCGTCGAGTTCTCGCTGTTCCTGACGATCCCCGCCGCGCTGGCGCTGATCGTCAGCGCCGAGCCGATCATGTGGGTGCTGTTCGGCCGCGGCGCGTTCACCCACCAGGCCGCGCATTTGTCGTCGCAGTCGCTGGCGGCCTACGCGCTCGGCCTGCCGGCCTTCGTGCTGCTGAAGGTGCTGGCGCCGGCGTTCTTCGCGCGCGGCGACACGGCCACGCCGGTGAAGGTCGGGGTGGTCGTGCTCGTGCTCAACCTCGCGCTGAACCTCGCGCTGATGGTGCCGCTGCAGCACATCGGGCCGCCGCTCGCCACCAGCATCGCTGCCATCGTCAACGCCGGCGCGCTGTCCGTGCTGCTGCTGCGGCGCGGCTTCCTGGTGCCGGACACGCAGCTGCGCCGCCGGGCACCGCGCATGGGCGTCGCCGCCGCCGCCATGGCGGCGACGCTGGCCCTGCTGCAGGGACCGCTGTTCGCCCATGCCGACGCCGTGCGCGGCCTGCGCTGGGCCGCCCTCGCCGCGCTCGTCCTGGCCGGGCTCGCCGCCTACGCGGTCGCCGGGCAGGTCGTCGGCGCCTTCGACCTGCGCGAGACCCGCCGCATGCTCGCCCGCAGCGGTGCGGGCTGATACACCCGAGCCATGCAGCGCATCCTCTCCGGCATCCAGCCGACCGGCATTCCCACGCTCGGCAACTACCTCGGCGCCATCCGCAACTGGGTGGCGCTGCAGGACGACCACGAGTGCCTGTGGTGCGTCGTCGACCTGCACGCGATCACCGTTTGGCAGGACCCGGCACAGCTCGCGCAGCAGACGCGCGAGATGGCGGCGACGATCATCGCCTGCGGCATCGATCCGAACCGGGGCGCGCTGTTCCTGCAATCCACGGTGCACGCGCATGTGCGGCTCGCGTGGATCTTCAACTGCGTCGCCCGCCTCGGCTGGCTCAACCGCATGACGCAGTTCAAGGACAAGGCCGGCAAGGACCGCGAGGCCGCGTCGACCGGGCTGTACGTCTATCCGAACCTGATGGCCGCCGACATCCACGCCTATCACGCCACGCGGGTGCCGGTGGGCGACGACCAGCGGCAACATCTCGAGCTCGCCAACGACATCGGCGAGAAATTCAACTACGATTACGGCGTCGAGTTCTTCCCGCGCATCGAGCCGCTGATCCTCGGCCCCGCCGCGCGCGTGATGAGCCTGCGCGACGGCACCAGGAAGATGTCGAAGTCCGATCCGTCCGATCAGAGCCGGATCAACCTGTCCGACGACGCCGACACGATCGCGCTGAAGATCCGGCGCGCCAAGACCGACCCCGAGCCGCTGCCGTCCGAGCCCGCGGGACTGGAGGAGCGGCCGGAGGCGCGCAACCTCGTCGGCATCTACGCGGCGCTTGCCGGCACCGATCCCGCGACCGTGCTGCGCGAACACGGCGGCAAGGGGTTCGGCGCGTTCAAGGACGCGCTCGCCGAGCTGATGGTCGCGACCTTGCAGCCGATCGCGGCGGAAACCGCACGCCTGCTCGCCGATCCCGCCGCGCTCGACGCGATCCTGCGCGACGGCGCGCGGCGCGCGGCGGCCATCGCCGATCCGATCGTCGATCAGGCGGAGCGTCTGGTCGGCTTCCTCAAGCTCTGAAGGAGAGCACGCATGTCCATCGTCGTCATCGAGACCAGCCTGCGCGAAAGCCTGAGTGCCTTCGACGAGCTGGGCAAGCTGGTGAAGTTCGACTGCGGCGAGGACGGCGTGATCGTCATCGACGCGCGCAATCCGCCGGCGATGATGTCGCGCGACGACGTCGAGGAGACCGACTGCACGCTGGAGATGGCGCTCGACGTGCTGCGGCAGATCCTCGACCGCGAGCTCGATCCGACGAGCGCGTTCATGTCCGGCCGGCTCCGCGTGCGCGGGGACATGATGGTCGCGATGGAGCTCTCGGCGGTGCTGGGGTAGTGCCGGGTCCTGGCCTGGCCGTGGTGCGGGGCGCTCACCCGCCACGACCGGTTGCCATGCGCTGAGCCGGGCGGCCTGGTGCGCGACGTCGCGCAGGCGGACGCGGCGGCGTCGTAGCGCGCGGCCGCTGCGCGCGCCACCGCGGCGATCTGTTCGCGCGGCCAGCGATGCGCCGGCTGAAGCCGGCGCGGAATAGCTCAACCGACAGCCGCTTTCGGTGGGGAGCGGACCTACCGCAGCACACGCTGGTGCGAATTTCAAGAATTATGCAAAGAATCTAGACCCTTGATCGGATTGCCCTTTTCTTTTGCATAAGATACCGCCATAAGTCAGGCATGATTTACGGGTATGCGCGAGTATCGACTGACGGCCAGAGCGTATCGGCACAGGTGACCACCTTGAGGGCTGCCGGTGCCGGGAAGGTGTTCCGGGAAGTGGCAAGCGGAGCCAAAAGTGACCGGGCGCAGCTTCGTAAAGCCATTGCCGCGCTTGGGGCCAGTGACGTGTTGATGGTGACGCGGCTCGACCGGCTGGCCCGCTCAACTCGCGACCTGCTAAACACCCTCGCCGCCATCACGGGCAAGAAGGCCGGTTTCCGGTCCCTGGGCGACGCCTGGGCCGACACCACGACCTCACACGGCCGCCTGATGCTGACCGTCCTGGGCGGGCTTGCAGATGATGCGAAGCCCGCGGTTATGTGGAGTCGCGCGCCGGGTTCGCAACAATCTCTGGCGTAGTTCATTGACCCTGCATGATGTTGGGGTTCCGCGGGCTCTGGGCTGAGCTTCGCATAATCCCGCCTCCTTTACCAAAGCTAGGGGATTCGCACTTCTCATTGCAGCATCGTCCCGGATTGACCGAGTTGGCGACCACGATGGATTGCGTCGAACTGTTCCATGCCACGTCGCATGGTGATGGGACCAGGGGGTTTATAGTAGCAGTTCCATCCTCCCA
>DATEQV010000168.1:0-4552 GCA_035272265.1 Acidisphaera sp. | reverse complement strand
ACGGTCCAGGCACGTCGGGAGCATCGAGGTCGAGGAGCTTCTGGCGCATGTCGTTGTATTTGCCCCAGGCAAAGCCGACGCGTTTGGCGAGCGGCGGCGGCACCGGCGGCTCGCCCGGCGCGAGCTCCTCGTCCGACGCTGGCTCGGCCTCCGCCGGCTGGGCCTCCTCGTCCACGTCCTCGATCGACGTCGACGGCGGCAGCACGTCCGCGGCGGTGGCCAGGGCAGCGGCGAGGTCAGCCTGCCGTACGGGACGCCCGATGCTGGCCTGCCGCAGCGTGTCCGCCACGGCGTCGGGTAGCTCGATGCTGGCCTCCGTGCAGGCGTCGAGCATGGCGGCCTCCTCGGCCTCGGGTGCGATCTTCGGCTCGGGCTCGGGCTCGGGCATCGAATCTCGTCCGCTCAGTGCAACATCGCAGCCGGCGGCGCGGTCGCGTCCGCCACGGCCATGGCGAGGTGGGCCGCAAGGCGTTCGGCCATCTCGATCGCCAGTGTCAATTCGACGGGACCGACCGCCTGGCCAAGAATGGCGCGGCTCCGAACCTCGGCCGGTTCATCGGCCAGCGCCGTCGCCGGCAGACCATGTGCCCAAGCCTGCCAGCTTGCGTCGAGCAGGGCGGACAAGGCGCGCTCGGCCATCACCGCCGGGCAAGCGGCGGCCTCGGGCATCACGGCCCCGGCATTCGCGTCGCGTTCCATCGGCCGGCACCGTGCCACGGGCGGCCCGGCGGTGCGAGCGTTCCGCGGTGCCACCTTGCTGTTCGCGTTGTGTTGCCCGTCTGCCCGGTGCCGGCAACAGCAAGCCTCTCTCTCGGCCGAACACAGCCAGCCGGCACACGGCCAGCAACGGCATGGACGCGAATGTGCCGCCGCGTGCCGTTTGTTCCGCCGGCACCGAGTCAGAATTGCCGTCTGTGCCTCACTCGGAACGAAGCCACATCAGAGCGGCAATCGGCTACAGCTTGTTCGACCGCAGTCGACCACCTCGGCCGTTACACCACCCATCAGGTGATCCCAGAACGGGACGTTCATCGCGACGCGGCACCGACGGCTGTGCGCCCACTCCGGTCATTCGAACGGCTTGGCGAGTGCCCCCGAAGCGGACGTTCGCTTGAGCGCGCCGGCTGATGAGATTGGCGGAAAGCAGACCCCTTGTCGGCTCAGCAATAGAGGCATCGGCACTCGTGACGAGGCTGGATCAGCCTCCGACATGGTGGGCGGGGTTCTCGCTACGGTACCCTTACGCCGTTCGTTCGCCGGTGCCCCAGCGACGGTGCAGGAACCGCTCCCACGGCGCGAACAGCACCTTATCAGCCAGTAGGCCGATGACAACGATCACCAGCATGATGCCGATCACCTGCTCCATCGCGTTCAGCTCGCGCCCGTAGTGCAGCAATTGGCCAAGGCCGAAGCCGGACAGGATCGTCACGTAGATCTCGGCCGCCATCAGCGAGCGCCAGGCGAACGCCCAGCCCTGCTTCATGCCGCTGATGAGGAATGGCAGCGAGGCCGGCAGCACCACGCGGACCCAGCGGTCAAGCCCTTCTGACCCCATAGTGCGCGCAGCCCGCGCATAGACGCGCGGGATGGTGCGCGCGCCGGTGTCGGTCGCGATCATCACGGACCACGTCGTGCCCATCACGACCACGAACAGCAGCGCGTTCTCGGTCTGGCCAAACCACAGCAGCGCGAGCGGCACCCAGCAGACGCTCGGCAAGGTCTGAAGCCCGAGCGCCATCACGCCCATCGTGTCTTCGACAAAGCGAAAAGCGCTCGAGAGCAGGCCGAGCGGCAGCCCGATCGCGACCCCGATGGCGTAGCCGATCAGCAGCCGACGCAGCGTCACCAGCGTGGCCTCCGGCAGGCTGCCGTCGGCGACGGCGGATTGCAGGTAGTCCACGACACTCCCCGGCGAGGGCAGCAGCACTGGCGACCAGCGGCCGCTCCACGCCATGAGCTGCCACGCGCCCAGCAGCGCTGCGAAGAACGCCGTCGCCATGACGGCGCGCTTGATGGTCTCGACCGTCACAGCACCGCCTCCGGCGTGTAGTAGCTCTTGAGCGTCGCGGTGATGAGGGTGGCGTAGCCCGATATCGACGCGTCGTTGATGTCGCGCGGGCGCGGCAGGTCAATGTCGAACGTTTCCCGCACCCGCCCGGGATTTGGCGAGAGCAGCACCACGCGGTCGCCGAGGCTGACCGCCTCGCGCACGTTGTGCGTGACCAGCAGCACTGTCTTGCGGCGCGCTTGCCAGATGACCTGCAGGTCTTCGTACAGCTGTTCTCGAGTGAGCGCGTCGAGTGCGGAGAACGGCTCGTCCATCAGCAGCACGCGGGGATCCGGCGCGAGCGCCCTCGCAAGGGCCACGCGCTGCCGCATGCCACCCGACAGCTCGTGGATATAGGCGTGCGCGAACCGCTCCAGCTTCACCAACCGCAGATGCTCCATGGCGATGTCGACGCGCTTGCGGCGGGTAAGGCCGGGGACGAGCTTCAGCCCGAACATCACGTTGCCCAGCGTGTCGAGCCAGGGAAACAGCGCGGATTCCTGGAACATGACGAGGCGCTGGCGCTGCGGGCCGGTGACGGGCAGACCGTCGGCCGTGACCCGCCCCCGGTCGGGCCGGGTCAGTCCCGCGATGATGTCGAGCAGCGTGGACTTGCCGCAGCCGCTCGGCCCGACGAGGCAGACGAAGCCGCCGGGTGCCACGCGCAGGCTGATGTTATCCAGCGCCTGCACGATGCCGCGGCGCGAGCGGAACCATTTCGATACACCCTTGACCTCCAGCTCGCCGCGCTTGACGTCCTCGACCTGGGTGACGGGAGCGGTGTCGAGCGGCATCAGGGCGTTTCGACCAGTCGCGACAGGTCGGGGATCGAGCGCAAGAACCCCACCTCCTTGGCGCGGGCGACGAAGCCTTCGAGCGGCTCGCGCGAGATCGACGCGGTGAGCGTGATGCGGGCCCAGGCATGCGCGATCAGCGCGGGCGCGATCTCGGTCCGGGTTTCGGCCAGCAGCTCGTCATGCGCGATCTTCTGCGCCTCCCCCGGGTGCGCCTTGATCCAGTCCGTCAGCTCCTGATGCGCGGCGACGACGCGGCGGGCGAGATCGCGATGCTCCTTGAGGAACTTGGCACCGCTGGCAACGACAGTGGTGATGGCCTGGCTCTCCTCAACGAGCACCTTGCCGCTGGCTTCGGATTCCAGGCGGGACACCCATGGATCGACGGTCCACACGGCATCGAGCTCCTTGAGCTTGAACAGCGAGAGCTGGTCCGGGTTGTTCGTGGGGATCACCTGCGCATCGCCGCCGGTGAGCGTGATGTGCAACCCTCCAGCGGCGAGCCATGCGCGCGCCGAAACGTCCTGCGTGTTGCCGAGCTGGGGTGTGGCGATCTTCTTGCCGCGGAAGTCGGCCGGGGTGCGCAGGTTCTCGTCCGGCTGCACGACCAGCGCCGCCCCGCCTTCGGCGGCGCCCGCGATGATGCGGATGTCGTCGCCGCGCGCCTTGGCGTAGGCGTTGATGGCCGGGCTGGGACCGACATAGGTCAGGTCGATGCTGTCGGCGAAGATCGCCTCCATCGCACTCGGCCCGGCGTTGTAGACGAACCACTCGACCTTCACGTCGGGACCGAGTCGCTGCTCGAACCATCCCTGGCCGGAGCGCGACAGCCCGTGCGCGACGAGCGCCTGGATGTGGGTGATGTTGGGAAAGTGCCCGATGCGGAGGGTCGTCGTCTCCGCGTGGGCGGGGGTGCCGAGCGTGGCGCCCGGCAGGAGCAGCGCTGCCGCGAAAATCGACCGCCGCGCGGCGACGGGCCTGCGCGATGGCGCCGACGGCGCGGTGCGGCGGACATTGATGCGTGCGTTCATCGATTCTCCAGGCGGCACAGTGACGTGCCATTCCCCCGTCCGGGGCAGCCTAATGCTGTTCGGATCGGCCTCAAGCCCGATCGGGCGAGCGTGGCTTGCGACCTGGCGCTTCCCGCGTTGCGGCGGGGCAGCGAGGGCCGCGCTGCCGGGGCGGAGCGGCGGGGCGAGCGGGGCGTCCGCTGCGCCTTGCGCGACGACTGCTGGCGCAGATGCTCGAGCGTGCAGCCGGCAGCTGCCGAAGCGCTTGCCCGCTTTTATCGTCCGCTGCGCCCCGTTGCGCGCCCGACAGCCGCCATTCCGCTTTCGGCCAGATCCCGTCAAAAGCTGTCCGGCAATGGAACGCCTTGAGCTGTCACTCAATCGAGCGGCGCTGCTCCTCCAAAGCGGACAGGTCGATCCGCCGCCCGCCAGGCTTGTAGCGGGTGTAAAGGCGACATCCAGCCTGGGAGGGTGGTGCGTATGTCACGACTGACGCACCAAAACTAGCGCTCGCCGACACCGGGCTGTTCATCCCGTATTATTTCGATGCCGGTGCGGGAGGCTCGCAGCTGACCTGGCAGGTCTCCTCCGGCGTTGGCTACCATTTGAATTGGGCTGATCTGTCGCTGACCTATCTGTCGTTCGAGCAGCGCGGCAACAGCGTCGTGCGGCACCTGGCGGTCAAGGGCCCGATGATCGCG
>DATEQV010000167.1:0-3072 GCA_035272265.1 Acidisphaera sp. | reverse complement strand
CGTTCGGGCGGATGCGGGCCGCAACGGCCCCGGCGCCGGGTGCGGACGGGCGCGGCGCGGGCTCGAACAGGGTGAAGTTGGTTTCGTCGTCCTGCACGACGGCGATCGAGGCGTTCTCGACGCACAGTGCATGGATGGTTCCGCCGGCGGCGACGGTGGTGTCGAGCGGGAGGATGTGGCCGCCCCGCAGTCCGTCGCGCTCGGTCCAGCGCGCGTGGATGTGCACGAAAGGCTGGCCGTCGCGCGTGCCGTAGGTGGCGCGCGCAACATCGATGCGGGCGCCGTCGCGTGGGCTGCGCGTGTCGCTCCACCATGCGGCGTGCGACGGGTCGGGCGCAGGGGCGGAGGTGACGTAGGCGAACGGCGCCAGCGCGCTGCCGGTGAAGCTCAGCGCGCCGGCCCGATACTTGGCGAGTGGCGCGGTCAATGCACCGTTCAGCGTGCGGCCGGGTTCGAGGTCATAGCTCAGCCGCACCGCGCGTCCGGCGGCTGAGACGCTGCGCTCGGGAGCGATGGGGCCAGGCTGTCGCAGGCTGGGCAGAGGCATCAGCGGCCGACCGCGTAGCCCTGCATGCCGCGCGGATTGGCGCCGGCATACATCTGGCCGCCGTCGCGGCGCGCGCCGGACAGCCTTCCCTCGGACCAGTCGGGGCCTTTCTCCGCGCGGTGGCCGCGCGCGAGCAGGTCCTGCAGCACGGCCTCGGCGAACTGGCCTTCGAGCACGACGCGGCCGGGGCGCGCGGCGCGCGGCCAGAAGCTGCTCGGCCAGTGCTCCTGGTGGAAGTTCGGCAGGTCGATCGACTGCTGGATGTTGAAGCGGTGGTGCACCATGCGCAGGAAGAAGGTCAGCGACCACTGGTCCTGCTGCTCGCCGCCGGGCGTGCCGAAGGCCATCCACGGCTTGCCGTCGCGCAACGCGAAGCTGGGCGACAGCGTGGTGCGCGGGCGCTTGCGCGGCGCGAGGCTGTTCGGCAGGCCGGGGCGCAGCCAGAACATCTGCCCGCGCGTGCCGAGACAGAAGCCGAGGCCGGGGATCGCCGGCGAGGATTGCAGCCAGCCGCCCGACGGCGTGGCGCTGACCATGTTGCCGTCGCGGTCGATGATGTCGAGGTGGCAGGTGTCCGCGCCGATCACGCCGAGGCGCGAGACGGTCGGCTCGCCCGCGCCCGCGGCGGCGGGCGCAAGATACAGGCGGCGTTCGGCGTCGCGATCAACGACAGGCGTGAAGCCCGGCACGGTGCCGGGGCGCAGGTCGAGCGATGCTTTGGCGCCGACCAGCTTGCGGCGTTCGTCGTTGTAGTCGGGCGAGAGCAGCGTGCCGAGCGGGATGTCGGCGAAGTCGGGATCGCCGTAGTACGCCTCGCGGTCGGCGTAGGCGAGCTTGGCGCACTCGACGATCGTGTGGACGAAATCCGCGCCGACCGGGTCCATCGCCGCGATGTCGAAGCCGCGCAGCAGCGCGAGCTGCTGGAGGAAGACGGGACCCTGGCTCCATGGGCCGCACTTCAGAACGGTGTGGCCGGCGTAGTCGTAGGCGAGCGGGGGCTCGATCGTGGCGTGCCAGATCGCGAGGTCGTCGGCCGTGAGCAGGCCGCGGTGGTGGCGGCCGGAGACGTCGAGCACGTCGGTCGTGCGCAGGAAGCGGTCGATGGCCTCGGCAACGAAGCCCTGGCTCCAGGCGCGGCGGGCGGCGTCGATGCGGGCGTCGCGGGTGGGAGCGCCGCCGGAGTCACGGAGGATGCGCTCCCAGGTGTCCGCGAGCGCCGGGCGGGCGAACAGCGAACCGGGTTCGGGGGCGCGGCCGTCGGGAAGCCAGACCTCCGCGCTGCTGCGCCAGTGCTCGGCGAACAGCGGGCGGACACTTTCGATGGTGGCGGAGACGCGCGGGACGAGGTGGATGCCGTTGCGGGCGTAACCGATCGCGTAGGCGAGCACGTCTTCCAGGTCCCACGTGCCCCAGTCGCGCAGCAGCAAGCACCAGGCGTCGAACGCGCCGGGCACCACGGCGGGCAGCACGCCGGTCGCCGGGATCAGGTCGAGGTCGAGCTGGGCGAAACGCTCCAGCGTCGCGGCCCGCGGCGAGACGCCCTGGCCGCAGATGACGCGCTGAGCGTCGGCCTTTGCGTCGTGGATGATGATCGGCGCGTCGCCGCCGGGGCCGTTGAGGTGCGGTTCGGCGACATGCAGCGTGAAGGCGGCGGCGACGGCGGCGTCGAAGGCGTTGCCGCCGCGCTCCAGCACCGCCATGCCGACCTGGCTCGCCAGCCAGTGCGTGCTGGCGACCACGCCGAACGTGCCGGCGATTTCGGGACGTGTGGTGAACATGCAGCCAGCGTACAGCGGCGACTGGAGCGGCGAAAGCCCGTCAGCCGAGCGGGATGCGTTCGGCGATCACAAAGGACTGATCGCCCGACTGCGTGAAGACGGCGAGGTCGGCGACGAGGCGGGGCCGCGCGAGCGCGGCGGCGAAATGCGAGTCGGCGGCGGGGCGGATGGCGGCGTGTTCGTCGGCGTTCAGGCGGCGGGTCAGCGTCATGTGGAAGAACCACGTGCCGAACACGTAGGGGTAGCCCCAGCGCGTCAGCATCGCGTCCTGCTCCGGCGTGAGCCGGGCGTGGCGGCGGCGGGCAAGCTCGGTCTCGTCGGGCGGCGCGCGCAGGTCGTCGAGATGCTCGATGCAGGCGTCGCACAGGCGTTGCAGCGGCGTGCTCGGCTGCGTCTCGCGCAGGGCGAGGAAGCCGAACGTGTCCGCGACGCGCATTGGCGGCAGCGCGAACGGGGCGAACCGCGCGGCCACGCCCGAAGTGCGGGCGAGCACGTCGTCCCAGGTGGCACCCGCGCGCAGCCGCATCGGCGGTTTCAGCGTGGCGTGGAAGCCGTAGCGGCGGGGCTCCGCGGTCCACTCGGCGATGCCCGGCAGGTCGGGTTGCGGCACCGGCGCGTTGGTCTCGGCGTCGCGGCCGAGCCATGCGCTCGCGGCCGCGTGCAGCGGGTCATCGGTGGTCGGGGCGTAGTAGATCGCGACGCGTGCGCTCACGCGATTCGGATGCCGGCGCGCCAGACGTGTCGCAC
>DATEQV010000166.1:0-2044 GCA_035272265.1 Acidisphaera sp. | reverse complement strand
GATGGCGGCCAAAGCCACCTTCGCCTTGAAGGCCGGTGCGTGGTTCCGGCGTGCTCGTTTCGTCATGTCATCTCCTGATCGGCGGCGAGCTTCGCCGCACTCAGGCGGAAATTCCACGTATCGTGCTGTGCAGATTTTCCCGGCCACTTCTGTTGTGGGGCAGGGGAGTCCCCCCAGGCGAGCGGATGCGGGCCGTGCAATGTTATCATATAGGGCACTTTGTCATGATTGAGGGACATTTTTGTTGCCAGTAAGGGTGTCACTTTCCCTCATTCATGCGACTCAGCAAACGCTGTCCGTCGGTGGGAGCGCATTGTGTGCCTGGATCATCCGACATCCCGGCCAGTCCGAGGCGCTCCGCTCTTGCCAGCAGATGCTTGACTGAGGAGGGGTGCCATCTTGTTCCGCCCCGCGGCGTGCGCTCGCGCATGGCCTCGAGTTGAGCGGCGATCTGCTGCAGTGTGCGATCGGGCGCCGCCGCCTTGATGCCGGCGACCAGCCGGATCAGCCGATCGTCGCCGAGTTGCGGCCGCGCGCGGTCCAGCAGGGTGGCCTCGATGATGCCTTCCGCGGCCAACCGCCGCACCGTGCGGCGCAGCCGCTCGACCGTCCAGTGGGCCGCCTGTCCCTGGTTCAGGACACGCACGACGTCACCCCACGGTTGGCCCGGACGCATCCGCCGCACGGTCGGCAGCCACGAGTCCAGGTGCGCCAGGACGCCGTCGAGATGCGCGGCGTCGCGGCCGGCCTGAACCTTGCGGACCGCCTCCGGGTCGCCGGCCCGCAGGCCGGGATTGCCGCCGACGCGACCGCGGTTGCGTGCGGCAAACAGGCCGGCTTTGGTGCGCTCGGCGATCAGCGCCCGCTCGAGCTGAGCCACGGCCCCCAGCACCTGCAGCGAGAACATCCCTTGCGGCGTGGCGGTCTCGATGGGATCGCGCAAGCTGCGGAAATGCGCGCCGCCGGCCTCGAGTTGCTCGATGACGGAGAGCAAATGGCTGACTGAACGGGCGAGCCGGTCAAGCCGGACGACGACCAGGGTTTCGCCGACGGCGATGTCGCGCAGCAGGCGCGCCAGCACCGGCCGGCTGCGATCGGCGCCCGAAGCGTGCTCCTCGAGCACCGTGGCGCAGCCGGCTGCGCGCAGTTCATCGCACTGCGGATCGGTGCCCTGTTCCTCGGTGGAGACCCGCGCATAGCCGATCAGGCGGCCTGCGGCGGGGCGGCCTTTTGGCGGCATGACGGCGGTCGCGCCCTTCTCAAAGGGCGCTCTACAAATCAACAAGGTGTTTGTAAACGGCCGTTTGCAGAGGTGGCCGAGTGTTCGGCGGGACGGGTTCGTCTGGCAGCCGGCGGGGTAGGGAAGGGGGAGTGAAACCGGCCTCCGGCGGCAGCGATACTCACGATGAAAGGGCAGCTTTCATCGTCATTAAGGCCACAAAACCGGGGCTACGCCGGCATTTGGCGGCAATTCTCACGATGAGTGGGACGCAACGGATGCGGTGTCCATGCCGCATGGCTAGCGCACTTCGTATCTGCGCGACGTGCATCTTATCAGGGACACACACGGCGAAATTGCTTACCACGCCTCTATATCGGTTGCCTTTTTCGTCGAAACCATTAAAATCGCTTGCAGAGTCGCTGCGCAACCGGCACGGCGCACGCCCACCGCCGCAGCCGTCTCGAGCCGGGCGGGGGCGTCTCACGCGGGCAACCGGAGGACGGACGATCGGAGCCGGCCGGGTGACAGCAGACGCAGAGGCGGCGACGGCCAACCCGACGCCGCCCGCGGATCAGCCGGCCAGCCCTGAGACGCTGCGGCTCTACGCGGCGGACTGGGCGGCGTTCGAGGACTGGTGCCGCGGGCGGGCGCTGGCCACGCTGCCGGCCGATCCCGGTATGGTGGCGGCGTTCCTGACCGCCGGCGCGGACACCCTCGGCGCCGGCGCGCTCGGCCGCCGCGCAGCCGCGATCGCGGCAAAACACCGCCAGACCGGCCTGGCCTCGCCTGCCGCTGATCCGGCCGTGACCGCATTCCTGCGCG
>DATEQV010000165.1:0-19228 GCA_035272265.1 Acidisphaera sp. | reverse complement strand
CAGCCTACGCGTGCCTGCGCTGAGCGCATTGACATGTATCACCTCGAACGGCCCGGCTCCGCTGCCGGACAACGGCGTCCGATAGCACCGCAGGACGCCGTGTTGACGTCCCGTTAGGCGTCGCTCGCCACGCTGTCCGGGTGGGCGCCGACCTCTCCCTGCTGATCCGCGCGACCGATTTGCACCGCTCCGTCCGCTTCGACGAAGCGGCGTCGGTGTTCCGCGACCTCGTGGCAGCCGCGCCGGAGGACGCGCACGCGCACTACCTCTTCGGTCTGTCCGAACTGGCCGCCGGCCACGCCGAGGAGGCCACGCGGTTGCTCGAGCGCGCGGCCCGTCTCCGGCCGCAGCATCGGGCGACGCTGGCGAACCTCGCACGCGCGCACCTGCGGGCCGGCGCACACGCGGCGGCGGAGGCATCTGCCGACCAGGTGCTCGCGCTCGCGCCGGGCGATCCCGCTACGCTGGCCACGCGCGCACTCGCGCGGCTGGCGCAGGACCGGGCAACGGACGCGCTGGCGGACGCCGAGGCGGCGCTGGCCGCCGACCCGGCACATGCCGGCGCCCTGTTCGCGCGCGGCTCCGCGCTCAGCGCGCTGCACCGTTGGGACGCGGCCGAGACCGCGCTCCGCGCCGCCATCGCTGCCGATCCGACGGATGCGCCGTCGCACCTCGCCCTCGGCAACACACTGGCGAGCCTGGACCGGCTGCAGGAGGCGGAGGCGCAGATCCGCCAGGCGCTGGTGCGCGATCCGAAGCTGGCGGAAGCGGAGGCGAGCCTCGGCTTCGTGCTGACCGAATGCGGGCGATTCGACGAAGCGATCGCCGCCTGCGAGCGCGCGATCGACCTCGCGCCGACGATGGCGCAGGCGCACTGGAACCTCGGCATCGCTTGCCTGCTCGCCGGCGACTGGGCGCGCGGCTGGGAGAAGTTCGAGGCCCGCAAGCGCCACCACCGCTACGCCGCGCATTTCCCGGAGCTGCCCGGCCCGGTTTGGGACGGCGGCAATCCGCATGGCAAGACCATCCTGGTGTTCGCCGAGCAGGGCCTGGGCGACACCATCCAGTTCGCCCGCTACCTGCCGCTGCTCAGTCAGGCCGGCGCGGACCCGGTGCTGGCCTGCAATCCGGCGCTGATCCCTCTGCTCGGCGCGATGGACGGCGTGAGCGCGGTGCCCCGCAACGGAGCGCTGCCGCGCTACGACGCGTGGGTGAACCAGATGAGCCTGCCCGGCCTGTTCGGCACACGGCCGGACAGCGTGCCCCTGTCGCGCGGCTACCTGAACGCCGACCCATCCCGCATCGCCGGCTGGCGCTCGCGGCTGCCCGGGCGAGCGGTCGGCTTCGTCTGGGCGGGCAATCCGCTCCACAGCAACGACCGCCGCCGCTCGCTGCCGCCGGACGCTGTGGCCGCCCTGCTGCAAGCCGCGCCGCCGAACTGGGTCTCGCTCCAGGTCGGGACCCGGCACGACGAGACGGTGCTGCCGGACCTGTCGCCGCCGCTGACCGACTACGCTGAAACCGCCGCCGCCATCGCCTGTCTCGACCTGCTGGTGACGGCGGACACCTCGGTCTGCCACGTCGCGGGCGCGCTCGGCGTGCCGTGCTGGGTGATGCTGCCCTACGCGCCCGACTGGCGCTGGCTGCCGGCGTGGGGCGAGCAGACCCCGTGGTACGACAGCCTGCGCCTTTTCCGGCAAACCGCTCCGGGCGATTGGGGCTCCGTGATCACAGCGGTGAGGCGCGCGCTGGGCTGATGCCGCCGGCTCCCTGCGGCGCTATCCTGCGGGAATGGTCCTCCGAGTCGCACTCGCGTCGCTGGTGCTGGCCGCCGCTCCTGCCGGCGACCAGTCGGCCCAGCTCTCCGGGCTCTTCATGCAGGCTTGCGTCCAGCAGCCCAACGCGCACGCGATGCGCGCCTGGGCGGCCGCCCATAGCCTCAAGCCGCTGCCCGGCGACGCGCAGGACAGCTTCCTCGGCGGCCAGCCGGGTGTCGCCTACGACGCCACCGATGCGGCCGGGAAATTCGTGCTGGCCGTCCGCGACAACAGCAACTGCGCGGCCTTCGCCGACCACGCCCAGGCCGACGCGCTGGCCGCCAACCTGGAACCGCTGCTGACGCAGGCCGGCGCCACCTGGACCGTGGTGCAGGACGCGCCCGACCCGCAGAACCACGAGCTACATGAGCGCAGCTACACCCTGATGCTGGGCGGCCAGCCCTACCGGTTGCTGATCGGCACGACCGAGGGTGGCGGCCAGGCCATGCTCGGCCTGTCGCTGCAATAGCGTGGCCGCGCCCCGAATCCGCTACGTCTGCCAAGCCTGCGGCGCCGCCGGGCCGAAATGGGCCGGAAGGTGCGACAGCTGCGGCGCCTGGAACACCATCGTCGAGGAAACTGTCGAGGCGCGCCCCGGCCCGGCGCCGCGCGGCGCGAAGACGAGGCTGGAACTCGTCGGCCTCGGCGGCAGCGCCGCGCCGCCGCCGCGCCGGGTGACCGGGATCGCGGAACTCGACCGCGTGCTGGGCGGCGGCCTCGTTCCGGCCTCGGCGGTGCTGGTGGGCGGCGATCCGGGCATCGGCAAGTCCACGCTGCTGCTGCAGGCAGCCGCAGCGCTGGCCAAGGCGGGCGGCCGCGCGGTCTATGTAACCGGCGAGGAGGCGGTCGAGCAGGTGCGCATGCGCGCCCAGCGGCTCGGCCTGTCGGAGGCGCCGCTGTCGCTCGCCGCCACGATCAACCTGCGCGAGATCACCGCGACCCTGGAGGCGACGAGCAACCTCGACCTGGTGGTGATCGACAGCATCCAGACGATGTGGCTCGACGGGTTGGACAGCGCGCCCGGCACCGTCGCGCAGGTGCGTGCGTGCAGCTTCGAGCTGATCCGGGCGGCCAAAGCGCGCGGCTTCTCGCTCGCCCTGGTCGGCCACGTGACGAAGGACGGCGCCATCGCTGGCCCGCGCGTGCTCGAGCACATGGTCGACGCGGTGCTGTATTTCGAAGGCGACCGCGGCCACCAGTTCCGCATCCTGCGCGCGGTGAAGAACCGCTTCGGCGCCACCGACGAGATCGGCGTGTTCGAGATGACCGACCGCGGCCTCGCCGAGGTCCCCAACCCCTCGGCGCTGTTCCTGGCCGAGCGGCGGGGCAACGTGTCCGGCAGCGCGGTGTTCGCCGGGCTGGAGGGGACGCGCCCGGTGCTGGTCGAGGTGCAGGCCCTGCTCGCGCCCAACCCCGGCGGCTCCCCCCGGCGGTCGGTGATCGGCTGGGACGGCGGGCGGCTGGCGATGCTGCTGGCTGTGCTGGAGACCCGCTGCGGCCTGCGCCTGGCCGGCAGCGACGTCTACCTGAACGTCGCCGGCGGCCTGCGGGTGACCGAGCCGGCGGCCGATCTGGCGGTCGCGGCGGCGCTCGCCTCGGCGGCGGCGGACCGTCCGACGAATCCGGGTGCGGTGTATTTTGGCGAGGTCGGGCTGTCGGGAGAGGTGCGGCAGGTGGCGCAGGCGGAGGCGCGGCTGAAGGAAGCGGCCAAGCTCGGCTTCGACCGCGCCTGCCTTCCCCGGCGCGTCGCCCGCGGCCGCGCCCCGCTCGCCGCGCCCGATGGCCTGGAGCTGGACGAGATCGGCCACCTGTCGGACCTCGTCGCTCGCTTTGCGGATGGGGAGCGCACCGCTATACGCGCCACGACGGCGTGAAGTGGGGACCATGACCTGGGTCGATTTGGCCGTGCTGGCGATCGTAGCGATCTCCGGCCTCCTGGCGTTCGTGCGCGGCTTCGTGCGCGAGGTGCTCGGCATCGCGGCCTGGGTGGGCGCGGTGATCGCGGCGGTATGGGCGTTTCCGCAGGCGCAGCCGGAGGTGGCGCGCTACGTGACGAACCCCGACCTGATCATGCCGGTCACCTATGGCGTGGTCTTCGTCGCCGTACTGATCCTGCTGTTGATGGTCTCGCACTGGATCGGCGCGCTGGTGCGGCGCTCGGTGCTCGGGGGCATGGACCGTTCGTTGGGTCTGCTATTCGGCCTCGCGCGGGGTGCGGCGCTGGTCGTGGCCGCCTATATCGCGTTCGGGCTGGTGCAGCCTGTGGACAAATGGCCCGAACCCGTTCTGCAGGCACGTGCCTTGCCGTTCACGTACGAAGGCGCGAGTTGGGTCGTGGCCCGGCTGCCGGAGCAGTACCGACCGCGACTGTATGCGCCGCCTGCCGGGCGCGAGGCGACCGAGGAGGCGCTGCTGCACCCGACGCCGCTGGGACGCGCCAGCGACAAGCCGCCACAGCGGCCCTGATACGCCGCCGATCGGGCGGCGGAGGAGGACGGCGACGTTGACGCAACAGCCTCGGCCGACGCCTGGTGACGACAGGCTGGGCGATGACGACAAGCTGCACGAGGAGTGCGGCGTCATCGGCCTGTGGAACGTGCCGGATGCCGCGGCGGTGACCGCGCTGGGGCTGCACGCGCTGCAGCACCGCGGCCAGGAGGCCACTGGCATCGTCAGCTACGACGGTGCGCGCTTCCACATCCATCGCGGCATGGGGCTGGTGGGCGACAATTTCGGCGACGCCAAGGTGATCGCGTCGCTGCCGGGTGTGGCCGCCATCGGGCACAACCGCTACGCCACGACCGGCGACACCATCATGCGCAACGTGCAGCCGCTCTACGCCGATTTCGAGTTCGGCGGCTTCGCGGTCGCGCACAACGGCAACCTGACCAACGCGCACGCGCTGCGCCGCACGCTGGTCCGCCGCGGCTGCCTGTTCCAGTCGACCACCGACAGCGAAGTGTTCATCCACCTGATCGCGATCAGCCTGTATTCCACAGTGGTGGACCGGCTGATCGACGCGCTCAAGCAGGTGGTCGGCGCCTATTCGCTGGTCGCACTCAGCAACGACCAGTTGTTGGGCGTGCGTGATCCGCTCGGCGTGCGGCCGCTGATCCTCGGCAAGCTGCCGGGTGCGGCGGGCGCGCCCGGCTGGGTTCTGGCGTCGGAGACCTGCGCGCTCGACATCGTGGGTGCGGAGTTCGTGCGCGACGTGGAGCCCGGCGAGATCGTCGTGATCAACGACGCCGGCGTGCACAGCATCCGCCCGTTCACCAAGCAGCCGCCGCGCTTCTGCGTCTTCGAGTACATCTACTTCGCCCGCCCCGACAGCCTGGTGGAGGGCATGCCGGTCTACGAGGCGCGCAAGCGCATCGGCGCGCAGCTTGCCCGCGAAAGCCACGTCCCCGCGGACGTGGTGGTGCCGGTGCCGGATTCCGGCGTGCCGGCGGCGATGGGCTACGCGAGCGAGGCCGGCGTGCCGTTCGAGCTCGGTATCATCCGCAACCACTATGTCGGCCGCACCTTCATCGAGCCGACCGACCACATCCGCAATCTCGGCGTGCGGCTGAAGCACTCGGCCAACCGCGCGATGCTGGCAGGCCGGCGCGTGGTGCTGGTGGACGACAGCATCGTGCGCGGCACCACCAGCAAGAAGATCGTCGAGATGGTGCGGGCCGCCGGTGCCGCGGAGGTGCACATGCGCATCTCCAGCCCGCCGACCACGCATTCCTGCTTCTACGGCATCGACACGCCCGAACGCGGCAAGCTGCTGGCCGCGCGCCACACCATCGACGAGATGGCGCATCTGATCGGCGCCGACACCCTGAGCTTCGTCTCGCTGGACGGGCTCTATCGCGCGCTCGGCCACGACGCGAGGGACGCGGCGCGCCCGCGCTACTGCGACGCCTGCTTCACCGGCGAGTATCCGATCGCGCTGCCCGACGTGACCGACAACGCCGACCGCCAGCTGTCGTTGCTGTCCGAGCTTTCGTGAGTTCGTTGTCCGGTTCGGTGGCGCTCGTCACCGGCGCTTCGCGCGGCATCGGCCAGGCGGTGGCGGTGGCGCTCGCGCGCACCGGCGCGCACGTGGTCGCCACCGCACGCACGCAGGGCGGCCTGGAGGAGACCGACGATCTGGTGCGCGCGGCGCGCGGCAAGGCGACGCTGCTGCCGCTCGACCTGCGCGACGGCGCGCAGGTGGACGTGATCGGCCCCAGCCTGTTCAACCGCTTCGGGCGGCTCGACGTGCTGGTGCATGCCGCCGCGGTGCTCGGCAAGCTCACGCCCGTGCCGCACATCATGGACGCCGACTGGACCGACGTGGTCGCCACGAACGTGGCCGGGACGCTGCGGGTGATCCGCACCACCGCGCCGCTGCTGACGCGCGCGCCGGCGGGGCGTGCGGTGTTCCTGACCGACGCGAGGGCCCGCGCGCCGTATGCCTATTGGGGCGAGTACGGCGCCACCAAGGCGGCGGCCGAGCACATCGTGCTGACCTGGGCCGCCGAGGTGCGCATCACGCCGCTGAAGGTGAACCTGTTCGACCCCGGCCCGGTCGCCACGCGCCTGCGCCGCCAGGCCTTCCCCGGCGAGGACATCGCGGGAATGCGCAAGCCGGAGGACGTCGCGGAGGCCGTCGTCGCGCTGTGCCTGCCGGAGGAGACGCGGCACGCCGAGGTAATCGCGGGCTGAGTGCCGCACGCGCTCGTAACCCGGCTTCGTCAGTCGCTGGTGTCGCCGAAGCGCCAAAGCGCCAGCCACGTCAGGAAGACCTGCGTCTCCAGCGGCATGTCGTTCGGCAGGTCGGCTACGACATCCATGTGGAACGCGCGGCCGGCCCACTTGATTTCGCCGACGCGCTGATCCCCGGCGAACAGGCCGTAGCGATGGCCGACGATCCCCTCCTTGTCCAGCGCCCACTCCTTGCCCGCGCTGGTGACCGTGAAGCGCTCGCGCAAGCCTCCCCTCTGGGCGCAGGCGAGCATCTCGTCGCCGCGCCAGAGCTCGTAGACGAGCGAGAGAATGCCGCGTCGCCGGACGTTGTAATCCTTGCCGTTCAGCGTGTAGCTCAGCTTGCGATGGTCGAGGACGGCAATGGGCGGCCCGCCATCCACCCTCACCGCCTGCTGGCGTCCCGTGCCGGTCGTCGTGATCATGCGGTCAGGTGCCGGGATCGTTGAACTGCCACAGTGCGAACCAGATCAGGAACACATGGATCTCCCGCGCCACGTCCGCAGGCAGGTCGGCGACGAGGTCCGCGCGGAACCAGCGGCGGGCGCTTTTGACCTCGCCCACGCGCTCCTCGCCGGCGAACAATCCGTAGCGCTGGGCGCCGAAGCCCTCGCGCTGCACGATCCATTCCCGTTCGGCGACCGTCAGCGTGTAGCGGTCGGGCGGCCAGTGTGGCGTCAACGCGGCGAGCTTGTCGTCGCCGCGCCACAGCTCGTAGGCGGGCGTGACGTTTCCGACCCTGCGGACGACGTAGTCCCGTCCATCCAGCGCGTAGGTCAGCTTGCGAGGATCGAGCATCGCGACGGTCGGCCCGCCGTCAATGCTGACCGCTTGGCATCGCCCGTCCCGAGTCGTCGTGATCACGGGCTGCACCGCAGAGGCCAGCCCATGACGGTAGAGCGTTCAGCCAGGGCCGACGAGCGCGAACATCGCCCCTTGCGGGTCCGTTGCCGAAATAATGTGCGCGCCGCCCGGCACCTCGCTCGGTCCGTGCAGGACCGTGCCGCCATTGTCGCGAACGCGCGCGACCGCGTCGTTGATGCCGCGGACGCCGAAGTAATACAGCCACATCGGGCGCATCGGCTCCTGCGCCTTCATCATTCCGCCCATCTGCGCATCGTCCGCCTTCAGGATCTGGTACTTCCCCATCGGACCCATGTCCATCGCGTCGCCTTTGGTCCAGCCGAACTGATCGGCATAGAACGCGAACGCCGCTTCAGGGTCGGGCGTGTGCAACTCGTGCCAGTTGCCGTGGCCGGGCAAGCCCTGGTGGAACGCCGTGCTCTGCCGGCCGGCGTCGGCGGGCTGGAACAGCGCCAAGCCGACCCCCTGTTTGTCGCTGACCAGCGCCAGCCGGCCGATCGTCGGCACGTCCCAAGGCCCGCGATGCACCACGCCGCCCGCCCCGGTGAACCTCGCCGCCGCGGCGTCCATGTCGGGCGTGCCGACATATCCCAGCCAGAACGGCTGGCTCATTCCCTCCGGCAACGCCATGATGCCGGCGACGTCGCGCCCGTCGGCGCTGACGACGACGTAGCGACTGTCGCCGCCCGGAAACTCGCGCGGCGTCCAGCCGAGCAGCTGGCCGTAGAAGGTCAGCGCCGCGTCGATGTCGCTCGTGACGAGTTCGTACCACACGAAACGGTTGGTGGGCATTCTCCGGTTCCTTCCTTGGCTCTTATTGTGCGTCGGCGAACAGCGCTGCGAGCTTGTCGAGTGTGCCGATCCAGCCCGCACGATGGGCGTCCCGCACCGCCTCGTCGTGGAACTGCGCGTGCGTCAGCGTCAGCTCGGTGCCGTCCGCAGCCGGGCGCAGCTCGACCGTGACCAACGACTCCCGCTCCGGGGTCGTTACCCAGTGCCACGTGAAAACAAGCCGCCGCTCCGGCTCCACCTCGCGATAGACGCCGCGGCAATCGTGCTGCTCGCCATCCAGCGTGAGGAACACGACGCGAAACCGTCCGCCCGGACACGGATCGGCCTCGGCACTCAGCACCGGCCCTGCGTCCGGCCCCCACCAGCGCACCATTTGCTCGGGCTGCGTCCAGGCCGCGTACACCCGCGCGGGCTTCGCCTTGATGCGACGGACCAGCGTCAGGCTCGGCCGCTCGGTATTCATTCCGGATTCTCCTCCACGAAGGCGGCAAGACGATCCAGGCTGCCGGACCAGAAGCGCTCGTAGTGCCGCAGCCACGCCATCGCCGCCTCGATCGGCTCGGGCGTCAGCCGCACCGCGACGGTCCGGCCCGTCTTCTTGCGTGCGATGAGGCCGGCGTGGCTCAGCACGTCGAGGTGCTTCATCACGGCCGGAAGTTTCAGCGGAAACGGTCTGGCGAGCTCGCTGACCGACAGCCCGGGCTCCTGTGCAAGCCGTGCGAGGATCGCCCGGCGCGTCGGGTCGACGAGAGCCGCGAAGGTGCGATCGAGCTGGCCCGCCGGACACTTCACCATATGGCAAAGTATTAGGTGGGCCCGAGGCGCTGTCAACCCCGGCCAAGCGGCGACGTCCGGGGTGTGCTAGTCTTATCCGCGGAGGTCCCGAATGGTTGCGCTACGCAAGCCCGAGCGAATGACTGTCGCCGAGTTCCGCGAGTGGGTGCCCATCGACGGACGCCGTTGGCAGTTGATCGACGGCGAGCCGGTCGCGATGGCGCCGGCCAGCGAGAATCACGGAGCGATCCAGGCGGAGGCGACCACGTTGTTGTCAGTCCACCTGCGCGCAGGGAAGTCGCCGTGCCGCGTGCTCATCGCACCGGGCGTCACGCCGCGGGTGCGGGCAACAGCGAACGAGCGCGTTCCGGACTTGGCGATTACGTGTGCGCCGCCGTCCGGGGGGCGGACGGTCCAGGAGCCGGTCGTGATGGTCGAAATCCTTTCACCGTCAAACGAGCACCTCACGCGGGCCAACGTCTGGGCCTACACGAGCATCCCCAGCGTCGCCGAGATCCTCCTGCTGTCGAGCACGTCCATTGAGGGCGAGCTGTGGCGCCGCGGAGCCGATGGCGCCTGGCCGTCGCAGCCGCAGATGCTCGCCGCTGCCGATCCGGTCCGGCTGGAGTCCATCGGCTTTGCCGAGACGCTCGCGTCGTTCTACCGCACAACCAGCCTGGCGGCCTGACGCGCAGCCGCGCGCCGTGCCGGAAGCGGGGCAGGGGCGCACAGCGGGAACACCGGTTCCGCTGCGACCCGCCTCCCGTCTGCCTATATGCCGGGGACCAACGGCTCCGAAGGCTCACGCCGATGCCTGACCTGCACGACAACACCGCCCGCGGGCGGTACGAAATGGACGTCGACGGCGATGTCGCCTTCGTTACATACGAGACGAAACCCGATCGCCTGATCCTGGTGCATACCGAGGTGCCGCGCGCACTGGAGGGCCGCGGCATCGGCTCCGCGCTCGCCCGCGCCGTGCTCGACGACATCCGGCGCCGGGGCCTGCGCGTCGAGCCGCGCTGCCCGTTCATCGCCGCGTTCATCGCGCGCCACTCTGACTTCGCCGACCTCGTCGCCCGATGACCACGGCGACGCCATCCGCTCCGATCCCGGAGGGGCCCCAACACCGGGCGGCGATCACGCGGAACATCCAGCGCGCGACCGGCCTGGACGACGCGACACTCGAACGTGTGGTGCGTGTCTTCTACGCGGCCGCGCGCCGTGACGAGGAGATCGGCTTCCTGTTCGACGGTGTTGCGGATTGGGAGGCACACATCGCGAGGATCACGACGTTCTGGTCGTCGGTCGCGCTGTCGACCGGCCGCTACAGCGGGCAGCCGATGGTGGCGCACGCGAAGCTGCCGCTCGCGCCCGCGCATTTCCGCCGCTGGCTCGCCCTGTTCGAGCAGACGGCGCACGACATCTGCACCGAAGCTGGTGCCGCCCACCTGATGGACAAGGCGGAGCGCATCGCCGCCAGTCTCGCTATGGGGATCGCCGTCAGCCGCGGCGAGTTGCCGCTGCACACCCGTGGGGCGTGACCCGACGACGCCCCGATCCGAGCTGATCCCCGGCCTGCTCGCGGTCGCGTTCGACCAGCTCGTCGCCCCCGATGCCGAGACCGGCATTGCCGAGCTTGCGGCCCGCGCCGGCCGGCCGGCTCCGGCCGTCGCCTGGCACGCGGCGGTGGTGCAAGCGGTTGCCGACGGGCTGATACACGATCCGGTCCGCCTGCCGCCGGGCGCACTGCAATGTCACTGGCGGCTCGAGCTGACGCCCGCGGGCTTCGCCGAAGCGCGCCGCGTCCGCGAAGCCGGCAACACCCGCCCCGTCTGACCCGACCTCCCCCGCGCACGGCCGGCTTGCGTCTTCCCGCCGGACCACCAGTCTGGCCTTGACCGCAGAAAGGCCTCCTGCATGCTCGACGCGACGGTGCACCTGATCCAGGTGGCGCTCACACCTGTCTTCCTGCTCTCCGGAATCGCGGCCCTGTTGAACCTCTATGCGACGCGTCTGGCGAAGGTGTCGGACCGGCTCGATTCAGTGACCGCCGGCGCAGTCGCCGGCCCACACAACGATGCGACCTGCGACGAGATCCGCCGGCTGCACCGACGTTCGTTCGTGCTCGATTCGGCGGTGGTGCTTGGCGCGGTCGGCGCCGCCGCGACCTGCATCAACATCCTGACGCTGTTCCTGCTGGGACTCAGCCAGATGGTGATCGCGAGCGTGCTGCTGGTCTCGTTCGGTGCGGCGATCGTCTGCGCGCTCGGCTCGATCGTCGCCTTCGGGCTGGAGATGCTGATGAGCAGCCGCAGCCTGCGCATCCGCATGCGCTTCCACCTGCCGTCACTTGTGCGGCAGCGCGGGAGCTAATCCGGACAGGCCAAGACAGGACTCACTGCTTCATCCCGCGTCTCGCCCCTCGCGGCGCGATCCTCGGCGGTATCGGGCGAGGTTTGTGACTCAGCCCGGCGGCCAGTGCGGTGACCGCCAGACGAAGCTGCTCCCGCAAGCCCTTGGTGTCGATCGTCGCGACGCGCTGGTCCAATCCAAGCGTGACCACGCCATGGACGGCGGAAAACACGGTGCGCGCCAGGAGCGTTCGAGCGGAACGCGACAGCTCGGGCCAAAGTGCCGCGACGGGACCTTCCACACGCGCAAACAAGTCAGCTTGCAGCTGCGACAGCCAGTCCGGTGCCGTGCGCCCCAGTGGCAGGCGATGGGTGAACAGCGCATCCCAACGCCGACGGTTTGCAACGGCGTAGTCCAGGTAGGCCTCTGCCAGCACCACGAGCAGTGCAGGCGGGTCTGCATCCGGATGGCGGCTCGCTGCCTCCTGCAGGTGCGCATCCAGGGCCTTGAGGGTCCGGGCGCTGACTTCCAGGATCAGCTCGTCGATGTCGGTGAAGACTGTGTAGATGGCGCCGACCGCGCATCCCGCCTGTCGTGCCAGCTCGCGCGCCTTGATGTCCCCCAGCCCGCCGGCAGCAATCGTCGCGTCGGCGACATCCACCAGGCGCGTTCGCAACATCGCGTGCCGCGCCGCGGTGGCGCCGTGAACACCATTCACATTTTCCTTGAACATCGTTCACAGATCCTGTAGGCCGCTTTGTGAACGTTGTCCACATCCGGAGTGCGCCGATACCGTGCTGCGGACGATCGCGCTCGGCGTGATCGCGCTCGTCTGCGCGAAGGTGTTCTTCGTCGACATGGGCGAGCTCACGGGCCTTTGGCGCGTGCTCTCGTTCCTCGGCCTCGGTCTCGCACTGATCGGCCTCGGAGCCGTGCACCGGCAGTTTCTTCTGTCCGCCAAAGACGTGCATGCACAACCGTAGGGGACGCAAGCCAACCCTGAACAACGCGACGGCCAATCCTGTTCAAGATCGACGCGGGCGGCCCATCGACCGCCGTTCGGCGTAGGCTACATCGCCGCGCTCACGTACAAGGCGGCGGTGGACGATTCCAAACGCTTCCGCCGTTCCAAGACAATGGGCGCCGGCTTCAGAACTCGCTGAACTCGTTCATCGTGTCCGAATTCATCGCTACCTTCCTCTGGGTCAGGTTCACGTTCCACGACGCCAGATCGGCTTGCGTGCGCGGCAGCCGCAGACGCCGTGTCATCGAGCGCATCGAGTAGAAGTCGCGCTGAACCTTCTGCACCTGCGCCACGAGCTCGTCGCCCGACATCTGTGCGGGTCGGAAGTGGCACGTCACGCCGGGCCAGCGTTCCATGTTGGCCTCGTCGATGATGCGGCCGGCGGTCTTCATCTCGTCGTAGACGGGGGTGCCGCGCAGCGGCACCAGCACATTGAAATAGGCCGCCGGGACCTTGTGCTTCTGCAGGAACTGCAGCGTCGCGGGAAACACGCCCGGATCGTCCGTATCCGCTCCGAAGACGAAGTTGAACGAGTAGCTGATGTTCCGCTGGTTGAGGTTTTCGATCATGTTCTCGTAGCTCTGGGACCGGTTGAACTGCTTATGCATCGTGTTCAACGTGTCCTGCGAGATGCTCTCGATCCCCATGTTGACGTGCAACAGGCCGGACCGCTTCGCCAGGTCGAGGAACTTCGCATCGAGGCCGAAGCGCGGTGAGAACAGCGCCGACCAACGCACCTTCAGCGGGATCAGAGCTTCGAGCAACTGCATCGTGCGGGCGGGATGGCCGACGAACTGGCTGGCGGCGAAGAAGATGTGACGGCTGCCGCACTTCCTGATCTCCTCGACCACCTCTTCGACCGGCCGGTCGCGGTAGCCGTAGTCGCCGTTCAGCCGGCGCTCGGCGCAGAAGTCGCAGGTGTAGGGGCAGCCGCGCGACTGCTGGATGACGTGCGGCCGATAGAACACGAAGTGCTTCGGATTGAGCAGGTCCCAGCGCGGCGTTGGCAGGCCTTTCAGGCTGGCGGCCTGCTCGCGCTGATAGAAGGTCCGCAGCCGCCCGGCGGCGGCGTCTTCCAGCATCCTTGGAAAGACGCCTTCCGCCTCGCCGATGCACACGGCGTCGGCGTGCTCGGCCATCTCCGCGCCGTAGAAGGTGGCATGCGGGCCGCCCATCACGGCCGTCACCTTGCGGTCGCGGAACCTGTCGGCGATCTCGTAGGCGCGCAGCGAGGTCACCGCCCGCGCCGTGATCGCGACGACATCGACCGGCGCGTCGTAGTCCGGCTCCTCGATCGCGTCATCGACGAGTGTCGCCTCCCAGTCCGGCGGTGCCAGCGCCGCCAGATACGGCAGCACGGCGCCGACGAGCTTGCGCTTGCGGATCCGGTGCGGACGGCGGTCGTCACGGGAGCGGTAGGTGGCCGCCTGGATGATCGAGAGCTTGGGCATCGACCGCCTCTCTCTCCACGGTATGTCGATGGTCCTGTGCAGGAATGTCCACCGAACGCTGTGCGGCTCCACACCGCCTCGCGTTGATCCAGATCAAGGACCCGGCAACGCCGCGTCGCCTAGGCGCGACCGCATTTATCCATCGAGGCCAGCAAGGATGATGCACAACGAGGGGTTCGCCAGCCGCAGCTTCACCGGAAGCTCCGGCATCACGGAGCACGTCATCACCGTCGCGTGTCCGGGCGATCTCGACCTGCCCCGCCAGCTGGACGCCATCGCCCGGCGCTATGCGGAGGCGCTGCAGACCCTGCGTTTGCCGCCCGACAGCGCCGTCTTCCGCCGCGTCTACGTCAGCGACGCTGCCAACCAGTTCGCGCAGGTCCGCGACAGCAGCCTGTTCGCCGAGCCGCTCGACAGCCCCGTCGCGGTCTCTCTCGTGCAGCAGGCGCCGTTACCTGCCGGTAAGGTTTCGCTGTGCGCTTATCACCTCGAAAGCCCGGCACCGATCGCCAAGCAGCAGATCGCGCCCGGCCATCTGCTGGTTCGCAACGGGGGCGCCGGCCATCTCTGGAGCACGCGGCTCTGCACCGGCGTCACCGACTGTCCGGGCGACGCCGCCGCGCAGACCGGCGAGGTGTTCGACGAGCTGATCGGCATTCTCGGCGCCAACGGCGCGACGCTGGCCGGCAACTGCGTGCGCACCTGGATCTACGTCAAGGACGTCGACGTGTTCTACCAGGACGTCGTCGCGTCGCGGATTGCGGTTTTCGAGCGGCAAGGGCTGACGCGGGAGACGCACTATATCGCCAGCACCGGCATCGAAGGCGCCTGCGAGCACCGCTACGACCTCGTGTTGATGGACGCCTACTCGGTGCTCGGCCTGCGGCCCGAGCAGGTGTCGTATCTACGCGCCCGCGACCGGCTCTGCGACACCAAGGACTACAACGTCACGTTCGAGCGCGGCACCCGCGTCGCCTACGCCGACCGGGCGCACCATTTCATCTCCGGCACGGCGAGCATCGATGCGGCCGGCGAGGTGGTGCATCTCGGCGACGTGCAGCGCCAGCTCGATCGGGCGCTCGACAACGTCGACGCGCTGCTGCGCTCGGGCGGCGCGACGCTCGCCGACATGACCCACTTCATCGTCTATCTGCGCGACCCGAGCGACCAGCCGCGCATCGAGGCCGCCTTCGCCGAGCGGTTCCCCGACGTGCCGCGACTGTTGGTTCGCGGCGCGGTGTGCCGCCCCGAATGGTTGGTCGAGGTCGAGGGTATCGCGGTCGTTCCGCGTGATGCGCCGGGCCTGCCGGCCTTCTAGCAGTTCGCTGAAAAACCGGGGCCGCGTTCTCGATCTCCGTCATATCGGCGCAGGATATTCCGGGATCATCTCGATCGGCAAAGCCAGCCGATTGATCCGTGGGCGCTCGGCTGCACGGATCGGCTCCTGGTGCCTTTCACCGTTCCCGTTCCCATTCGGCCCAGCAGTCCGGATTCTCGTACACGCGCACGCTCGCGAGCTGGGGCAGGGCAAGCCGCTCGGCAATCCAGGCGGCGATGTTCTCGGCGGTCGGGTTCTCCATCACCTCGTTCAGCGTCGCGTGGTCGAGCTGCGCCAGCACCGGCATCATCGCCGCCTCCAGCTCGTAGAAGTCGGCCACCATCCCGTCATCACGCACCTTGCCGCTGAGCGTGACCTCGGCGCGGTAGGTGTGGCCGTGCATGTTCCGGCACCTGTGCGTCGGCGGCACGTGCGGCAGCCAGTGGGCCGCCTCGAAACGGAACGCGTGTGTGATCTTCACGGAACTCTCCAGTATTTGTGGGCCTGGATCGCGAGCCGCCATTCCGGATGCCGGAGGCAATACGCGACGGCAGCGTCCACGTTCTGGCGAAGCTGCGCGCCGTCCATCGGCGACAGCCAGCGATGCGTCGCCCGAAACCCGGCGAAATCGTGCGGCTCCAGGCCGGGCTGCGGATAGACCAGCTTCAATTCATCCGCGTGATCGGTCGCGAGCGTGGTGCCGGCCTTCGGGCTGACCGTCACCCAATCCAGCGACGAGAGCGGCTCTACCGTCCCGTTGGTCTCGATCGCCGTCCGGAAGCTGCGCGCTTTCAGGGCGCGGATCAGTGCCGTGTCGACCTGAAGCATCGGCTCGCCGCCGGTCAGCACGCAAAACTTGTCGGCAGCCTGGGCGTCAGGCCACAAGGCGCCAGCCGCCTCGGCAAGCGCCTCGGCATCGGCATATCGCCGGCCGCCGACGAACTCGGTGTCGCAAAACCGGCAGATCGCGGTCGCACGATCTTCCTCGCGGCCGGACCACAGGTTGCAGCCTGCAAAGCGGATGAACACCGCTAGCCGGCCGATATGTGCGCCCTCGCCCTGGTGCGTCAGGAACAGGCTGTGGACGGCATAGCTCATGGGAGGCGGTTCACGACACGCCCCTAGACGTCCAGGTTCGCGACCTTCAGCGCGTTGCCGACGATGAAGTCGCGTCGCGGCTCCACCACGTCGCCCATCAGCGTGGAGAAGACGGTGGCGGCGTCCTCGACGTCGCCGACCCTCACCTGCAGCAGCGTGCGCACGCTCGGGTCGAGCGTGGTCGCCCACAGCTCGTCGGGGTTCATCTCGCCCAGCCCCTTGAACCGCTGCGTGGTCAGCCCCTTGCGGCCGTGTGCCAGCATCCGCTCCCAGGCGGTGGCGGGACCGGCGACGGAGACCTCGGCCTGATCGAGCCTCAGAGCCGCGGGCGTGGCGAACTTCATGGCGAGCGCATCGGCGCGCTCGCACAGCCAGCGGGCCTCGGCGCTGCGCAACGCGGCGGCGTCGATCGTGTATTTCTCGACCACCCCGCGCACCGTGCGCGCCAGCACCAGCGTGCCGGGGTTGACGGTGACGGTCCAGGTCTTCTCGTTCGGCAACGAAACGTCGTTGAGCCGGGCGACCAGCGGCTGCGCGGCGGCCTGCCCGCGCGCCAGATCGGGCGTCAGCGCGCCGGCGATCGCGGCCTGCTCGAGCAGCGGCACGGGCGCGACCGAGGACAGGCCGCGCAGGTTGCGTGCGGCCTCGCGCAGCCAGATCGTCTCCGCGCGCAGCTCCTCGCCGGCCAGCGTCACGCCGTCGGCGTAGGTCAGGCTCGCCGAGGTCAGCGCCTTGTCGAGCAGATAGGCCTCCATCGCGCGGTCGTCCTTCAGGTAGCGCTGCTCGTTGCCGCGCTTGACGCGATACAAAGGCGGCTGGGCGATGAACAGGTGGCCGCGCTCGATCAGGTCGGGCATCTGGCGGAAGAAGAACGTCAGCAGCAGCGTGCGGATGTGCGAGCCGTCGACGTCCGCGTCCGTCATGATGACGATGCGGTGGTAGCGCAGCTTGCTCGCATCGAACCCGCCCTGGTCCGGCTCGCCGCGGCCGATGCCGGTGCCCAAGGCGGTGATCAGCGTGCCGATCTCCTGGCTCGACAGCATGCGGTCGAAGCGCGCGCGCTCGACGTTCAGGATCTTGCCCTTCAGCGGCAGGATCGCCTGGAACTTGCGGTCGCGCCCCTGCTTGGCCGAGCCGCCCGCGCTGTCGCCCTCGACGATGAAGATCTCGGATTTCGCCGGATCGCGCTCCGAACAGTCGGCGAGCTTGCCGGGCAGGGTCGAGATGTCCAGCACGCCCTTGCGCCGCGTCAACTCGCGCGCCTTGCGCGCCGCCTCGCGCGCCGCGGCGGCGTCCATCACCTTCTGGACGACGAGCTTCGCCTCCTTCGGATGCGTCTCGAACCAATGCCCGATCGCGTCCGACACCACCGCCTGCACCACCGGCTGCACCTCGGACGAAACCAGCTTGTCTTTGGTCTGCGACGAGAACTTCGGGTCGGGCACCTTCACCGACAGCACCGCGGTCATGCCCTCGCGCATGTCCTCGCCGACTAGGCTGAGCTGGTCCTTCTTCCCCATGCCCTCGGCGTATTTCGTCACCGCGCGAGTCAATGCCTGGCGAAAGCCCGCCAGGTGCGTGCCGCCGTCGCGCTGCGTGATGTTGTTCGTGAAGCACAGCATCGTCTCGTGGTAGCTGTCGTTCCACGACAGCGCGAACTCGACGCGGATGCCGTTGCTCTCGGGCGCGCGGACGGAGACCGGCGGCGTGAACACAGGCGCCTTGCCGCGATCGAGCCACTCGACGAACGCGACCAGCCCGCCTTTGTAGTGCATCGCGCTCTCGCGCCGCTCGGCGTGGCGTTCGTCGGCCAGGCGGATGCGCAGGCCGGAGTTCAGGAACGCCAGCTCCCGCAGCCGCCGCTCCAGCACCGCGTAGTCGAACTCCGTGCGGGTGAACGTGGCCGGGCTGGGCTTGAACGTGACCTCGGTCCCCGTTTGGTGATCGCTCGGGCCGACCACGGCCAGCGGCGCCTCGGCGTCGCCGTTGCGGAACCGGATGAAATGCTCGTGGCCGTCGCGCCAGATGCGGACTTCCATCCACTCCGACAGCGCGTTGACCACCGCGGCGCCCACGCCGTGCAGGCCGCCCGAGACCTTGTAGCTGTTCTGGTTGAACTTGCCGCCGGCGTGCAGGCGGGTCAGCACGACCTCGGTCGCGGAGATGCCCTCTTCGGCATGGATGTCGGTCGGGATGCCGCGGCCGTTGTCGCTGACGGTGACGGAGCCGTCGCCGTTCAGGATCAGCTCGACGGAATCCGCGAACCCCGCCTGCGCTTCGTCGACGGCATTGTCGATGATCTCGAAGGCCATGTGGTGCAGGCCCGAGCCGTCATCGGTGTCGCCGATATACATCCCCGGCCGCTTGCGCACGGCGTCGAGGCCGCGCAGGACCGAGATCGAGGAGGCGTCATAATGATCGCCGTTGGTGCCGTTCGGCTGGGCCGAATCCGGCGGCGTCGCGGCGTTGTCGGACATGCCGGCGAGGACTCCGTGGAGCTGGTTTGGATACTCTAGATATATATACTCTGCCGGGCGTTTGGACTAGCGTTACCATCGGGTTTTCGGCCTGATTCGTCAGGCGCCTGCCGCGGCGCGCCGCAGCGTTCCGGCCTCCACGCGCCAGTACTCCGCGGCCTCCCCGAAGGACGCGAAGACGTCCGGATCGGTGCCCGTCAGCACCGCTTGGGCAGGCAGTCGGAGCAGGGCCGCGCACAGCGCCAGCCGGCGGTCGGCGTCCAGGTGCACGGCAGGCTCGTCGAGCAGAAGCATGGGCGCGAAACCCCGCGCGTCGGCGATGATCGCGGCATGACCGAGCACCACGCCGACCAGCAGCGCCTTCTGCTGGCCTGTGCTGGCCTCGGCGGCCGGCAGCCCGGCCTCGTCGGTCAGCAGCATGTCGGCCCGGTGCGCGCCGAGGCCGGTGCCGCCGGCTTCCCGGTCGGCGCGGCGGGCGGCGGCGAGCGCGTCCCGCAGCCACGCCTCGGTGGCCACCGCGCGGTCCG
>DATEQV010000164.1:0-23551 GCA_035272265.1 Acidisphaera sp. | reverse complement strand
GCGGCGCCGGGGCTACGGCTTCTTCTGGCCGTCCGGCCCGTACTGCTCGAGGAAGGCGATGACGTCCTTCCGCTTCTGCTCGTCCGGGATGCCGGGGAAGATCATCTTGGTGTGCGGCACGACCGTCTGCGGCGAGGCGAGGTACTTGTCGAGCATGTCCGGCGTCCAGGTGATGCCCGAGTTCTTGTTGGCGTCGGAATACTGGAAGCCGGGGTAGGTTCCCGCCGCCCGCCCGACGACGCCGTTGAGAACCGGCCCGACCCCGTTCTTCGCGGTCGGTCCGATCTGGTGGCAGGCGCGGCAGACGACAAAGGCTTTCTCGCCCGCCGCGGCGTCCTGGGCGAGCGCGGGCGCCCCGGCGGCGACGAGCCCGACGGCGCCGAGCGCCGTTGCGAGCAGGATGGTGCGCAACACGTAATGTCCTCCTGTGCGGCGTTCGCGTCGGCCCGAAGCCGGGCGAACGTGTCGCGCACGGTCAGAACACGATCGCTAGATCTTGTCACCTTCCTGGTCGGGCCATGCACAGCGCCACTTCGCCACCCGCACATCGGGATGTTCGCCGACCCATTGGGCGAGGTACGGCTGCGCCTGCATCATGCAAGCACGCAACGAGCCGGCGCTCTGAAACATCAGATGGTACTCTTTGCAAGCGCTGGGATCGGCCAAGTTGCACGCCAAAACAATCAGCTCCACCCACTGCATCGCCGCTATCCTGGACCTCGACTATTGGCGAAGATTGCCTGCAATTCTCGCTTCTGTCACCGCACGGACGCATCAAGGCTGCTTGAAGAGCCGTGCCAACTTGTCCATGCTGCGCCAGGGGATGCACGAATGCGGACGTCGGTTACACGGTTCGGCCGGCGGGTCTTTTTCGCGGCCGCCGCAGGTGCTGCGCTTGCGAAGACTACGCAGGCCGCGGAAAGCGCAAATGCCACGATACAAATTGCCTATATTCGCTGGGCAGAACAGCAGGTGACGATCTCGCTGCTCGACAAGTCGGCACCGGACAACGGGCTCGCCGGCGCGCAACTCGCGATCAAGGACAACAACACGACCGGCCAGTTCATGAACCAGCAGTTCGTGCTGACGGACGCGCCGATCCGCGCCGGCGACGATCCCGCGGCCGCGCTGCAGATGTCAGCCTCCCAGGGGGCCGGCCAGAGGATCGGGCTGGTGCTGACCGACGTGCCGGCGGCGATGCTGCTGCAGCTGGCTGCCGCCGGGGCGGGCAAGGGGATCACGCTGTTCAACGTGCGGGCGCCCGACGACGCGTTGCGGCAGCAGGATTGCCGCAGCGACGTGATTCATGTCGCACCGTCGCGCGCCATGCTGGCCGATGCGCTGGCACAGTACCTGGTGTGGAAGAAATGGTCGCGCTGGGTGCTGGCCTACGGCTCGCACCCGGAGGATGCCCTACTGGCCGATGCGTATCGGCGAGCGGCCAAGCGGTTCGGCGCGCGCATCGTCAAGGAGATCCAGTACAAGGACACTGGCGGCGCGCGGCAGACGGATTCCGGCATCGTGCAGACCCAGCAGCAGATGCCGGTGTTCACGCAGAACCTGCCGGACTACGACGTGCTGGTGACCGCCGACGAGAACGAGGTGTTCGCCGGCTACCTGCCCTACCGCACGTGGGATGCGCGGCCGGTGGTCGGCTCGGCCGGGCTGCGGCCGGTGAGCTGGGACCCGAACAGCGAGTCCTGGGGCGGGACGCAGCTGCAGGACCGGTTCGTGCGGATGGCGCATCGGCGAATGACTCCGCTCGACATGCAGGCATGGACCGCCGTGCGCATGATCGGCGAGGCGGCCAGCCGGACGAAGTCGGCCGATCCGGCGACGATCGCGCAGGACATCAAGAGCCCGGATTTCGGCGTGGCCGCCTACAAGGGCCGCAAGCTGAGCCTGCGCGACTGGGACTGGCAGCTGCGCCAGCCGATCCTGCTGTCGGACGGCCGCACCATCGTGTCGATCTCGCCGCAGCCCGGCTTCCTGCACCAGACGACCGAACTCGACACGCTCGGCTTCGACCGGCCCGAGACGGAGTGCAAGCTCCCATGACCCGCCTGTTTGCGCGCATGCTGCTGGCGGGGCTGATGGTGCCGACCAGCGTCGGGCCCGCGTTTGCCTACACGGCCTATGTGACGAACGAGAAGGACAACACGATCAGCGTGGTCGATCTCGACCAGATGAAGACGGTCAAGACGATCCCCGTCGGCCAGCGCCCGCGCGGCATTACGATCACAAAGGACGGGGCCGACCTGCTGGTCTGCGCGAGCGACGACGACACGATCCAGATCATCGACACCAAGACCCTGAAGATCGTCGGCGACCTGCCGTCGGGTCCGGACCCGGAGACCTTCGCGCTGCACGTGTCCGGCAATCCGCTGTACGTGTCGAACGAGGACGACAACCTGATCACCGTCATCGACGTGCCGACGCGCAAGGTGATCGCGCGGATACCGACCGGCGTGGAGCCCGAGGGCATGGCGGTGAGCCCCGACGGCAAGACCATCGTCAACACGTCCGAGACCACCAACATGGCGCACTTCGTCGACTACGCGACGGCGAAGATGGTGGCGAGCGTGCTGGTGGATGCGCGCCCGCGCATCGCGATGTTCAAGCATGACGGGTCGGAGGTCTGGGTGTCGGCCGAAGAGGGCGGCACGGTCAGCGTGATCGACCCGGTCAAGCACGCGGTCACGCACAAGATCGGCTTCGCGATCCAGGGCCTGCGGTCCGATACGATCCAGCCGGTGGGCATCCAGTTCACCCCGGACGACGCGACGGCGTTCGTGGCGCTGGGGCCGGCGAACCGGGTGGCGGTGGTCGACGCCAAGACGTACGAGGTGAAGAAGTACCTGCTCGTCGGGCAGCGCGTCTGGCAGATGGCGTTCACGCCGGACAACAAATACCTGCTGACCACGAACGGCCTGTCGAACGACATCTCGGTCATCGATGTCGCCGACCTGGACGTGATCAAGTCGATCCAGGTCGGGCGCCTGCCCTGGGGCGTGGTCGTGTCGCCGCAATGAGCGTGGACGTCGCCGACGGTCCCGTGGCATCGGCGCCAGAGGCGGCGTCGCTGCTGCCCGCGATCGCCGTGCGCGACGTCAGCCATGCCTACGGGCCGCGCGTCGCGTTGAGCCACGTGAGCCTGACGGTTCCGCAGTCGCGCTTCACCGCGCTGCTCGGCCTGAACGGCGCCGGCAAGACCACGCTGTTCGCCCTGATCACGCGGCTCTATGACACCCGCGAAGGCTCGATCGACGTGCTGGGGTATCGGGTCTCCCGCGAGCCGGGCGAGGCGTTGCGCCGGCTGGGAGTCGTGTTCCAGGCGCGCACGCTCGATCTCGACATCTCGGTGATGGACAACCTGCTGTATCACGCGGCGCTGCACGGCATCGGGCGGCGGGAGGCGCGAAGGCGCGCCGAGGCGGCGTTGGCCGACATCGACCTGGGCGACCGTGCGCGCGATCAGGTCCGCAAGCTGTCGGGCGGCCAGATGCGCCGCGTCGAGATCGCGCGCGCGTTGCTGCACGAGCCGCGCGTGCTGGTGCTGGACGAACCCACGGTCGGCCTGGATGTGGCGTCGAAGACGGCGATCGTGCGCCACGTCCGCGCGCTGGTCCGCGACCGCGGCGTCGCGGTGCTGTGGGCGACACACCTGCTGGACGAGGTCGCGCCGGACGACACCGTCGTGGTGCTGCATCGCGGCCAGGTGCTCGCGGCGGGCGAGGTTGCCGAGGTCGTGGCGGCGAGCGGTGCGGCCGACATACGCGGCGCGTTCATCGAGATGACCGGCGGCGCGGCGGAGAGCCAGGGATGAGTGCCACCACCATCGCCGGAAGCCGCGGCTTCACCATCGGTCAGTACGTGATCTGCCTGCGCGGCATCGCGTGGCGCGAGGCGTTGCGGTTCCTGCATCAGCGCGAACGGTTCGTCTCGGCGCTGGTGCGCCCGCTCGTGTGGCTGTTCATCTTCGCCGCCGGCTTCCGGCAGATCCTCGGCGTCTCGATCATCCCGCCGTATCAGACCTACGTGCTGTACGAGGTCTATGTGACGCCGGGCCTGATGGCGATGATCCAGTTGTTCAACGGCATGCAGTCCTCGCTGTCGATGGTGTACGACCGCGAGATGGGCAACATGCGCATGCTGCTCGTCAGCCCCTTCCCGCGCTGGTTCCTGCTGCTCAGCAAGCTGTTCGCCAGCACCGCGGTGTCGATCCTTCAGGTCTACGCGTACCTGGTGATCGCCTGGCTGTGGGGCGTGGACGTGCCGGCGGCCGGCTGGATCACCGTGCTGCCCGCGCTCGCGTTGTCGGGCATGATGCTGGGCGCGCTGGGGATGCTGCTGTCGTCGATGATCCGGCAGCTGGAGAATTTCGCGGGGGTGATGAACTTCGTCATCTTCCCGATGTTCTTCGCCTCCTCCGCGCTGTACCCGCTGTGGCTCGTGCAGCAGTCCAGCCCGTTCGTGTACACGATCTGCCGGCTCAACCCGTTCACCTACGCGGTGGAGCTGACCCGGTTCGCGCTCTACGCCGAGGTCGACTGGATGTCGCTCGGCATCGTCGCCGCGATGACCGTGCTGTTCACCGCGGGCGCGATCCTTGCCTACGACCCGGCGCGCGGCCTGATCGCGCGCCGCGGCGGAGGTGGCGCATGATGCGGCGCCGCTGCGCCGTCGCGGTTCTTGCACTGGCGCTGTCCGCCGGCAGCGGGTTCGCGCGGCCACCCGGGCCGGTCGACCCGAACTGGCCGTGCGAGGCGGTGAAGGTGCCGTCGCTCGATCTGGCGCAGGTGTGGTCGGGGCCGCCGGTCGATCCGGCCGCGAGCGGGTGGCAGGACGATACGGCCGTCGCCGCGCTGGTGCGCGACATCGCGCAGCGCCGCGTGAAGCTGGACGAAGCCAAGGTGAGGATCAAGGCGTTCGCCGAGCAGGCAGGAAGCGCGAAGCAGGCAAAGCTGCTGCAGGTGGTCGCCGGCCTGTTCTCGGTCATGAACGCCGAGCGCAGCAGCGTCGTCGACGGGCTGGACCGGTTCGGTGCGCGGCAGAAGGAACTCGCCGCCGCGCTGCGCGACGACAACGAGGCGCTGCAACGGATGCAGGCCGACGCCAAGGCCGACGCGGGGCAGGTCAATCAGCTGGTGCAGAAAGTGACGTGGGAGGCGGAAGTCTTCCAGGACCGCCGCCAGGCGCTGCGCTACGCCTGCGATGTGCCGAGCAAGATCGAGCAGCGCCTGTTCGCGTTGTCGCAGGCGATATCGCAGCAGCTGCAGTAGAGCGATTTCAATCTACGTGTGATCGCACTCATTTTGGTCTCGTCATGGCCCGCGCCGGCGGCCCATCCGCGCTTTCCTTCACGCGGCCGACCAAGGCGTGGATGGTCCGCCTTCGCGGACCATGACGTGTTGATACGGTTTGCGTGAACGTACTCTAGCGTCCGTGCCCCGCGCTATTCGCTCGCCTGCGGCTGGTCGAGCGGCTCGCGCGCCTCTACCGGCAGCCCCTCGAAGGTCCAGCCGTCCGTGCCGTCCGGATACCAGGCGACATGCGTGTAGCCGAGGGCGAGCGCCCGCTTCGCCGCGTTCCACGACATCCAGCAATCCATCAGGCAGTAGAACACAACCAGCTTGTCGCGGTCGCCGCCGGTCGCTTGGCTCAGTCCACGCACGAAATAGTCCTGCATCACTGGTGCGAGTGCACCGTACCCCGTGTCCGGCAGCCACACGCTTCCGGGAATGTCGCTGCGCGGTTTCGGCCGAAAGATCGTGCCGGGCGGCAGACCGGCCGGACGCGGCGGCCGCGGCAGCACGTCGATGAACACGGCGTCGTGTTTTTCCCAGTGCGCATGCGCCTCGTCGGTCGTCAGCACGACGCCGCCGTGCAGCGTCGCGGGCACCGGCGCGCGGTAGTCGTCCATCCGGTAGTCGGACGGCTCGGGCGGCGGTCCGGCCGCGCCGAGCAGAAGCGCGAGGACCGCCGCGATCGCGGCCCGCGTCACGGTGCGATCGGCTTGCCCTGGTCGTCCAGCAGCGGCACGCCGTAATTCGCCAGGATCTTGTTAATCTCCGGCTGGTTCTCGGTGATCAGGCGGTTGAGCATGCGCTTCCAGTCCTGGTCCGTGCGCCGCACGCCCATCGCGACGAGGAAGTCCATCCGCTCCTTCTCGTGCAGCAGCGGCACCACGATCAGGTGCGGCGTCACGCGCGTCGCGTAGTAGCCGGCGAGCGGCCCCCACAGCATGCCGGCGTCGATCTGGCCGGACGCGACGTCGCCGGCCATCGTCTTCGACGGCGCCTCCACGCGGGTATCGACCGTCAGCGGATAGGGCTTCGCCAGCGCCAGCAGCCCTTCCTGCGCCATCACGGTGGCCGGCGGCGTGCCGGCGACCACGCCGATACGCTTGTCCTTCAGCCTCGCGTCGGTCAGCGTCGTGACGCCGTCGAGCCCGGTTCCCGGCCGGAACACCAGCGCATACGCCGTGTGGTAGTACGGCACGGTCGTCTGCACGAGGTCGGTGCCGACCGGCATGCCCATGATGACGTCGCAGCGCAACGCGTTCAGCGTCACGCGCACGAACCCGATCACCTGCGGGAAGTAGGCGTAGGTCACGGGCTCGTTCAGCTTGGCGGCGAACAGGTCGGCGACCTTGTTCTCGAACCCCTCCCCCGCCTCGTTGGAGAACGGCAGGTCGTTGGGATCCGAGCAGACCCGGAAGTTGTGCGGGTCGACCAGTTCGCCCGCGGCGCCCAGGCCGGGCGCCTGCGCGAACGCCGGCCCGCCGCCCCACAGCATCAGCCCGATCGCCGCGCCCGCGATGCGCAGCGCCGCACGAGCGCTCAGCCCATGCATGCGTCTTCCGCCTTGGTAAAGGACGCGGGCTTGGGCGCATGCTTCTGCGGACGGCCGCGGTCCACGGCATCGTCGGCGCGTGCGCGCAGGTAGATGTAGATGTCGTCGATGAAGCACATGACGTTCTTGTTCTCGCCGTTGGCCGGCATCACCAGCTCCTGCGAGGCCGTGACGTCCTTCTTGCCGCCGGCGACGGTGGCATAGAACTCCGCGTAGCTCAGCCGCTGCATCGATTGGCGCAGGGCCGGCGCGTAGCTCGACCCCATGCCGTCGGGGCCGTGACAGCGCAGGCATTCCGACGAATACCGGATGAAGCCGGAATAGGTGTACCAGTCGACCGTTCCGTCCGCATCGACCTTGAAGGTCGGATTGCCGTCCTTGTCGGTCCACTTCCCGTCGTCGTTCTTGACCGCCGTCGGATCGCCCGACCCGTCGGTGACGGCATAGGCACTCACGGAAACCGCCACGACGAACGCCAGCGCCGCCGCGGCACGCACAACACGTTGCACTTGTCGTATCCTCACCCTTGTCCGGGACAAACGACCGGCACCGGGACCATTGTCCCGATGCCGGCCGCGTCCACTCCGAAAGCCAAGCCTGCGTCAGTCTACTGCGACGGCAGGGTGAACACCGTCAGGGTGCCGCCGAGCGAGGTGTAGTTGCTCAGCGCGGCGTAACCGCCGACCGCGCCAAGTCCCGCATGCGGATCGGTCAGCCCCGCCGCCAGGCCGATGCCGGCCCAGCCGCCGACGCCGGACAGCACCGCGACATACTGCTTGCCGGCGTGCTCATACGTGACGACGTTGCCGATAATGCCCGACGGCGTCTTGAACTTGTACAGCTCCTTGCCGGTCTTGGCGTCGACCGCCTTCAGGTAGCCTTCGAGCGTGCCGTAGAACACCACGCCGCCCTTCGTCGCGAGCGCGCCCGACCAGACCGAGAACTGCTCCGGATCGGACCAGACGATCTTGCCGGTGCCCGCGTCCCAGGCGATGAAGTTGCCCATGTTGGTCTGGCCGGGCGGCGGATACATCGACAGCGTCGCGCCGACATAGGGCTGCCCCGCCGTGTAGGACACGCGGAACGGCTCGTAGTCCATGCATACGTGGTTGGTCGGGACGTAGAACAGGTTGGTGTCCGGCGAGAAGGCCGCCGGCTGCTCGTCCTTGGAGCCGAGCGCCGCCGGGCAGACGCCCTGGGTGTTGACGTCCTCGCCGTTATGGTCGGTCGAGTACTTCGGCACCACCAGCGGACGGCCATACGTCTCGCTCTTCGGGTCCATGTCGACCTTGGTCGCCCAGTTGACCGCCGGGTCGAATTTCTCGGCGACCAGCAGCTCGCCCGTCTCGCGGTTCAGGGTGTAGCCGAACCCGTTACGGTCGAAATGGACCAGCGCCGGCACCTGCTTCCCGCCGACAGTGATGTCGGCGAGGATCATCTCGTTGATACCGTCGTAGTCCCACTCGTCGTGCGGGGTCATCTGATAGACCCACTTGGCCATGCCGGTCTTGGCGTCGCGCGCCCAGATCGTCATCGACCACTTGTTGTCGCCCGGCCGCTGCTTCGGGTTCCAGGTCGAGGGGTTGCCCGAGCCGTAATAGACCAGGTTCAGCTTCGGATCGTAGGCGAGCCAGCCCCAGGTATCGCCGCCGCCGATCTTCCACTGGTCGCCCTGCCAGGTCCGCAGGCTGGAATTCGGGCCGACCGGCTTGCCGAGCGCCGTGGTCTTCTGCGGGTCGACGATGATGTCGGTGTCCGGCCCTTCGGAGTAGGCGCGCCAGGCCTGCTTGCCGTCACTGGTGTTGTAGGCGGCGAGCCAGCCACGCACGCCGAACTCGCCGCCCGACACGCCGACATAGACGAGATTGCCGACGACCATCGGCGCCGAGGTGCCGGTCTCGCCCTTGCCCGGATCGCCCGTCTTGACCGACCACACCGGCTTGCCGGTCTTGGCGTCGAGTGCCACCAGCGTGGTGTCAGCCTGATGCAGGAAGATCTTGCCGTCCGCGTAGGCCACACCGCGGTTGACCGTGTCGCAGCACATCACCGGGATGACGTTCGGGTCCTGCGTCGGCTCGTACTTCCACAGGATTTTGCCGTCGTTGTTCAGGTCGAGCGCATAGACGGTGTTGGGGAACGGCGCATGCACGTACATCACGTCGCCGATGACCAGCGGCGCGCCCTCATTCCCGCGCAGCACGCCGGTCGAGAACGTCCAGGCCACCTGCAGCTTGCCGACGTTCTGGGCGTTGATCTGGTCGAGAGCGGAGTAGCGGTGGTTGTCGTAGCTGACCGTCGGGCTTGCGACGTTCGCCGGATTCGCCTGCAGCGTGAGCGGGTCGCCCGCGTTCTGCGCGTTCGCGGGTGCGAGAAGCAGCCCCGACGACAGCGTCGTCGTTATCGCCAGCCAAAACCCAGCCGATGCCAGTCGCATATGGTCCCTCCCGATTACCTCTGCCCATCGCTGTGCGGATGAGCCATTGTTACGGCGCTTAGGTTGGAAAGCGTCGGTTGAACGTCGCTTTTTAATGCACCCGACCTCACCTTTAAGCAGCCCTGAAAACGTGTCAATGGCAGTTGAAAGTATCGTGAGCACGCGTGCGGCGGGTACACTGCCGTTTGCACGAGAGGGAAGCATGGACGCGCAACGTATGCTGCACCGCAGAAGAGTTCTCGCCGCGACGGCAGCCGTCGCGCTCGCACGTTCGGCGAAAGCGCAGACGGAACAGCCGGATCCGTGGCCGTCGCTCTCCGCGCAGATCTTCAATGGCCGCCCGATCGTGAATGGCAGCACGGCATTGGCCATTGACGCCCCGTATCGTGCCATAGATGCAGCAGCTGTTCCCGTTATCATCCACACTCTGCTGCCGCCTGACGACGCACGATCGATCCGCAGCATCACGCTGACGATCGACGAGAACCCGTCGCCGCTCGCGGCAGTGTTCACCTTCGGCGCGGGAAGCGGCGTGCGGACGCTGGCGATGCGGCTGCGGGTCGATTCGTACACCAACCTTCACGCGGTGGCGGAACTCGGCGACGGCCAGCTCTATGGCGTGGCGCGCTTCGTCAAAGCATCCGGCGGCTGCTCGGCGTCGCCCGCCAAGGCCGAGGCGAGCTCGATTCCGCTCGGCGCGATGCGTTTCGTGCAGGTGCCGCCGGCAGCGGCGGCCGAAGACATGCGGCGGGAGGCGGAGCTGACGATCCATCACCCGAACTACACGGGGATGCAGATGGATCAGCTCACCCGCCTGTATGTGCCGGCCCACTTCGTCACCGCGGTGCGCATCTGGCAGGGCGATCAGCCGTTGCTATCGATCGATTGCGGAATCTCGATTTCGGAGAATCCCGAGTTCCGCTTCGACTACCGTCCCAACGGCGCGGCGAGCTTTCGCGTGGAAGCCGCCGACAACGAAGGCCACGAATTCAAGGACCAGTGGCCGGTGACCCGGGTGTGAACAGCGCCCGGTCCCGGTCACGCTGCGATCAGAAACACCGCACCTCGGCCTCGGCCTGCGCTTCTTCCAGGTCGCGGACCATGTCGTTGCTGATGGCCGTGTGGAACTCCTGTCCCAGGTAGCCGCCCGCCGACCGGCGCATCCGCAGCACGGTTTCGGCCTGTTCGTAGCTCGAGTACGGCAGCACCGATGCGATCACGTCGATGGCGCAGGAGCAGCTGTGCAGGGCTCCCTGGTTGTTGCCGTTGGTCGCCATGCAGGCGAACACGTAGTCGGCACGGGCTTCGGTGGGATAGCCGCTGTCGTCCGCCCGCGCCGCCGGCGGCAGGCTCGCCGCCAGCAGGACCAGCGTCGATGCCGTCAGCGCCGCTGCATGCCAAACCGCCATACAAGCCTTCCCCCGCACCTTGCTGCGCGCCATCAGTCCGCGCCCCCGGCCGCCGAGGCGAGGCCTGTCACGCCGGTCATCGTGGCGCCCGCGAACCGCGCGTCCTGCACCTTGGCGCCGGTGAAGTCTGCACCGGTCAGGTCCGCGCCGGCAAAGTCGGCGTTGCGCGCATCGGCGTCGACGAAGCGCGCATGGCCGAGCTTGGCGAAGCGGAACGTGACGTGACCGAGGCCGGCGCCGGTGAAGTCGGCGCCATCCAGCTTCGCGCTCTCGAACGCCGTGCGCAGCAGGCCCATGGACTGGTTCCTCATGTCCACCGTCATGTGGGCGTGCGTGAAACGGGCGCCGCGCAGGTCGTCGAAGCTGAAGTTCACCGTGATCGACGCGTCCGACAGGTCCGCGTCCACGAACGTCGCCGCCTGGTCTTGCGTATTGTCCATGCCGGTCGAGGTGACCACGGTTTGCAGCGTGGCGCCGTGCAGGCGCGCGCGGGTGAAGTTGGCGCGCATGATCCAGGCGAACGTCAGGTCGGCCCCGCTCAGGTCGGCACCGGTGAGATCGGCGCCGACCAGCTTGACGCCGTGCAGGTTGGCGCCCGACAGGTTGGCACCCGCCAGAGCCGCACCGCTCAGGTCGAGGCCGGTGAGATCGGCGCCGCTCATGTCCTTGCCGGCGAGGTTTGCCTTCCCCGGCGACGCCACGACCACCGCCCGCACCTGATCGGCTGACAGATGATCGGCGGCCGACGACGGAGCGGCCCACAGCACCAAGGCGGCGAGCATCGATGCAACGCGGGCGATTCGGTCCGGTGCGCTGGGCACGGGCGCTCTCCACCTGATCGGCGCAGGCAGGTCGGACCATCCGGCCGAGGCCGCGCCGATCGCCCCGCCGATGATAGCGCCGTCCTGCCGCCGCTGCACGATGGGCCGGAGTCCAGGCGCGCGGCATCACGCGACGCGGAAAGCGTCGCGCCGCAGTTGCCTGCCGCACCCATGCCGGTCAAAAACGCCGACGCTCAAGCAGGCCCGCGCAGGCGGGCACCGGAGAGGAACGCGTTGCCGCTCTTGTTCGTCCGCCTCCGGCCCGGCGCGCGTGCCGGTCGATGCGTCCTGCTGCTGACGAGCGTTCTCGCCGTGCCGTCCGTGCCGGCCTTCGCGCAGTCGGTGCCAGCACAATCGCTGCCCGGCGCCCCTCCCGAAAGCGCCCTCGGCGCGACGGTGCTGCCGAACGTGGACGTGGTCGGCAGCACGCCGCTGCAAGGCTCCGGCGTCGAGCGCGACAAGGTGCCGGCCAACACCAACGTGCTGACCAGCGGCCAGATCTCCAACGACGGCACGGCGAACCTGCTGCGCACGATCGACGAGCAGATCGCCGGCGCGACGCTGAGCGATGCGACAGGCAATCCGTTCCAGCCGAACCTGGTCTATCGCGGCTTCGCGGCCTCGCCGCTGGACGGCAACGCGCAGGGGCTGGCCGTCTACGTCAATGGTGCCCGGTTCAATTCGGCCTTCGCCGACACCGTCAACTTCGACCTGATCCCCAGCAATGCCATCGCGTCGGCCGATCTGGTCGGCTCCAACCCCGCCTTCGGGCTGAACGCGCTGGGCGGGTCGCTGTCGATCCAGATGAAGAACGGCTTCACCTATCACGGCGCCGAGATGGAGCTGTCCGGCGGGTCGTTCGGCACGATCGAGGGCTCCGGCCAGTTCGGCATCCAGACGGGCAACGTCGCCGCCTACGCGGCGCTGACCGCCATCAACACGGAAGGCTGGCGGCAGGACTCGCCCAGTCAGCTTCGCCAGTTCTACGGCGATGTCGGCTGGCGCAGCGAGCGGGCGGAAGGCCACATCAACCTGACGCTCGCCGACAACTCGCTGGTCGGCCCCGGCACGACACCGGTCCAGCTGCTGGATGTGAACCGCGCCGCGACGTTCACCTCGCCCAACCTGGTCACGAACCAGTCCATCCGGGTGGTCGCCACCAACAGTTACGACGTCACCGACACCACCTCGCTGCAGGCGGTCGCCTACTACAGCTACCTGTATCAGCAGAACCTGAACGGCAATGCCGGCAATGTTTCCGCCTGCACCGACGGTTCCAACCTCGTCTGCGAGACCGGAGTCGGCCCGCTGACGACGACCAGCGGCGCCACCATTCCGAACTTCGTCGTCAACAGCCCCTACAATTCGCTGCCGGGTTTCGCCGGACAGTTCGCCGCCGGCGGCCCGTATTCGGTGCTCAACACCGAGACGACGAACACGAATTCCTTCGGCGCCTCCGGACAGGTCACGAACACCGACCCGATCTTCGGCCACAACAACCAGTTCGTCGCCGGGCTGAGCTACGACGGCGGGCGAACAATGTTCGCGGCACAGACCCTGCTGGGCGGCCTGACGCTGGACCGCGACTGGTTCGCGCCGCCGTTCGGCCAGGTGTTCAGCCTGGATCTGGCGGACGGCTCGGTCACGCCGGTGCGGGTGGGCGTCGCCAACAACTACTACGGCGCCTTCGCGGTCGACACGTTCGACATCACGCCGCGCCTAACGGCGACGCTGTCGGGCCGGTTCAACATGGCGCAGATCGACCTGAGCGACGAACTCGGCACAGCGCTGAACGGCAACCACACCTACAGCCACCTCAATCCCGGCGCCGGCCTGACCTACAAGATCACGCAAGGCGTCTCGGTCTATGGCGGCTATGCGGTGAGCAACCGGGCGCCGACGCCGTCGGAACTGTCCTGCGCCGACCCGAGCGCGCCGTGCAGCCTGGCCAACTTCTTCGTCGGCGACCCCAACCTAAAGCAAGTCGTGGCGCACACCTGGGAAGCCGGGTTCAACGGCCGTGGTCGCCTGTGGGACGGCGGATTCATCTGGCATGCGGGCTACTTCCACACGACGAATGACGACGACATCCTGTTCGTCAGCTCGCCCACCATCGGGCGCGACTATTTCGAGAATGTCGGCCAGACGCTGCGCCAGGGCCTGGAGCTGAGCGCGAGCTACAAGACCGAGCGGCTCTCGCTGCACCTCGGCTACGCCTATACCAGCGCCACGTTCGGCAATTCGCTGATCCTGAACAGCCCGGACAACCCGTATGCCGACGCGAACGGCAACATCTATGTCCAGCCCGGCGACCGGCTGCCGGGGATCCCGGCGAACACCCTGAAATTCGGCGCCGACTATGCGGCGACGCAGCAATGGTCCGTCGGCTTCAACGGCATCTTCTCGAGCGGGACGTACCTGTTCGGCGACGAGAGCAACCAGAACCCCACCACCGGCGCCTACACGGTGATCGGCGTGCATACGTCATACAAGGTGTCGCCCAACCTGGAGTTCTTCGGGCGCGTGGAGAACGCGTTCAACGCGAAATACGCGACCTACGGCACGTTCTCACCGACGTCCGACGTGCCGATCGTGCAGGTTCCGGGTGCGGCCAACCCGCGCTCGCTGTCGCCCGGCGCGCCGATCGGCGGCTTCGGCGGCGTGCGCGTGACGTTCTGATCGCGCGCCCGGGCAAGCTGTTGCGGTCACGATTGCAAACGACTATCGGCCGATCTCGCTACCCTCGTTGATTGTCCCTGCGCCGTATGGCGTACTTGTTTACCCGTCATGCGGGTGGCATAGTCGTTCGCATCGGGGTCACCCCGACAAAAACGTTCACCAACCGGAGGAATACATGGCCTGGAAAAAGCCGCGCGTGGTCGAAATCTCCGCCGCGATGGAAATCAACTGCTACGTCTGCGCGAAGGTCTGACGGAATCGGTCCGGTAGCCGGCATCGCGTCGCGAGCCGTCTGCCGGATTTTCTGACCCCGTGCGCGCCGTCGTCCTGGGGTCCGCGGCCGGCGGAGGTTTCCCACAGTGGAATTGCGCGTGCGCCGGTTGCCGGCGTGCGCGGGCAAACGACCCGGCCGCGCTGCACCGCACACAAACGTCGCTCGCCGTCAGCGCGGACGGCCATGCTTGGGTGATCCTCAACGCCGCCCCTGACCTGCCGGCCCAGATCGCCGCGAACCGCTTCCTGCAGCCGGGGCCGGATGCGCGCGGGCGCGCCTCGCCCATCGCCGCCGTCGTGCTGACCAGCGGGGAGGTCGACACGGTGGCCGGGCTGCTGAGCCTGCGGGAGGGCCAGCCATTCGTCGTCCACGGCGCGGCATCGACGCTGGCGATCCTGGACGACAACCCGATCTTCCGGGTGCTGCCTGCGTCGCGCGTGCCGCGCTACGCGCATGACGGCGACCGCACCGTCGCACTGGCGACCGCGGCGGGCGAAAAGCTGGGGCTCGAGATGGAGCTGTTCGCCGTGCCCGGCAAAGTGCCGTTGTTCAACGAGACCGAACAGGACCCGTTCCGCGCCGACGAGGCCGGGACCGTCGGCGTGCGCATCGCCGAGCCGGGCGGCCCCTCGCTGTTCTTCGTCCCCGGCTGCGCGCGGGTGACCCCGGAGCTGCGCCGCCGGCTCGACAGCGCCGCGCTGCTGCTGTTCGACGGCACGCTGTGGCACGACGAGGAAATGATCGCTGCCGGGCTCGGCCAGAAGACCGGCGCGCGTATGGGCCATATGAGCATCAGCGGCCCCGGCGGCACGATCGCCGCGCTGCGCGACGTTGCCGTCGGCCGTCGCGTGTTCATCCATATCAACAACACGAACCCCGTGCTGCTGACCGACTCGCCGGAATACGCAGAGGCCGTCGCGGCGGGCTGGACGGTCGCGCGGGACGGCATGGAGTTTTCATTGTGAACGCAAACGCCGGACATCCGGACGATCTGCTGCCGCCCGAGGAGCTGGAGCGCCGCCTGCGCGCGATCGGCGCCGAGCGCTACCACAACCTGCATCCGTTCCACCGCCTGCTGCACGACGGCAAGCTGTCGAAAGCGCAGGTCCAGGCCTGGGCGCTCAACCGCTATTATTACCAGGCGAACATCCCGGCGAAGGACGCGACGTTGCTCGCCCGCCTGCCGACGCCGGAACTGCGCCGCGAATGGCGGCGGCGGCTGGTCCACCACGACGGCGACGGCGAGAAGCCGGGCGGCGTGGAGCGCTGGCTGCGGCTGACCGACGGGCTCGGGCTGGATCGCAGCTACGTCATCTCGCTTGCCGGAATGCTGCCCGCCACCCGCTTCGCGGTGGATGCCTACGTCGCCTTCGTGCGCGACCGCAGCATCCTCGAGGCAATCGCCTCGTCGCTGACCGAGATGTTCTCGCCGACCATCATCTCCGAGCGTGTCAGCGGCATGCTGCGCAACTACGACTTCATCGACGAACAGACGCTCGCGTACTTCACCCCGCGGCTGACCCAGGCGCCGCGCGACGTAGCGTTCGCGCTGCGCTACGTCACCGAGCAGGCGCGCACGCGCGCCGAGCAGGAGGGCGTCATGGCGGCGCTGCGTTTCAAGTGCGACCTGCTGTGGGCGCAGCTCGATGCGCTGCACCACGCCTATGTCGCGCCCGGCCTGCCGCCGCCGGGGGCGTTCCGGCTGTGACGCCGTTGTCCGGCAGCATGGTCCCGCGCCTGGCGCGGGGCATGCGGCTGACCGAGGACCGCACGAGAGGACGCTTGGTGATCCAGGCGCCCGAACGCCTGTTCGTGCCGGACGAGACGGCCGTGCACGTGCTGCAGCTGATCGACGGCGCGCGCACGCTCGACCAGGTGATCGACGAGCTCGCGCAACGCTTCGCCGCCCCGCGTGGTGAGATCGCAACCGACGTCCAGGAGATGCTCGCCGACCTGATGGAGCGGAGGGTGGTCGTCGCATGACCCCTCCCCCGCCAATCGGCCTGCTCGCGGAGCTGACACACCGCTGCCCGTTGCGCTGCCCGTACTGCTCCAACCCGCTCGACCTCGTGCGCGGCTCGGACGAACTGTCGGCGGCGGAGTGGACGCGGCTGTTCCACGAGGCCGCCGAGCTTGGCGTGCTGCAGGTGCACCTGTCGGGCGGCGAGCCGGCGGCACGGCGCGACCTGCCGGAGATCGTCGCCGGCGCGCACGCGGCGGGGCTGTACACCAACCTGATCACCTCGGGCGTGACGTTGGACGAGGCGGGCGTGCGCGAGCTGGCGCGCGCCGGTCTCGATCACGTGCAGCTCTCGGTGCAGGACAGCGAGCACACGAGCGCGGACCGGATCGGCGGCCTGCCGGGCGGGCACGTGCGCAAGATGGCGTTCGCAGCTGCCGTGGCCGCGCTGGATCTGGCGCTGACGCTGAACGCCGTCGTGCACAAGCAGAACCTCGACCGGCTCGACGAGATGATCGCGCTGGCGCTTCGCCTCGGCGCGGACCGGCTGGAGATCGCCCATGTGCAGTATCACGGCTGGGCGCTCGCCAACCGCGACGCGCTGTTGCCTTCGCGTGCGCAGCTCGACGCCGCGACCGCGCTGGTCGCGCGTGTGCGCGAGGAGCTGCGCGGCCGGCTGGTGATCGACTACGTCATCCCGGACTATCACGCGGTGCGCCCGAAGCCCTGCATGGGCGGATGGGGCCAGCAGGTGATCGTGGTCACGCCGCGCGGACGCGCGCTGCCCTGCCATGCGGCGGAAAGCCTGCCCGGGCTGACGTTCGAGAACGTACGCCACTCCGGTTTGCGCGCTATCTGGTACGAGTCGGCTTCGTTCAACCGCTATCGCGGCACCGACTGGATGCAGCCGCCCTGCCGTGACTGCGAGAACGCCGAACGCGACTGGGGCGGCTGCCGCTGCCAGGCGCATGCGCTCACCGGCGACGCCGCGGCGACCGATCCGGTGTGCGACCTCTCGCCCCGGCACGCATTGGTGCAGGCTGCGGTCGTCCGCGCCGACGCATCGGCGCGCGCGTTCGTCTATCGCCAGTTCGGCAACGCGCCCGCGACCGTCGACGCCTGACGCGGTCGGCGCGACGGCCTATAGTCCGGCTCGATCGCTTCACGCATTGCACACAGGCCGCCCCGACATGCGCTCGTCACCTCCAAGCCTGCGACGCCGGGCGCTCATCGGCATCGGCGCGAGTCTCGCGGCCCGTGTCGCCGGAACCCGCGCGGCCGGTCTGCCGACGGTCCGGCTCGGCGTGCTGCAGTTCGGCACCGTGCAGTGGGTCGCCGATGTGGTGCGCCGGCACGCGCTGGACACCGCACACGGCTTCGCGCTCGCGACCTTCGCGCTCGCCAACACCGACGCGGACCGCGTCGCCATCATGGCGGGACAGGCGGACGTCGTCGTCTCCGACTGGATGTTCGTCGCCGTGCAGCGCGCGGCGGGGACGAAGCTGTGCTTCGCGCCGTTCTCCGCATCGACCGGCGGGGTCATGACCCGGGCCGACTCGCCGATCCATACGCTGGCCGACCTCAAGGGCCGCCGTCTCGGCGTGGCCGGCGGCCCGGTCGACAAGTCGTGGCTCGTGGTGCGCGCGGCGGCACGCAAGCAGGACAACATCGATCTCGCGAACGACGCGCAGGTCGTCTACGGCGCACCGCCGCTGCTGGGCGCCAAGCTCGAACAGGGCGAACTCGACGCGGTGCTGACCTTCTGGCCCTTCGCCGCGCGGCTCGAGGCAGACGGATACCGGCAGGCCGTCTCGGTGTCGGACTGCGCCGTGGCACTCGGCCTGCCCGCGCATCTGAACCTCGTCGGCTTCGTCTTCCGCGAGGATTGGGCGAGTGCGGAGAACTCGCCCGTCGACGGCTTCCTCGCGGCCGCCGCCGAGGCCGAGCGCACGCTCATCGGCTCGGACGACGAATGGCGCGTCATCCGGCCGCTGATGAACGCGCCCGGCGACGCGCTGTTCGCACGCCTGCGCCAACGCTTCGCCGACGGCATCGCGCACCCCGATGCGCCGACGCAGCAACGCGAGGCCGAGGCGCTGTTCGCGATCCTCAAGGAGACCGGCGGCGCGCAGGCCGCTGGCGGACTGGACAGCCTGCCGCAAGGGATGTTCTGGCGCACCCGGCATGAGTCAGGCTGAACGGCGTGCCACCGATCGTGGCGCGCTGTTTCGCCTGACAGGACTGATCGGCTTCCTGGCGATCTGGTGGCTGGCTGCTCAGGCCGTCGCATCGCCGAACCTGCTGCCCTCGCCGCTGCGCGTCGCCATCTACACCTGGCACGCGACGGAGTCCGGCGACCTGCCGCGTCAGATGGCCTTCACGCTGGCGCGCGTGCTGGTCGCGTTCGTCATCGCGATGGCGGCCGGCAGCGCCGCCGGCTACGCGATGGGGCGTTCGGCGCGGATCGACGCGATCGCCGATCCGTGGCTGGTGATCGCGCTCAACCTGCCGCTGCTGCTGGTCGTCATCCTCGCCTATATCTGGATCGGCCTGAACGACCTCGCCGCCGTACTCGCGGTGGTGGCCGCCAAGGCGCCGTCGGTCGTCGTCACGTTGCGCGAGGGGTCGCGCGCGCTCGATCCCGGCCTCGACGACATGGCCGCCGTCTTCCGCCTTCCCTACACCCGGCGGCTGCGCGAAGTGGTGCTGCCGCAGCTCGCACCCTATCTCGCCGCCGCCGGGCGCAGCGGCCTGTCGATCACCTGGAAGATCGTGCTCGTCGTCGAACTGCTCGGCCGGCCGAACGGCATCGGCTTCGTGCTGAATTCGGCGTTCCAGAACTTCGACGTCACCGCGATCCTCGCCTACGGCCTGGCCTTCGCCGTCATCATGCTGGTCGTCGAAGCGGGCGTGCTGCAGCCGCTGGAGAGGCGCGCACGCGCCTGGCGCGGCGATGCTTGAGGCCCGCATCGCCGCCAAGCGCCTGCCGTCCGGCGAGACGCTCCTGCACGACGTGGCGCTCGCCGCCGCACCGGGCGACATCGTGGCGCTGCTCGGGGCATCCGGCGCGGGCAAGACCACCACACTGCGGATCCTGCTCGGTCTCGATCGCAGCTTCGACGGCGACCTGCGCTGCCGCGCCGCGCGGATCGGCGCGGTGTTTCAGGAACCCGCGCTGCTTCCCTGGCGGACGGTCGGCGACAACATCCGGCTGGTCACGCACCACGCCGCGCCCACCGACATCGCCGCTCTGCTGCGCGATGTCGGGCTGCCGGAGGCCGAGGCGCTGTATCCGCGGCAGCTGTCACTCGGCATGCGACGGCGCGCGGCCGTGGCACGCGCGCTGGCCGTCGATCCCGACCTGCTGGTGCTCGACGAGCCGTTCGCCTCGCTCGATCCGCGCATGGCCGGGCTGATCGCCGAACGCCTCGCCGTGCACGTCCGCACCCGAGGTGCGGCCATCGTCGTCGCGATGCACGATATCGACCGGGCCACCGCCTTCGCCACGCGCATCCTCGTGCTGTCCGGCCGTCCGGCGACGGTCGCTGCGCGCCTCGAACTGCCCGCCGATGCAAGCGACGCTGATCGCGCCGCGATCAGGGCCCGGTTGCTCGACAGCTTCGGCTTTCTGGCCGATGCGCCGGCCGCCTTGTAGCTGCGACCAGGGCCGCCGCCGCGCGTTTCACCGGGCGAACAGGCGAGCAGCACATCAGCGTCAACGATCCAGCAGCGCATCGCCGCTCGCAACTGCTCTGCTTGATGTCCACCCGCCCGATGGGCCTCGCGCGACCTGTCAGGAGTTTCATGGCACGCTCCCGACCTGCGCGGCCGATCGAGAGACCACACGACCCGTTCGGGTGCCGGTCGCACGCATGCCGGCGGATTCGGACCATTCTTGAAGCATGCGACCGGCACACTGAAGGTCGGCTGTCTGGAGCCCCTCGGAAAATCGGTCATAGATCGGCGCCAGCAGACCGCACGCTTCGCGGCTGCGCCCGTTGGCGTGGTAGAGTCGCCCGAGACTCATCGCGCTGCGCAACTCCCACGACAGAGCTCCTTGGCGGTGCGCCAAGCTCAACGCCTGGCGGAACAGGTCCTCCGCCTCAGCCGCGCCGGCGGTTCCTCTTGCCAGCAGAACCTCGCCCGTGATGCGCTGCGTTTCAGGCATCAGCCACATTTCGTGGTTGCGCGCGACACGCTGCAGCGCCTCGTCCGCTGCGGCAATGCTGCCACCGACGTCTCCGGCTGCCGCCAAACCCTCCGCAAGACCGCCGAGGTACAAGACGTACAGGACTTCCGATTGTGCCCGCCGCAAGCCGTCCAGACACATCCGCAGCAGCCGTATTCCCGGCTCCGTTTGCCCTCGCTTGAGGGACAGCAGGCCTTTGAAGCCGGCACCGTGCGCAAGGAAGGCGTTCAAGGCGTTGCGTTCGGCATGGTCCTTGAGCCGTGCAATCGACCGTTCCGCCGTCTCGAAGTCTCCGAGCAGGAGAGAAATCCCGCATCCACACCAAAGCAGTGCAAGACACACCGAGAATGGATGGCCGCTGGCTTGCGTGTCGGCCACGAGGTCCCGCGCTGCGCACGCTGCTTGGTCGAGCCGGCCTTGCGTCCACCACGTGTGCGCAACAACGACGCGGGCGGTCACCGAATCTTCCAGTTCCCAGCGCGCGAAATGGGTCCGTCGAAAGTGGGGTATGGTTCGACGCTGCGGCCGCTGGGCATGCGTCAGAGCTGGAGCGTAGTCGCCAAGAAGGAAGAGCGACGCGGCAAGGATCCAGTCTGCCGTCGACAGTGCGACCGGATCATCGGACGCGGCGCCGATCGCCTCCGCTCGCCGGCCGAGCGCGAGAGCGCCCTGGAGGTCCCCGACCCTGATCAGGAAGTTCGCCAAGGCCGTCAACGCTCGAAGTCGATAGTCGACGTCATCAATGCGCTCGGCCAGCTCGAAGGCTCTCGTCAGCGCCACGCGCGCCTGGTCACTCATGCCGCGGGTGAACATCAGCGTGAGGCCAAGCTCGGTTTGCAGCACCAGTTCCCGGCGCGTGCCCCGATCGGTCGCGTCAAGCGCGGCGAGCGCCTTCTCCGACCACGTTCGGCATTCAGCCAGCAGCGACATATCGAGCCAGACCGGTGCGGAACCCGCCGCGAGGTCCACGGCGATCGATGTGTCGCCCGCAGGGGAGAACGCCCATGCGAGTGCCGCGCGGATGTTGTCGATCTCAGGCCGGTACGCGGTAGCGAGATCCCCCTGGGACGGATCGTCCAGCGAGGCTTCCATCAAGTCCCGGTAGTATACCGAATGCCGCCGGCCGATGGCGGCGGCTTCTCCGCTCTCCACGAGTTTTGCCAAGGCATAGGCCCGCGTGGTCTCCAGCAGGCGGAAGCGCACATCGCCGTCGCACAGATCGGTCGCGGCGAGCGACTTCACCACCAGGCTGGCCACGATCTCTGGAACATCTTCCGATTCGTCGCCGCTGCCCGCGGCCACGGCGCATGCCGCCTGAAGCGTAAACCCGCCGGCGAAGACAGCCAGGCGGCGGAAGATCCTCTGCTCCTCTTGAGTGAGCAGCTGGTAGCTCCAGTCGAGCGCGCCGCGCAGCGTGCGATGGCGGTCCGTTGCCGTCCGGCTGCCGCGCGAGAGCAGCCGGAATCGATCGTCGAGGCCCGCAGCCAGACCGCGGGCACCGAATTCCTCAACGCGAGCGGCGGCAAGCTCGATGGCGAGCGCGATCCCGTCCAGCCGCCTGCAGATCTCGGCAACGATCGGTGCGGTACAGTCCGTCAGCTCGAACCCGGCAACGCAGGCTGCGGCGCGCTCGACGAAGAGCTGCACCGCCGCATAGGCGAGTGCTTCATCGGCCGTGATCCCGGCGCCGGCCGCCGGGGAGTCCAGGCCGCCAAGCCGATACACACGCTCGCCTCGGACGCGCAGCTGCTCGCGGCTCGTCGCGAGCACATGCACATCGGACGTATCCCGCACAAGCTGCGACGCGATGCTCGCAGCGGCGTCTATGACGTGTTCGCAATTGTCGATCAGCACCAGCATCTGATGGTCGCGGGCGAATGCCAGCAAACGTTCTGTCGGGTCGGCGGAGCCGACCGCGATGCCGAGTGCCGTCGCAACCGCGGATGGGACGAGGGACGGCTCGCGGATCCTGGCAAGGTCGACGAACCAGACGCCGCCGGCGTGCGCCGACGCCGCACTCTCCGCCACTGCCAGCGCCAGCGTCGTCTTGCCGATCCCGCCTGCGCCTGCCACAGTGACAAGGCGTGACTGCGTCAGCTGCGAAGCGACCGTCGCCAATGCACTGTCCCGGCCGATAACCCTTGTCGGCAAAGTCGGCAGGCGACGTTCGCGCCGGAATGCCGGGGGTTGTGGCGGCGCCAGTGGCGACGCCTTGTCGCTGGCCCGCGTGACCGGTCCGACGAAGCAGTAGCCGCGTCCGGCGATCGTCGAGACATAGCGCCGCCCATCTTGGCCATCTCCGAGCGCCTTGCGCAGTTCGAGCACGTGCACGCGGATTGTGCCTTCACCGACGACCTGGACGCCGGGCCAGACGGTTGCAGCCAGCTCCGATTTGGTGACGGTCTCCCCCGCGCGGCCGATCAGCGCGATGAGCAGATCAAGGGCCCTACTGCCGAGCCGAACCGCCCGGTCGCCCTCAAGCAGCAGCCGCTGCGCCGGCAACAGCCGGAACGGCCCGAACAAAACTGCGTGGTCACGATCGGCGCTGATGGACATGCGCGTCCCGGTATGTCGGAGCCGTCACGGGCCACGTCACTCCAGACCCGCTACCGGCCCTTCCGCTTCGTCAACGTATTTGGGTACATTGACGTAATGCGTTCGCGCAGCCGCCCGCCAGTGCACAATAGAAGAACCTGGATGTGGCCGACGCATAGGCCCGACTACACCATCGTATAGGATGCGTCACGGAAGGCGGGTATGTTCTTGGAGCGGTGGCGCGAGCCCAAACTGGCAGGGCAATCGCATTTCAAAACAGGGTCAGGAGCTTGGTGAGATATGCGTCGTCCCATCCGGCGCGTTTGAATTTGCCGCGAAAGGATCCTTTGGAGGGATCCTTTTGCATCACGTTCAGCGCCATGTGTCGCAGCACC
>DATEQV010000163.1:0-2242 GCA_035272265.1 Acidisphaera sp. | reverse complement strand
AGCGTGCCCTGCGGGTTGAACTCGATCTGCAGCTCCTTCGCCAGATACTGGCGCATGAACTCCTTGTTCTCGCCGACATAGGAGCTGATCATCTTCTTGATCTGCTTGCTGTCGATGAGCTTGCCCAATCCCACGCCGTCGATGCCGGCGTTGTTGGACACCACCGTCAGGTTGCGCGTGCCGGCGGCATGGATCGCGTCGATCAGGGCATCGGGGATGCCGGAAATGCCGAAGCCGCCGGACATGATCATCATGCCGTCGTGCAGCAGGCCGTCCAGCGCGGCCTCGGCGTTCGGGTAGACCTTCTTGACGGACATCGTTCAGCCCTTGCCGTTCAGCCTTTGAGGGGTCGGTGCGCGCGGTCGATCAGGCGGGACAGCAGGCCGGGGGCCTTCTGGGCGGCCGGCGCTTCCGCCTTGGCCCGGGCGCGGGCTTCGGCTTCCTGCTCGCGCTTCTTGGTGTCGAGCCACTTCTCCAGGCTCATGCCCGCCTTGGCGGCGCGGCGCGCCTCGTAGGCGCGCTGGCCCTCGCTGAGCTCACGCGGCTTGCTCACGTCCGTCTCCGTCGCATGACGTCCCTTCTGCCTCTCCGGCGGGGCGGGTTCAAGCGGCGTCCCCCCGCGTCCGCAGCACCCAGCGGCCGAACGCGCCGAGGCCGGCGTTGATCGCCACCCCCGCCAGCGCCAGCAGCACGAGGGCGGCGAACATGCGGGGGACCTGCAGCCGGTAGCCGGCCTCCAGGATGCGGTAGGCGAGGCCCGAGGCGAAGCCGCCCGAGCCGGCGACGAACTCGGCGACCACGGCGCCGACCAGGGCGAGGCCGCCGGAGATGCGCAGGCCGGCCAGGAAATACGGCAGCGCCGACGGGATGCGCAGCCTTGTCAGCACCGCCCAGCGCCCCGCGCCGTACAGCTGGAACAGCTCGCGCAGCTCCGGCGCCACCGCGTCCAACCCGGCGGCGGTGTTGGCGAAGACGGGGAAGAACGCGACGATGGTGGCGCAGACCACCAGCGAGGCGAACGGGTCGTTCACCCAGACGATGATCAGCGGCGCGATGGCGACGATCGGCGTGACCTGAAGCGCAACCGCCCAGGGCAGGATCGCCGCGCGCGCCATCCGGCTGCTCGCCATCGCCATCGCCAGGCCGCCGCCCAGCACCGCCGCCGCGACCAGGGCGGCGAAGGTGACGGCCAGCGTCGAGCCGAGCGCTGCCAGCAGTCCGAGCGGGTCGGCGACGAAGGCCTGCACGATCGCGATCGGGCCGGGCAGGATGTAGCGCGGCACGGCGAAGAAGCGCACCGCCGCCTCCCACAGCGCCAGCACGAGCAGGCCGAAGCCGGCGGCAGCCCCCCTCACGCCAGGACCTCGTCGCGTCCGGCGCCACCCAGCGCCGACTGCATCGCCCGCGTGACGTCGGCCACGAAGCGCGCGTAGGCGGGATCGAGCCGCGTCGCCGCGTCGGGCGGCAACGGGTTGTCCACGATGGCGGCGACCGCGCCCGGGCGCGGCGTCATCAGCACCAGCCGGCGGGCCAGGAAGCACGCCTCCCAGATCGAGTGCGTCACGAACAGCACCGTGCAGCCGAGCGACGACCACAACCCGAGCAGGTCCTCCTGCAGGTTGTTTCGTGTGAACTCATCGAGCGCTGCGAACGGCTCGTCGAGCAGCAGCACGCGCGGGCGGGTGACCAGCGCGCGGGCGATCGACACCCGCATGCGCATGCCGCCCGACAGCTGGCGCGGATATGCGTGGACGAAATCGGCGAGGCCCACGCGCCCGAGCGCCTCGATCACGGCGCCGTCGGCTTCCCGGTGCGTCAGGTCGAGCGGCAGCGCGACGTTCTGCCCCGCGGTCGCCCAGGGCAGCAGCACCGGGTCCTGGAAGACGAACCCGATTTCGCCGGGCTTCGGCCGCGCGGCCCAGGTGATGGCGCCGGCACTCGGCGCATCGAGGCCGGCGACCAGCCGGAGCAGGGTCGACTTGCCGCAGCCCGACGGGCCGAGCAGGGCGACGAAGTCGCCCGCCCCGACATCCAGGGAGACGCCGCGCAGCGCCTCGGTGCCGCCGGGGAAGCGGCGGCCGACCTCATCGATTCGCAGCACCTAGCAGCCTGTCGGAGTTAAGCACAAACCACGAACAAATCGGAGATTTCTTTCGATACTTCGCGGTTCTGCACAACAAGAGAATCCGCCGGTGGCCGTTGGCGACATATTCATCCTTGCGACAGGAGAAGTCCTGGAAAG
>DATEQV010000162.1:0-65058 GCA_035272265.1 Acidisphaera sp. | reverse complement strand
CTTTCCAGGACTTCTCCTGTCGCAAGGATGAATATGTCGCCAACGGCCACCGGCGGATTCTCTTGTTGTGCAGAACCGCGAAGTATCGAAAGAAATCTCCGATTTGTTCGTGGTTTGTGCTTAACTCCGACAGGCTGCTAGTGTCCCACTCCGATTCCGAAGTTCGACGAACTTCGGAATCGGGACACTAGGGCAACGCCACCGTCGGTCACGACTGAAAGAAGTTGAGTTGGCGTGCGTCATGATGGACCGCCGGTTGCAAAACCGGCGTCCGACACGCGGAATGTGACGGATCTTGCTCGAACGGCGTTGCGACGCTGGACGGCGTGCATGCATCCGGCGAAGCTGTCGGCACATTGCGTGGTGGTCATGTGAACGACGAGGTCGACAGCGCACAGAAGGTCGGTGCACCCGCGCCGCCGCAGCGCTCGTCGCGTCGTCTTTCCGACAAGATCCTCGTCGCGTTCCACCAAGCGTGCGACCAGGGCGATTACGAAGTCGCCTCGCGCCTGCTGCAGGTGCTCGAGATGATGCTCGCCCGTCGTCCGACGAACCTCGACAGTACGCGACGGCGCAGCATGGAGAGCCTCGTCGCCGCGCATGAGCGGCTGTGGCATCTGCGCCACCCGGACACCGGCGGCGAATAGTCACGCACGCAGCCGAAGTGCCGCGGCGCCGCGCAACACCGCATCGGCCTGCGCGGTGAATCCGCCGGCCGCGTGCAGCACCAATCCCGCCGCCAGCACCGGCGCACCGCGTCCGCCGACGCGCCCCTGCACCAGCACCAGCTTTGCCGCCCGCCCCTCCCGCGGCCACAGCGGATAGATGACGACACTGCCCAGCCGATGCCGCGCGTACGCCGCGAGGACATCGCCGAGCTGCCCCGCCGGCAGCACGAGCGTTACGCTCCCGCCCTCGGTCACCCTTCGCGCCAGCGCCGCGGTCCATGCCTCCAGCAACATCGGCGCCGCGCGCTTCGCCCGATCCCGCCGCGCGTCGGGCGAGGCGGGCAGGTGCGGCGGGTGATAGGGCGGATTGGCGAACGCGTGGTCGTACCGTGCGTCGCACATCCACTGTCCGATATCGGCGGCGACGAAGCGCAGCCCCTCGAACCCGTTCGCCGCCGCGTTGCCCGCCGCGATCTCCGCCAGCGCCGGGTCCAGCTCGACGCCGACCCCCCCCGTGCCGGTCCGGTGCGCGAGGCACAGCAACCCGGCCCCCGCGCCGCTGCCCGCCTCCAGCACGCGCTCGCCCTGCCGCGCCGGCACCGCGGCCCCCAGCAGGACCGGCTCGATTCCGCTGCGGAAGCCCTCGGCTGGCTGGGCGTAGCGCACCCGCCCCCCCATCAGCGTGCCCCACGTGACCCCGCCCATAGTGACCGGGATCAGCTCTCGCCAGCCTCTGCCAGCACCCGGCGAGCTCGCGTTTCGTCCTCGTCCGCCACCGCCAGCCGGCGCGGGATCGCGCCGATGCTGCCGTCCATGATGCTCGCATGGGCGTCGAGCAGGACGGCCTCGATCCCGGCATCGGCCAGCAGGGCCGACAGGAAACTCAGGCGTACCCAGTCGTTCGATCGGGCGATGGTGCGCATATCCCTCCAGGCGCGGCGCGGCGGCCCGGGCGTTCGCCTTGACCCGTTTTGCGCACGGCCGATATCTTGCCCGTGTCGCCGCGCAAGCAGCAATCGCACAATCAAAGCTGGGAGAGTGGTTTGGGCGCCGTCGGCAGCCTGCGTGCATCTGGTCCTGACCCGATCCCGGCCGGGCAGGCCCATGGCGAGGACGCGCTGACCGCGCTGCTCTCGCTGGTGCAGGACGACCTCGCCCGCTGCAACCGCACCATCGTTGCGCGGATGCAGAGCCCGGTCGAGCTGATCCCGCAATTGGCCGCACACATCGTCGCCGCCGGCGGCAAGCGGCTGCGCCCGCTGCTGACGCTGTCCTGCGCCAAGCTGTGCGGCTATGCCGGCGGCGACCGCCACGTCAGCCTCGCCGCCTGCGTCGAGTTCATCCACACCGCCACCCTGCTGCACGACGATGTGGTCGACGACAGTGCGCTGCGCCGCGGCCTCGCCAGCGCCAATGCGGTGTTCGGCAACAAGGCCTCCGTGCTGGTCGGCGACTTCCTGTTCGCCCGCGCCTTCGAGCTGATGGTCGAGGACGGCTCGCTGCGCGTGCTGGCGATCCTCTCGCGCGCGGCGGCGACGATCGCCGAGGGCGAGGTGCTGCAGCTGGTCACGCAGAACGACCTGTCGACGACCGAGGACCGCTACCTCGCGGTGATCGAGGGCAAGACCGCCGCCCTGTTCGCCGCCGCCTGCCAGGTGGCCGGGGTCGTCGCCGACCGGCCGGAGGCCGAGGAGCAGGCGCTCGCGCGCTACGGCCACAACCTGGGCGTCGCGTTCCAGCTCGTCGATGACGCGCTCGACTATGCGGCGGACCAGGCGGTGCTCGGCAAGACCGTCGGCGACGATTTCCGCGAGGGGAAGATCACGCTGCCGGTGCTGGCGGCGTATGCGGCGGGCGACGCGGCCGAACGCGAGTTCTGGCGGCGCACCATCGAGGAAAGCGAGCAGACCGCCGACGACCTCGAACATGCGATGCGGCTGGTCGAGCAGCGCGGCGCGATCGGTACGACGATCGACCGCGCGGCGCGCTATGCCGCCGACGCGTGCGCGGCGCTTGATGTTTTCCCGGATACGCCGATCCGCCGGGCGCTTCTGGACGCGGCGAGCTACACGCTCAGCCGCGCGCGCTAAGACGCAGCCCCCCGTCCCCGAGGCAGTCCGGCTCGACTACGCGAGGGAGATGCTGCGCCGCGCGGGCGTCGTCGATCCGGCGGTGGAGGATGCCTTTGCCGCCGTGCCTCGTGAGGCTTTCCTCGGGCCGCCGCCCTGGCCGGCCAGTTCCGCGTTCGGCTTTCGCAGCATCCCCGCCGGCCAGGCCGAGAGGCTGTACGCCGACGTGCTGGTCTCGCTCGACCCGGCGCGCGGCGTGAACAACGGCAGCCCATGTCTGCATGCGCTGCTGCTGCACCACCTGCAGGTCCGGCCGGGCCTGCGCGTCGTCCATATCGGCGCCGGCACCGGCTACTACACGGCGATCCTGTCGCATCTGGTCGGCCCCGAGGGGCAGGTGATCGCGGTGGAGTATGACGACGAGTTGGCGACGCGCGCCGCCGCCTATCTCGCCGGCTACCCCAACGTGACGGTCCGCCACGCCGACGGCACGCGGTTTCCGACCGCGACGTGCGACCGCGTCTACGTCAACTTCGGCATTCCGACGTTCCCGCCGCCGTGGATCGACCACCTCGGTCCGGGCGGCCGGCTGATCTTCCCGCTGTGTGCCGGCTCGCGTCATGGCTACGGCGTGGCGCTGCTGATCGAGCGTGTGGATTCCGGCTTCGCGGCGAGCGAGCTCTGCCGCGTGGACTTCGTGTGCGCGGAAGGGGCTGCGGGCAGCGCGGATGACTCGGCGCTGCGTGCGGCGCTCATGCATGGGGGCGTCGAGCGGGTGCGCAGCCTGCTCTGGCATCGCCCCGCCGACCCGTCGCGCTGCTGGCTCACCACGCCGGAGTGGAGCCTGAGCTACGACCCGCCTTGAGCCTTGCGTTCGTCCGTCGTGGTTTCGTCCCGGCCGAGGCTGCGTCGGCCCCTCGCGAGTTCCGTCACCACGCCGTGCAGCGTGCGGAGCTCCTGTTCGGTGACCTCGCCGCGTTCGAAGAAGTGGCGGATGTTGCGGACCATGCCGGGGCGTTTGGGCAGGTTGCGCAGGAACCCGCAGGCGTCGAGCTCGGCGATCAGATGCGACAGAAAGTTTTCCAGCTCGCCCTTCGTCGCGATCCGCGTCTCGTTGGTCATCAGCGTGCGCGGCAAGGTTTCGTCCGCTGCCGTCCACCACTCGTACGCCAGCACCATCACGGCCTGTGCCAGGTTGAGCGACATGAAGGCGGGATTGAGCGGATAGCGGATCAGCGTGTCGGCCGCGGCGAGGTCGTCGTTGTCCAGCCCCGCCCGTTCGGGTCCGAACAGCACGCCCGTTCGCAAGTCGCGCGCGCAGATCGCGCGCAGTTCCGCGGCGGCACCCCGTGCCGTCAGCACCGGCTTGATGACGTGGCGCGGGCGAGGGCAGGTGGCGAGCACGCGATGCAGGTCGGCGATCGCATCGGCCACCGTGTCGTGGGTTGTTGCCGCATCGAGAATGCGTCCCGCGCCCGACGCGTTGCGCCACGCCTTCGGCTGCGGCCAGCCGTCGCGTGGGGCGACGAGGCGCAGGTGGAACAGCCCGCCATTGGCCATCGCGCGGGCGACCGCACCTATATTATCGGCCAGTTGCGGGCCCACGAGCACGATGACCGGGCTGTTGCCGATCGGGCGCAGATCGGCGTCGCCGTCGCGGCCGGTCATCGGTTTGAACCCGTGATCTCACGAGCTTTGGAGCATATATTGCCTTCGGAGGTTCCGAATGGACGATTTGGTTGACGTGACGATTCCGGTCGAGCAGCGAGCGGCAGCAGTGCTTGCTGACGAACGCAACCGTGCCGTCGCAGGGCGCCTTCTGAGCGAAATCCTGGTCCCGCGTCCAGGGCCGAATCCACTTGTTCAAGCGCTTGCTGAGGCGATTGCCGAGTTGAAGGCTGAAGCGAGAGCGGCGGGCCTGACCGATCCAGATATCGACGCAGAGCTGGAGGCGTACAACGCGGAGCGCCGTGAGCGCACGCCCAAAGCGTGATTGTATTCGATGTATCCACCCTTATTGGCGCGGCATTGAAGGCCGACAGCGTCCCGGAAAGGGCCCTGTTGCGGGCTGCACAATTCGACAAACTCGCTTTATCTACCGAGGTGCATGGCGAACTCGTCGGTGTCCTCAACCGGCCCCATCTGGCGCCTAAGATCACGTCTGTACGGCGGGATTTCGTGCTGGGCATTGTCTATCGGATTGCGAACTGGATTGAGCCGACCGTCCGAGTAGAGGACTGTCGCGACGCAAAGGATGACAAGTACCTTGAGCTTGCACTCGCCGCCAATGCCGGCACGATTGTGAGCAGTGACAACGACCTGCTGGTCCTCAATCCCTGGCGCGGCGTGCGCATCCCGCTGCCGTCCGAGTATCTCGCGCTGGTCGAAATGGATTAACCGCCCCGCCGCCACGTCGTGCCGCCGGGCCCGTCCTCCAGCACGATCCCTTGCGCAGCCAGCTCTGCCCGGATCGCGTCCGCCCGCGCAAAGTCCTTCGCCTTCCGCGCAGCGAGGCGTTCCGCGATGCGTGCCTCGATCTCCGCCGCATCGCCGCCGCCGCGGAACCACGCCTCCGGCTGCATCTGCAGCAGCCCGAGCGCGTCGCCCGCCGCACGCAGCCCGCCCGCCGCGTCCGCGTCGCCGGCCAGCGCGCGGTCGGCCAGCTCGTGCATCGCCGCGAACGCCTCCGGCGTGTTGAGGTCGTTGCACAGCGCCGCCTCGACAGCCTCCGGCACCGCCGGCGCAGAGACGGCGCCCGGATGCTTGGCCAGCGCGCGATAGAAGCGGTCCAGCTCCCGCCGCACCTCGGCGAGCGCTGCGGCAGTGAAGTCCAGCTCCGTGCGGTACTGGGCGCGTAGCAGCAGCATGCGCACCGCCTCGGCCGGGGTCTCTGCCAGCACGTCGCGCACCGTGCGGAAGTTGCCGAGGCTTTTCGACATCTTCGCCCCGTCCACCAGCAGCATCCCGTTGTGCATCCAGAACCGGGCGAATTGGGCGTCGGGCCAGCCGCAGCGGCTCTGCGCGATCTCGTTCTCGTGGTGCGGGAAGATCAGGTCGCGGCCGCCGCCGTGGATGTCGAAGCTCGGCCCCAGATAGCGCTCGGCCATGGCCGAGCACTCGATGTGCCAGCCCGGCCGGCCGCGTCCCCACGGGCTGTCCCAGCCGGGCAGGTCGGGCGTGGACGGCTTCCACAGCACGAAATCGCCCGGGTCGCGCTTGTAGGGCGCGACCTCGACGCGGGCGCCCGCACGCAGATCGTCAGGACTCAGGCCGGACAGGCGGCCGTACTCGGGGAAGCGCGCCACGGCGAACAGCACGTGGCCCTCGGCCTCGTAGGCGAAGCCGCCCTCGATCAGCCGCTCGATCAGCGCGATCATGTCGGCGACGTGCATCGTCGCCCGCGGTTCCACATCTGGTGGCAAGCAGCCGAGGGCCGCCATGTCGGCATGGAAGTCGGCCGTCGTGCGCAAAGTGATCGCGCCGATCGGCTCGCCCGACTCGACCGCCCGCGCGTTGATCTTGTCGTCGATGTCCGTGATGTTGCGCACGTAGGTGACGCGCGGATAGCGCCGCCGCAACAGCCGCGTCAGCACGTCGAACACCACCACCGGGCGCGCATTGCCCAGATGCGCCAGATCATAGACCGTCGGTCCGCACACATAGAGCCTGACATCCGACGGATCGATCGGCTCGAACCGTTCGGTGCGACGGGTCAGCGTGTTGTGGAGCATCAGGTCTTGCATGTCGGTCTTTCGCCCACGGCGCGCGCTTGTCGGGCAACAACGCCCAACGATCAATCCGCCGGAGAGCGGCGCCGATTGACAGGCCTTCGCGGCGCAGCATAGGTCTGTTGATCTTGCGAAGCATTCGCAAGTAGCCCCCGTGCAGGAGACCCGACGCGTGAGCGACATGGCCGTTCGGCAGAGGGCGCAAACTGCCTCCTCCTGGCGTCGCTTCGTTGCCGTCTTCGGGCCGGGGATCGTCGTCATGCTGGCCGACACCGACGTCGGCAGCGTCATCACCGCCGGGCAGAGCGGCGTGCAATGGGGCTACAAGCTCCTGCTTTTGCAGCTTATCCTGATCCCGATCCTATACATGACGCAGGAACTGACAGTCCCCCTCGGCGTGTTCACCGGCCGCGGCCATGGCGAGCTGATCCGCGACACGTTCGGCCCGGTCTGGGCCTGGGTATCGGCCGCCGGCCTCGGCGCGGCGGTGGTCGGCGCGCTGCTGACCGAGTTCGCCGGCGTGGCCGGGGTGGGCGAGATGTATGGCCTGCCGCGCTGGATCAGCCTGGCGATCGGCGCCTCGGCGCTGCTCGCGGTGGTGCTGACCGGGTCCTACCGCCGGGTCGAGCGCGTGGCGATCGCGCTCGGGCTGTTCGAGCTTGCCTTCTTCGGCGTCGCCTGGGCGGCGCATCCGAACGTCCACGACATGCTGCGCGACTCGGTCGACATCCCGTTCCGCAACACCGACTACCTCTACCTCGCCGCCGCCAACATCGGCGCGGTGATCATGCCGTGGATGATCTTCTATCAGCAGCCGGCGGTGGCGGACAAAAAGCTGCGGCCTGAACACCTTGCGGCCGCGCGCTGGGACACCGCCTTAGGCGCCCTCGTCACCCAGCTCGTCATGGCGGCGGTGCTGGTGGCCTGTGCGGCGACCATCGGCCAGACCAAGGCGGACGCCACGCTCAACACCGTCGGCGACATGAGCGGCGCGCTGACCCCGTTCCTCGGCGACCATGTGGGCAAGCTGGTGTTCGGCATCGGCGTGCTCGGCGCCGGCATGGTCGCGGCGATCGTGACCTCGCTCGCCTTCGCCTGGGGACTGGGCGAGGTGACCGGCTATCGCCGCTCGCTGGAATTCAAGCCGTTCGAGGCGAGGTGATTCTACGGCGTCTACACGGTCTGCGTCATCGGCGGCGCCGTGCTCGTGGCGGTGTGGCCGAACCTCGTGTCGCTGAACGTCGGTGTGCAGGTGATGAACGCCTTCCTGCTGCCGCTGGTGCTCGGCTTCCTGATCGCGCTCGCGATCAGGGCGCTGCCCGCGGCGCACCGGCTGCGCGGCGCCTATCGCTGGGTGGTGATCGGCGTGGCGGCGATCACCTGCCTGGTGGGTGTGTTCGGCGGGCTGCAGGGCGCGGGGCTGATGTAGGCGCGGCCAGCCGCGACGCGCTGATCACTGCCGAGACCGCCGCGAATCCCGCGCCGAGTCCGATCGCGATCAGCGGACCCGACCGGTCCGACACGCCGAAGCAGAACGCCACCAGCGCCGCCCCCGTCGTCTGCCCGAGCAGGCGCGACACCGCGACGATCCCGCTCGCCCCGCCGGCACGCTCGGGCGGGGCGCTCGACATGATCGCCCGCAGGTTGGGCGACTGGTAGAAGCCGAAGCCCGCGCCGCACACCGCCATCCGCCAGCCGATTGCCAGCGCGCCCGGATCGGCCGGCAGCCACACGAGCGAAAGCAGCCCCACGCTGAGGATCGCCATCCCGATCCCGCCCAGGATGCCCGCCGGGTAGCGGTCCGACAGGCCGCCGGCGATGGGCGCCATGATCGCGGTGATCGCCGGCCAGGGCGTCATCAGGAACCCGGTCTCGACCACCGACCTGCCGAGGGTGTGCTGGAAGAAGAACGGCAGGGCCACGAACGCGATTCCCTGGGCGGCGAATGCCGCGATCGCGGTGGCCGACGACAACGCGAATTGCGGGCGGCGGAACAGATCGACCGGAAGCATCGGCGCCGGATGCCCCTTCTGCGCGCGCAGCAGCACCACGGCCAGCATTGCGGCGACCACCAACAGCGGCACAACGTGCGGCAGCGTGCCGCCATGCGCCGCCTCTTCCAGCCCGAAGACGAGCACGGCGAAGGTGACCGTTACCAGCGTCGCCACGACGCGCGCGAAGCGGTAGTTGGCGGGAGGGCTGGGCGGCAGCGTCCGCCCCGCGAGCACGAGCGCCACCACGCCGAACGGCACGTTGACGGCGAACAGCCAGGGCCACGGCCCCACCGACAGGATCATCGACGCGACGGTCGGCCCGATCGCGAACGCCGTGCCGACGATCATCGCGTTCAGCCCCACCCCGAATCCCAGGCGCTCGGGCGGGTAGGAGAACCGGATCAGCGCGGTGTTGACGCTCATCGCGGCACTCGCGCCGATGCCCTGAATGACGCGCGCGAAGGCGAGCGAGGGCAGGGACCACGCCAGCGCACAGCCGAGCGAGGCGACGGTGAACGGCAGCAGCCCCCAGGCATAGACGCGCCGATGTCCGACGATGTCGCCGAGTGCGGCCAGCGGCAGCAATGTCGCGATCATCGCCAGCTGGTAGGCGTTGACGACCCATACCGATGCGGCCGCGGTCGCGTGCAGGTCGCGCGCGATGATCGGCAGCGCCGTATTCGCGATCGCGGAGTCGAGCGTGGCCATGCCGACGGCGATGCCGATCGTGACGGATGCCCATCGCCGTTGCGCGGGCGGCAGCCCGAGCGACGACCGAGCGGCTACGGCTTCACTCCGCGGCGGCAAGCGCCGGCCGCGTCTTCAGCTTCCGCAGCGCGCGGTCGATCCACGCCGCCGTCAGCTTCTCCTGCAGGCTGTTCTGATACAGCCGCTCGTGCAGGGCGGCGAAGTCCACGCGATCCAGCGGCTGGTCCTGGTTGAAGCAGGAGAACACCACCGTGCGTTCGCCGGTCTTCGGATCGACCTGCGGCTGCAGGCACTGCGCGCAGACCTCTTTCATCATGCACTGCATCGGCGAGTTGATCGACCCGATCGCCGTGTGCTGCGGGTTCAGATACGGCGCCAGCACGCCGTGCCGCGCCGCGCCCACCGCGTTCATCATCCGGTCCGACCCGATGACGATCATGTGCGTCGCGTCGCGCAGCGGAACCGCCTGTTCGCCGAGCTTTCCGGAGCCATAGGCCGCCATCGCCTGCACGATGTTGCCGACGACGTACTGGTCCTGCGGGCGCGCGGGATTGACCGGGAAGCCCGGCTCCTCGTCGCAGCACCAGACGATCACATCGGCGGCGCGTTCGATCTCCTCGACCTTGTAGCGATCGACCACGCGCTTGTAGCCGGCGAAGTAGATCACCTTCGATCCCGCCGCGCGCAGCGCCGCACCGATCGAGAACAGCACCGCGTTGCCGAGGCCGCCGCCGACAAGCGCGACCGTCGTGTTCGCGTGGATCTCGGTCGCCGTTCCGGTCGGCCCCATCAGCACCGCCGGCTCCCCCGGCCGCAGCGACGCGCACAGGTCGGAGCTGCCGCCCATCTCCAGCGCGATGATCGAGACCAGCCCCCGTTCGGGATCGGTCCAGGCGCCGGTCATCGCCAGGCCCTCCATCGCGAGCAGCGTGGTGCCGATCGCTTCGGGCAGGCGCAGGGCGTGCATCTCGTAGTTTTGCAACCGGAAGAACTGCCCCGGCCTGAACGCCCGCGCGGCGGCCGGCGCGCGCACCACGACCTCGACGATCGTCGGCGTCAGCCGGTTCACCGCGTGCACGGTCGGCCGCAATTCGTCGCGACAGCGCGCGATCATCTCGGCGCCGCTAACAGGAGTGGCCTCGCGCGCGGCGAGCACGCCGGAGACGACCGGATAGCCGCGCTTGGCGCTGCCCATCGCCTTGACGACATTGCCGAAGAAACTCGGGTGCAGGTCGCCGAAGAAGCTGATGAAGCGACCGTCGGCGGTGCGGTGCATCAGCACCCGCGCGTGCTCGGGCTTGGACAGCGCGCGCTCCGGCACGACGCGCTCGCCGCTCTCGTCGATCGCGCGGAAGTACTTGCCGTCCAGCTCGATGCGTCCGTCCTCGCGCGCGAGCACGGTGTTCGGATGCGTCCCCGCAGCGACCAGGATCGCGCGCGCGGGCAGCACGACCTCGCTGCCGTCGGCGCGACTGAGGCGCAGGCCCTCGGCGTGGCCGAACCCGTCCACCTCGACGGCCAGCGGGGCGAGGCCCTCGGCGAAGCGCACGCCCTCCTCCATCGCCTTCGCCACTTCTTCGTGGTTCAGCGTGTAGGACGGCGCGTCGGTGATGCGGCGGCGATAGGCGATCGTCGCCCCGCCCCAGCTGTCGAGCAGCTGAGCGAGGCGCGGCGCGCGTCCCTCGGCGCCGGCGGCGAGGCGTTCGGCATGGATCGCCGCGGCGTGGTCGAGGAACTCGGCGGCGATCTGCTCTTCTTCCTCGCTCCACCCGCCACGCACGCGATCGTCGCCCTGCTCGGCGACCAGCGTGCGGTAGCGCAGCGCGAACTTCTCGACCTGCCGCACATAGTAGGCGAGGCTTTCGGTCGCGGTGTCGATCGCCGTCAGGCCGCCGCCGATCACCACCACCGGCAGGCGCACCTGCAGGTTGGTGATCGAGCCGAATTTCGCCGCACCCGTCAGCTGCAGCGCCATCAGGAAGTCGCTCGCCTCGCGCACGCCGCGCGCGAGCCCGTTCGGCATGTCGATCACGGTCGGGCGCCCCGCGCCCATGCACAGCGCCACGTGGTCGAAGCCCATGCCGAACGCGTCGTCCACCGACAGCGTCGCCCCGCCGCCGAACCGCACGCCGCCGAACACGGCGAACTGCGACCGCCGCTCCAGCAGCAGCCGCACCAGCTTGAGGTAGTTCTTGTTCCAGCGGACGGTGATGCCGTATTCGGCCACGCCGCCGAACCCGGCCATCACGCGGTCGTCCAGGTTCTCGAACAGGCTGTCCGCATCACGGACGGGGGTGTTCGGATCGAAGCCCAGCGGCTCGATCTTCAGCCCGTCCACCGCGACGACGGTGTGGCCATCGTTCATCAGGTGGTGCGCCAGCGTGAATCCGGCCGGACCGAGCCCGACGATCAGCACCTTGCGCCCGCTGTCGGGCGTGGGCAGCGGACGGCGGATGTCCAGCGGGTTCCAGCGCGTCAGCAGCGCGTAGATCTCGAAGCCCCAGGGCAGCGCCAGCACGTCGCGCAGGATCGCGGTCTCGGCCTGCGGGATGTCGACCGGCTCCTGCTTCTGGTAGATGCAGGACTTCATGCAGTCGTTGCAGATACGGTGGCCGGTCGCCGCCATCATCGGGTTGTCGACCGCGATCGTCGCGAACGCCCCGAGCGCGTAGCCCTGCGCCCGCAGCGTGTGCATCTCGCTGATCTTCTCTTCGAGCGGGCAGCCGGCGAGCGTCACCCCGAACGGCGACTTGGCGAACGCGCCGGTCTTGCGGTCGCGCAGGCCCTTCGAGCAGCTGTCCTTGCCCTGTGTGTGGCACCAGATGCAGTAGTTCATCTGGTCCAGCGCCTGCTGGTCGTTCATCCCCGCGTCGGTCAGCGCGAAGCCGTCGCGCTGGCGCCAGTGATCCTCCGGCAGGCGCAGCATCGTCACGCCGTCGCGCTCGATCGTCTCGAATGGAACGAGGTGCTGGTAGTCGATCTTGTGCGGGACGTGGAACAGCGTGTTGCCGGGGTGGGCGGCGTGTCCGGCCTCGGTCAGCGTCGCCCACGAGGCGTAGCGCATGGCGAGATCGAGCGCGTCCGGCTCTGCCGTCTGCCACGCCTTGACCGCCTTCGCGAAAGCCGGCTCGGTGAGCGGACCGCCGATCCGCGCCTCGAGGTCTGCGCGCAGGGCAGGGCCGTCGAAACCCGACGGATCGGGATACTTCTTCACCGCCTGGCGCTGGACGAACAGGCGCTTGCAGGCGTGGATCGGGTCGAGGGCGAGCGTGCGCGCGGCCAGCGCCGCCGTCGCGTTCTCGATGCGGAACAGGGTCGCGACGAAGCCGTCGAGCACCGGGCCGACTTGGGTGATCAGCTCGCCCTCGTCCTTGGCCGACAGCGCGTCGGGTGCGGCGCGCGCGGCCAGCAGGCCCGCGTGCAGGGCGGCGTCCTCGGCGGCAAGGTGCTCGAGGAAGATGCGGTCCAGCCGGATCAGGCCGTCGCGGTCCGCGAGGTCGCGGAACGTGAGACCGAAGGCCGGCATCTCCGGCAGACGTGCATCCATGTCGTGCTGATACCCCGCGCCGGGATCGTGGTTCGGATTAATGTCCGACGGTTAAGTCGGACGGCCGTGACAGTGCGTCAAGCGCGCGGGACGCACGCAGCCATGCGCTGTGGCGTTGACGAAGCTGGCCGCCGGCGTTACATGTAACGCATGAGCGACGCTTCCAGAGACCGAGTCCGACGCCACCGCGAGGCGCTGCGCAAGCAGGGTTTGCGGCCCGTGCAGATTTGGGTGCGCGACACGCGTGCGCCCGGCTTCGTGGAGGAGGCAAGGCGGCAGATGCTCGCCGTTGCCGAGGCAGAACGCCGGGAAGGCCTCACGGAATGGGTCGAGGAGGTCAGCGCGCTGAACGATCCTGATGCGGCGTGGTGATGTCGTCATCGTCGCCGACCGGAGCGGCGATTTCACGAGCAAACCTCGCCCGGCGGTCATCATCCAGAGTGACAGCTTTCAGCCTGTAGACGGCGTGACGGTCTGTCCGATCACGAGCGTCGAGACGGACGCCTCGATGCTTCGCATCAGTATTGCTCCAAGCGAAGAGCTGCCGCTCGACCGTCCCTCGTGGATTGTCGTGAACAAGATCACGACGGTCCTGCTCCGCCGGATCAGCCAACCGATAGGCCGACTTTCTGCCGACGAGCTCGCCCGCACAACGAGCGCCGTGGCGCTGTTTCTGGGTATCGCCTGAAACGATCATGGCCGGGGATCTCTCCCCGGCCATGATGCATCAAACCACAGCTTGCCCTCAGTGCGCCGCCGCACCCTCCGCGCCGATGCCGGTCTGCGAGCGGATGTACTGTGCCTCGAACGCGTCCGCCTCGACCCGCGCCTGGCGGCTGCTGTCGATCAGCGACACCAGCCACGACACCGCGAACGCCAGCGGCATGGGAAACAGCGCCGGCGAGCTGTACGGGAACCACGGGTCGCTCAGGTGCAGCACGTCCACCCAGATCGACTTGCTGCCCACCGTCAGCGCCACCGCCGAGATCAGGCCGGCGAAGCCGCCGACGAACGCGCCCCAGGTCGTCAGCCCGCGCCAGTACATCGACAGCAGCAGCACCGGGAAGTTGGCACTCGCCGCGATGGCGAACGCCAGCCCCACCATGAAGGCCACGTTGATCTTCTGGAAGGCGATGCCGAGGGCCACCGCCAGCACGCCGAGCACCAGCGTGGTGATCTTGGACACGCGGATCTCCGCGCCCTCGGCCACCCGCCCGTGGCGGATCACGCTGGCATACAGGTCGTGGCTCACCGCCGAGGCGCCCGACAGCGTCAGCCCGGACACCACCGCCAGGATCGTGGCAAAAGCCACCGCCGAGATGAAGCCCTTCATCGCGTCGCCGCCGACGGCGGCCGCCAGATGGATCGCCGGCATGTTGGTGCCGCCGATGAGCCCCTTGTGGTCGGGCGTCAGGAAGGCCGGGTTGGTGCTGACCAGCACGATCGCGCCGAAGCCGATGATGAAGGTCAGGATGTAGAAGTAGCCGATGAAGGTGGTCGCCCAGAAGACCGACTTCCGCGCCTCCTTCGCATCCGGCACGGTGAAGAACCGCATCAGGATGTGCGGCAGGCCCGCCGTGCCGAACATCAGCGCGATGCCGAGCGAGATCGCCGAGATCGGGTTCGACACCAGCCCGCCCGGCCGCATGATCGCCTCATGCTTCGGACTGGCGGCGATGGCGCGGGTGAACAGCTCGTTGACGTCCCAACCGACCGTATTGAGCACCAGCACGGCGATCATCGTCGCACCGAACAGCAGCAGCCCCGCCTTGATGGTCTGCACCCACGTCGTGGCGATCATGCCGCCGAACGTGACGTACAGGATCATCAGCACGCCGACGATCACGACGGCGAGCGCGTAGGGCAGGCCGAAAAGCAGCTCGATGAGCTGCCCCGCGCCGACCATCTGCGCGATCAGGTAGAAGGCTACCGTTACCAACGTGCCGCAGCCAGCGTGCGGATCGGGCCCGCCTGCAGGCGGTAGGACACCACGTCGGCGAAGGTGAAGCGGCCCAGGTTGCGCAGCCGCTCGGCCATCAGGAACATGATGATCGGCCAGCCGACCAGGAAGCCGATCGAGTAGATCAGCCCGTCGAAGCCGCTCGTGTAGACCAGCGCCGAGATGCCGAGGAAGCTCGCCGCCGACATGTAGTCGCCGGCGATGGCCACACCATTCTGGAAACCGCCGATGCCGCCGCCGGCGGCGTAGAAGTCCTTGGTCGACCGCGTGCGCTGCGCGGCCCAGTAGGTGATGCCAAGGGTGACCGCCACGAACGCCAGGAACATGACGATCGCGGTGAAGTTCGTGGACGTGCGCTGGACGTCGCCTTCCAGCGCGCCCGCCGCGTGGGCGAGCGTCGGCGCAAGCGCGAGGGCCGCGATCAGAAGCCGCATCATCGGGCGGCTCCGATCGTCTGGCGGTTGCCGGCCGCATAGCCGGACCGCTGTTGCACGCCGGCCACGATCTCGGTGGTCATGCGGTCGAACTCGCCGTTCGCACGTGCGACGTACACCCCGGTCAGGATGATCGCGAGAAGGATCACGCCGAGCCCGAGCGGGGAGCCGAGCGTCACCACGCCGCCCACGTTCATCCCCATGATGTCAGGGCGAAACGCGACCAGGAAAATGAAGCCGTAGTAGACGACGAGCATGATGATCGCGAGCGTCCAGGCGAAGCTGTCACGCTTCTTCTGCAACGCGACGAGACGCGGGTCCTGCCTGATCTGGCTTGCTGCCAGCGGGTCCATGCACGTCCTCCCCCCAGAGCGCGGCAAGCGCCGCGAAAACGGCCGATTCGGCCGCTTTTTTGACCGTATCGTGACCGTCATTGCTATGGATCAATGTCGATTGCAAGGTGCCGTGAACCCTGCCGTGAGAGGGAGAAAACGCCATGTCGGACAGCAGCTACGGCACCGTCTACTCAGAGTGGCAGGCCGACCCTGAGCACTACTGGGCGCAGGCGGCCGAGGCCATCACCTGGCACCGTCCTTATGACCGGGTCTTCGATCCCGCGGCGGGCCCGTACGGCCACTGGTTCGTCGGCGGCGAACTCAACACCTGCTACAACGCCCTGGACCGGCACGTCGAAGCCGGCAACGGCGAGCGCACCGCGCTGATCTGGGACAGCGCGATGGTCGGCGAGGTCCGGCGGTTCACCTACGCCGCCCTGCGCGACCGTGTCGCGCGCGTCGCCGGTGCCCTCGCGGCGCGCGGCGTCGGTCGCGGCGACCGGGTCGTGATCTACATGCCGATGGTGCCCGAGGCGGCGATCGCCATGCTGGCCTGCGCGCGGCTCGGCGCGATCCACTCGGTTGTGTTCGGCGGCTTCGCTGCACCCGAGCTTGCGGTGCGCCTCGCCGACGCCCGGCCCAAGCTGGTGATCACCGCGTCCTGCGGGCTCGAGCCGGGACGAATCGTCGCGTACAAGCCATTGCTCGACGCGGCGATCGACATCTCGCCGCACAAGCCCGAGCGCGTCCTGCTGCTGCAGCGGCCGATGCTGTCCGCGCCGCTGATCGCGGGCCGCGACGAGGACTTCAGCGAGGCCGAAGCTGCCGCCGAGCCGCATCCCTGCGTGCCCGTCGCCGCCACCGATCCGCTCTATATTCTTTATACCTCCGGCACGACGGGCAAGCCGAAGGGCATCGTGCGCGACAACGGCGGCCATGCCGTGGCGCTGCACAAGTCCATGGGCATGATCTACGGCGTCGGCGCCGGCGACGTGTTCTGGACCGCCTCGGACGTCGGGTGGGTCGTCGGCCACAGTTACATCGTCTACGGGCCGCTGCTCGCCGGCTGCATCAGCGTCATGTACGAGGGCAAACCGGTCGGCACGCCCGACGCGGGCGCATTCTGGCGTATCATCTCGCAACACCGGCCGGTCAGCTTCTTCACCGCGCCCACCGCGTTCCGCGCGATCAAGCAGCAGGACCCGGACGGGCAGTTCATCAAGCGCTACGACCTGTCGTCGCTACAGACGCTGTTCCTGGCCGGCGAGCGCTTAGACCCGCCCACGGCGGTATGGGCGACGGAAAAGCTCGGCGTGGCGGTGGTCGACCATTGGTGGCAGACCGAGACCGGCTGGCCGATCACCGCCAACTTCCGCGGCTTGGGCCTGTTCCCGCGCAAGCTCGGCTCCGGCGGACGCCCTTGTCCGGGCTACGACCTGCAAGCTCTCGACGATGACGGCCACGTCCTGCCGCGCGAGGGCACCGGCAGTCTGTGCGTGCGGCTGCCACTGCCGCCCGGCAACGCGCCGACGCTGTGGCAGGACGACGAAGGCTTCCACGATGCCTACACCAAGGACTTCCCCGGCTGGTACAAGACCGGTGACGGCGGCAAGGTGGATGCGGACGGCGACGTGTGGGTGATGGGCCGCACCGACGACATCATCAACGTCGCCGGCCACCGCCTGTCGACCGGCGGGATCGAGGAGGTCCTGGCCGCGCATCCGGACGTTGCCGAGTGCGCGGTGATCGGCGCGCATGACGAGCTGAAAGGCCAGACGCCCATCGGCCTCGTGGTGCTGAAGGCCGGCGTGAACCGCCCGCACGAGGTGATCTCGAAGGAGCTGGTGACGCTGGTGCGCGAGCGGATCGGCCCGGTGGCGGCGTTCAAGGACGCCCGGGTGGTGCCGCGGCTGCCGAAGACGCGCTCGGGCAAGATCCTGCGCGGCAGCATCCGCAGAATCGCCGACGGCCAGCCGGCGCCCACGCCGCCGACCATCGAGGATCCGGCGGCGCTGGACGAGATGCGCGCGCTGTTCGGCACGGCCTGACCTCGGCTGACGGTCAGCGCTGTTTCGCGCTGACCGTCGGTGCGACGCGATCGGGGGCAAGGAATGCTTTTCGAGCACGAGGGACGTTCACCGCAGGTCCATCCGACGGCGCGCGTCGCGCCCAACGCCACGGTGTGCGGCGACGTCGTTATCGGTCCCAACTGCTCAGTCGGTTTCGGCGCGGTGCTGGTGGCGGAAAGCGGTCCGATCCGCGTCGGGGCCAACTGCGTGATCATGGACACCGCGGTCCTGCGCGGCGTGCGCAGTGCATCGCTGACGCTCGGCGACAACGTGCTCGTCGGGCCGCGTGCCTACCTGACGGGCTGTATCGTCGAGGATGACGCGTTCCTCGCCACCGGTTGCACCGTGTTCAACGGGGCCCGCATCGGGCGCGGCGCCGAGGTGCGGATCAACGGCATCGTCCATCTGCGCACGGCGCTGCCCCCGCATGCGACCGTGCCACTGGGTTGGATCGCCGTCGGCGACCCGGCGCATATCCTGCCGCCCGACCGGCACCATGCTATCTGGTCCGTGCAGAAGCCGCTTGACTTTCCGCGTTACGTGTTCGGCGTGGAGCGGCCGCCGGAAGGGCAGACGATCATGCCGGACGTCATGCCGCGTTACGCCCGCGCCCTGGTGCGCCGGCACGCAGGCGACCGGGCGCTCGGTCACAGTGCGCCCGATGACGGAGCCGGCGGCGGCTGACGCGTCAGACTGATCTCGCGCCGGCCCCTACAGGAACCGCAGCACCACGAACCCGCCGACCAGCCCGACCGCGGTCGCGGTGGTGACCAGCATCAGCCGTCGCTCGATGAAGTCCCGCGCCGCCTCGCCGAACCAGCGCACGAGGGCCGCCACCAGGAAGAACCGCGCGCCCCGCGTGGCGGCGCTCGCCAGCACGAACGTCAGGAAATCGAAGTGCATCGCGCCCGACGCGATGGTCACCAGCTTGTACGGGATCGGCGTGAGGCCCTTGATCAGGATCACCCACACGCCCCAGGCCTGATAGGCCTGGGCGAAGGCGTCGAACTTCGCGCCATAGCCGTAGAAATCGAGCAGCGGGCGCGCCAGCCGGTCGAACAGCGCGTAGCCGATGCCATAGCCGAGCATCCCGCCGGCCACGCTGGCCACCGTGGCGATCAGGGCGAACCGCCAGACCCGGGCCGGGCGCGCCAGGCCCATCAGCAGCAGCAGAGGGTCGGGCGGGATCGGAAAGACGCTGCTCTCGGCGAACGCCACGACGGCGAGCCAGAAGGGGGCGCGCGGACTGGCGGCAAGCCAGATCGTGTGCTCGTAAAGTCGCTTCAGCATGCGGGCCTGTTGCACGCTATTGACGTTTCGCGCAACTCGGGCCGTCTCGCGCAACTCGGGTGCCGCTTCGCGCAATCGGGCGCACCCCCCCACTCGCTCTCCCCCATGGGGGCAGCCCGGTCTATGGTCCGTCGGTCACAACGGAGAAGTGCCGCATGCGCCGTCTGCGCCGGGTCGTCATCGCCACGCTGTTCGCGGCGCCCCTGTCGGCCGCCGCCCAGGCCCTGCCGCCCCATGCATGGCTGTTCGGCTCCTGGACCGGCGGATTCTTCCCGGTCGAGGGGCGCATCGCGCCGGCCGCGTGCCTCGCGCAGCCTGTCATGATCTTCACCAAGGACGTGGTGCTGCGCGCCACGCTGACCAGCCAGACCTACGTGCAGCGCATCGTGGAGACCGCGCGCGCGTCCGCCACCGGCGTCGAATTCCGCTTCACCAGCGTCCCGCCGCCACCCGCCGGGTCGGATCTGCTCGGCCTGAACACCCAGAGCCCGACCGGATTCGGCTGCGAAAATCCCGACGTGCTCCACGTCGTGCGCAGCAGCAACCACGAGATCATCTTCCAGGGCTGCAACGACTTCCCGTATCCGCTCATCCGCTGCCCGAACGCCGCGCCCGAGGGTGGGGAAGCACGCGCGTCCCGGAGGTAAGGCGCCGCCGCAAAACCGCGCGGGGTTTCATTCCGCGCATATCGACAGGACGTAAATTGCCGCATTCGAGCCGATCAGGCCCGCGGCGGGGTCACCATGCAGGTCGCGCACCTTCGCCCCCGTCTCGTTCCATGCCAGTCTGACGGCGCCTCCTTGATGGATCCACGCGATGACCACGGCGCCCGGACGGACCAGACGGATCGCGCTTCTGACCAGCGGCGGTGATTGCGCTGGCCTGAACGCGATCATCCGCGCGGTGGTGTTGCGCGCGGCACAACTCGGCTGGCAGGTCACGGGCCTCGTCTACGGCACGCACGGCCTGCTCGGCGACGAACCGACAACGGTTCCGCTGCGCCCCGAAGACACCGACACCGTGATGATGCGGCAGGGCGGCACGATCCTTGGCACCACAAACAAGGGCGATCCGTTCGCCTACGTGATGCCGGACGGCAGCGTGAACGACCGTTCCGGGGAGATCATCGAGAACTTCCGCAAGACCGGCTGCGACGGGCTGATCGGCATCGGCGGCGACGGCAGCCTGCCTATTCTGCTCCGGCTGTCGGAACTGGGTGGTATCCCGCTGATCTGCGTGCCGAAGACGATCGACAACGATGTCCCGATGACCGAAACCTCGGTCGGTTTCGACACCGCCGTCGAGGTCGTGACCGAAGCGCTGGATCGCCTGCAGCCGACTGCGGCGAGCCACGACCGGATCATGGTCCTCGAGGTGATGGGCCGCGGGGCGGGGCACATCGCGCTCGCGGCCGGCATCGCCGGCGGCGCGGACGTGATCCTGATTCCGGAGATCCCGTACGACATCGACGTCGTCGCCGACCATCTCAAGAAGGTGCGCAAGCCCGGACACAATTTCGGCCTCGTCGTGGTGTCCGAGGCGGCACGTCCGAAGGGCGGCACGGTGCGTACGCACGTCATGCAGGACGGCCAGGTGCGTCTGGGCGGCGTGGGTCAGGTCATCGGGGTGCAGATCGGCGAGTTGTGCCAGGCGGAGACCCGCGTCACGGTGCTGGGCCACGTGCAGCGCGGCGGACAGCCGAGCGCCTGGGATCGTCTGACCGCGGCGGCGTTCGGCGTGCGCGCGGTGGACCTTCTCAACGCCGGCCAGTCGGGCCGGATGGTCGCATGGTCGCAGCGCGGCGTGACCGACGTGCTGATCGCCGACGTCATCGCCAAGGGCTCGCATCCGGTCGAAGCGGACGATTCGCTGGTGCGGGTTGCGCGCGGCCTGGGTATCTGCCTCGGCGACCAGCCAGCCTGAACGGGGCCTAAGGCGGCTCCGGACCGAGGTCGCGCAGGCTGCCGTCCGATTGCCCGCCGAACCCGACCAGACCCAGAATAGGTGGTCCGAACGGGTAGTCTTCCCCTCGAACGTCTGATCCGGAGGCCGGCCATGCGTGCGCCGTCGCGACTGCTGCCGTTGCTCGCGCTTCTGGTGCTGCTCGCCGGAGGCGGTTCCGCCGCCGCCACCCTGTTCGACGAGTACGGCGCCGTCGCGCATGCCGTCGCCGCCATCCGCGACAAAATCGGCGGCGGCAACCTGCGTGTGCTGAAGATCGAGATCACGCCGGACGAGGTCGTGCTGCAGGCCCAGGACCCGCAGGACCGCCGTCACGTCAACGAGTGGCGGTTCAGCCGCTGGCGCGTCGTGGCGTTCGGGCACTCCTTCACGCACGAGAGCGTCTCCGGCCCGCTGCCGGTCCCCCTCGACCTCATCAATCCTGATCTTGAATCGAACCTGTTCGATCTCGACGACATCGACTTCGCCGCGGCGACGAAGCTCGCTGCGGCTGCGATCGCTCGCGCGCATCTCGAGGATGCGGGACAGGTGACCGGCATGGAGATCGCCCGGTCGGTCAACATTCTGTCGGCGACGAGCGGCTCGGTGCACTGGACGGTCCATGTCAGCAGCGGGCGCGAGAACGCGAGCGTCATCGCCGGCGGCGACGGGACGATCATGGGCGCCGACCTCTCCGGCACGAACTACGCCAGAACGCTGGACATGACGGCGGCGCCGGACCAGTTGATCGCGGCGATGCGGGCGGTTCGCGACGTCGTCGGCCCGGGGCAGAAGCTGATCGAGGTCGTTGTCGGCCGCAGCGACATTCGCATCACGACCAACATTCAGGACAAGACCTCTCCGATCGGGGGAGGGAGCTTCAAGACCATCTATTCCTGGAATGCCAGCGGTCTGGCACGCGCGCTGGTCGGGGCTCCGATCATCGAGACGCCCTTTGTCGGGGCCGCAAACGACCCGTTCGCCGTCGATGACGTGGACTGGACCGCCTTGCCGAAGGTCGAAGAGACCGCGCGGCAAAGCCTGGCGATGCAGTACGGCAAGATCACCGAGGTCAAGGTGGCCAAGCCAGCACTTGGGGTCCGTGCGCCGGCGATCGCCTGGACGGTCGAGATCGCGGACGGGAACGACCATGGCTCGGTCGTCATCGACGCCGCCGGCGCGGTGCAACAGGTGATGCTGCCGGAAAGCCGCCATAGGCCCTCCGACTGGCGCGATCCGCAGACGCTGGTGGATGCGCTCGCCCGCATCGATCGCGAGTTCGGCCCGGGCGCGCAGTTCCTGTCGATCGCGGCTGACAAGGACAAGATCCTGATCACGGCGCAGGACCCGCGGAAGACCGACGCGGTCACCTCGGTCATTTTGAACGACCACGGTTTCGAGCGCTTCGGCATGCCCGGCGGGTTCATGAGCGGCCCCACTCCCTGGTTTACGGGAAACCCGCATTTCACCACCGCCGACCTCAAGCCGCTCACCGCCGAGCGGCTTGCGGCGTTGCGATCACGAACGCTGGCGCGCCTGCAGTTGCCGAACATCGACAGGATCACGAGCGAGCGGGCCAACATGGATCCGTCGCCGCGAGGCAACGTCGTGGTCGAGGTCAGGGCCGAGGACCATCCCTTTGGGCATGACGGACGGATCGTCTACGAAATGGACGGCACGGTGATTCAAGAGTATCTCCCGGAAGGCACGAGCTCGTCGCCGTCGAGCTCGCCGCCGTCGAGCACGCCCCCGTCGCGCACGTGGGTTCCTGTGGGGGCCGACATGATCGCGTGCAACGATTCGTCCGATCTGGATCGGCTGATCGCGGCCTGCACGCGCATCATCTCGAATGCCAGCGCGACTCCGGGCGACCGTAGCATCGCCTACAACAATCGCGGCCTCGCCTATGGCCGGAAGGGCGACCTCGACCGCGAGCTCGCCGACTGCAGCGAGGCGCTCATGCTCAACCCCACGTATCCATACCCGCATGTCAACCGAGGCATCGCCTACTTCTTCAAGGGCGACCCGGATCGCACCATCGCCGAGGAATCGATTGCGATCACGCTCGATCCCAACGGCAAGCCGCCGTACGCCTGGGACTTCCGCGGCCGGGCATTCGCGGCGAAAGGCGAGTTCGACAGTGCCATCGCCGACTACACCCACGCCCTGCAAGTGGACCCGACATACGAGCCCGCCTACGCCTACCGCGGCCGCGCGTTGTACGCGACCGAGGCGTTCGACCGCGCGATCGCCGACTACACCGAGGCGCTACGGATCGATCCGAAAGATACCGTCGTGTATGATCGTGCCGAGGCCTATATGGCCACGCGCGACTTCGACCGGGCGATCGCGGATTACGGCGCCAGGCTCGCGCTCGATCCGAAGAACCTCGCCAGCGCGTTCGGTCGCGGCCGCGCGTTCTTCTACAGCTTGTCGATGGACAAGGCGCAGGCCGACTTCAGGCAGGCGAGCGAACTGAACCCGAAATACCTCTACCCGGCGATCTGGCGCGTCATTGCGGAGCGTCGCGCCGGCGAGTCGAGCCTGGACGCGCCGACCGGCCCGCCGGCCGATGCGGCGGCCTGGCAGGCCGCGCTGCTTCGCTTCGTCAACGGCGACCTGACGCAGGCCGACCTGTTTTCGGCGGCGAAAGATCCCGACCCGAAGACACAAAGCGAACAGGTCTGCGAGGCCAATTTCTACAGCGCGGAAATGGCGTTGACGCAGCAACGCCGCGACGACGCGATCCGCCTGTTCCAGCTCGCCGGCAGTAGCTGCCCGCACCACTTCGTCGAATACGAAGGCGCGCGGGCGGAACTCGCACGCCTCGGCGCTCCGGCCGCGCCCACGCCGTAGGACCGTCGATCCGCGCGTCCCGGTCTCACTCCTCGTCGTCGTCCCGCGTCCGCCGCACCAGCACCTCGCGGCGGCCGACATGGTTGGCGGGGCCGACGATGCCTTCCTTTTCCATCTGCTCGATCAGCTTGGCCGCGCGGTTGTAGCCGATCGCCAGATGGCGCTGCAGAAAGCTGGTGCTCGCCTTGCCCTCCCGCGCCACCACCGCCACGGCCTCATCGAACAGACCCTTCTCGCCGTCCGACGCGCCGGCGATCCCCGGCAGCGGACCGGTGCCGCCGTTGCCCTCCTCGTCCGCCGGCTCCGTGACGTCCTCGACATAGGCGGGCTCGCCCTGCTCGCGCAGGAACGCCACCACGTCCTCGACCTCGCGGTCGGAGACGAACGGCCCGTGCACGCGCGTGATCCGCCCGCCGCCGGCCATGTACAGCATGTCGCCCTGACCCAGCAGCTGCTCCGCACCCTGCTCGCCGAGGATGGTGCGGCTGTCGAACTTGCTGATCACCTGGAAGCTGATGCGCGTCGGGAAGTTCGCCTTGATCGTGCCGGTGATGACGTCCACCGACGGCCGCTGCGTCGCCATGATGACGTGAATGCCCGCCGCGCGCGCCATCTGCGCCAGCCGCTGCACCGCCGCCTCGATCTCCTTGCCCGCGACCATCATCAGATCGGCCATCTCGTCGACCACCACCACGATGAACGGCAGCGTCTCGAGCGCCAGCGGCTGTTCCTCGAAGGTCGGGCGTCCGGTGTCCGGATCGAAGCCGGTCTGAACGCGGCGCGTCACCACCTCGCCCTTGGCGCGCGCCTCGGCCACGCGGTCGTTGTAGCCGCCGATGTTGCGCACGCCCAACTGGCTCATCGCCCGGTAGCGCCGCTCCATCTCGCGCACGGTCCATTTCAGAGCCGTCACGGCCTTGGCCGGCTCCGTCACCACCGGCGCCATCAGATGCGGGATGCCCTCGTAAGACGACAGCTCCAGCATCTTCGGGTCGATCAGGATCAGCCGGCACTGGTCGGGCGACAGCCGGCACAGCAGCGACAGGATCATCGCGTTCACGCCGACCGACTTGCCCGAGCCGGTGGTGCCCGCGATCATCAGGTGCGGCATGCGCGACAGGTCGGTCAGCACCGGCGCGCCGCCGATGTCCTTGCCGAGTGCGAGCGTCAGCTTGCCGGCATGCTTCTGCCACTCCTCGGTGGACAGCAGCTCGGCGAGATAGACCGTCTCGCGCTTGGCGTTCGGCAGCTCGATGCCGATCACGTTGCGGCCCGGCACGGTCGCGATGCGCACGGCGGTGACCGACAGGCTGCGCGCGATGTCGTCGGCCAGCCCGATCACGCGCGCGCTGCGGATGCCCGGCGCCGGCTCCAGCTCGTACAGCGTCACCACCGGGCCGGGGCGGATCTCGACGATCGCGCCCTGCACGCCGTAGTCCGCCAGCACCGTCTCCAGCAGCCTTGCGTTCGCCTCCAGCGCCTCTCGCGTCGGCCCTTGCGCCGCCCGCGCCGGCGGCGCGTGCAGCAGCGACAGCGACGGGAAGCGCCATCCCACCTCGGGCAGCGGCAGGCTCTCCTGCTTCGGCGCGCCACGCTTGGCCGGCGCGTTCTGGCGCAGCCGCGTCGTGGCTTCCGGCACCTGGTCGGGCGGCGGCGCGGTCCGCGTGATCGGCATGATCGCGCGCGGCTCGCGGCGCACCGGCGTGTCGGCGGGCGGCGCCTCGGCCGGCTCCGGCTCTTGCGTGCGCGTGCGCCGCCGCGGCGCGGCGTGCAGCAGCGCCCCGACCCCGGCCGCGAGGCCGGCCGCACCGCGGCCGCCCATCACGAACCACCGCGCCAGCCCGGCCACGCCACGGCCGATGCCGCGCCACTCCGCGCCGGAAAGTCCGAGTGCCAGCAGCGTCAGAACGAACGCCAGCAGGCAGGTCAGCGCCGCCGCGGCCAGATCGCCGAACGGCCCGAGCATGTCGTGCCCCGCCGAGCGCAGCGTCAGGGCGAGCACCATGCCCATCGCCCCGCCCAGCCCGGCGCCGGTCGGCCACGGCACCGCCGACCCGCCGAGCGCGCACGCGGCGGCGAGCACCGGCACTGCGAAGATCACGGAGAACGCCCGCACGCCGAGGCTGCCGAGCCCCCGGTGCGACGCCAGCCGCCACGCCCAGGCCAGCATCGCCACACCCGGCAACCCCGCCGCCAACCCGAAGCCTTGCAGCAGCGAGTCGGCGAGCAGCGCGCCGACCGGGCCGGCGATGTTCGCCGTCGCCCCGGCCGAGGCGGTGTCGAGCGACGGGTCCTTCGGATCGTAGGTCGCCAGCGCCAGCATCAGCCCGAGTCCGGCGAGCGCGAACCCGAGCCCCGACAACTCGGCCGCATGCCGCCCTGCGGCCGCCTTCAATGCCGGCGAGACGAAGCTGCGGGGCGCGGTCGCTTGGCGCACGGCGGCGGGCATCGGCAATGGCTCCACATGCCGCCCCGGAAGGCGGGCCGGCGTTCAGGCGGAGATGCAGCTATAAAGGCGAAGACGCTGATGCGCCAAACGATTCGGGCCGGAGGCTTGCGCCCCCGGCCCGTTCGATCAACCGCGTTGTCCCGCCGCCGCCGCCGCCGCCGCCGCCGCCGCGGCCGGATCAGCCCGTCAGACCGAGTAGTACATCTCGAACTCGACGGGATGCGGGGTGTGCTCGAAGCGGTAAATCTCTGTCCACTTCAGTTCGATGTAGCTCTCGATCTGGTCGCGGCTGAACACGTCGCCGGCGAGCAGGAACTCGTGGTCGGCCTCGAGGCAGCCGAGCGCCTCGCGCAGGCTCCCGCACACCGTCGGGATGCCCTTCAGTTCCTCGGGAGGCAGGTCGTAGAGGTCCTTGTCCATCGGGTCCCCGGGGTGGATCTTGTTCTTGATCCCGTCCAGGCCGGCCATCGCCAGCGCCGCGAAGGCGAGGTACGGGTTGGCCGTGGCGTCCGGGAAGCGGACCTCCACGCGCTTGCCCTTCGGGCTGGTCGTGTACGGGATGCGGCAGGACGCCGAGCGGTTGCGCGCGGAGTAGGCGAGCAGCACCGGCGCCTCGAAGCCGGGAATCAGGCGCTTGTAGCTGTTGGTCGACGCATTGGTGAACGCGTTCAGCGCCTTGGCGTGCTTGATCACGCCGCCGATGTAATAAATGCACATCTCCGACAGGTCGGAATAGCCATTGCCCGCGAACAGCGGCTTGCCTTCCTTCCAGATCGACTGGTGCGTGTGCATCCCCGAGCCGTTGTCGCCGTAGATCGGCTTGGGCATGAACGTCGCGGTCTTGCCGTAGCTGTGCGCGACGTTGTGGATGCAGTACTTGTAGATCTGCATGTGGTCGGCGAGCTTGGTCAGCGGACCGAAGCGGAAGCCCAGCTCGTGCTGGGACTGCGCCACCTCGTGGTGATGCTTCTCGATCAACAGGCCCATCTCGCCCATCGTCGACAGCATCTCGGCACGCAGATCGGAATCGCCGTCGACCGGCGGCACGGGGAAGTAGCCGCCCTTCACCGCCGGGCGGTGGCCCATGTTGCCCTCGGGATAGTCCTTCATCGACGAGCCGGGGCCTTCGATGCTGTCGCACTGGAACATGGCGTAGTTGCCGCCGGTGCCGTAGCGGACGCTGTCGAAGATGAAAAACTCGGCCTCGGCGCCGACCAGGATGGTGTCGCCGATCCCGGTGGACTTGACGTACTGCTCGCAGCGCTTGGCGGTGCCGCGCGGGTCGCGCACATAGCCCTGACCGGTCGACGGCTCCATGATGTCGCAGATCAGGACCAGGCTCGGCTTGGCCGCGAACGGGTCCATGACCGCCGTCTCGGGATCCGGCATCAGGATCATGTCGCTCTCGTTGATCGCCTTCCAGCCGGCGATCGAGGAGCCGTCGAAGAAGATGCCGTCGCGGAACGCGTCCTCATCGATCGTCGAGGCGGTCTGTGCGGTGTGCTGCCACTTCCCGCGCGGGTCGGTGAAACGGAGGTCCACGTACTCGACGGAGTGCTCTTTCATCATCTCCATCACTTTGCCGACGTCCTTGTTAGCCATGCGTGTCCCTTCCTCAATCAGTCATCCGGCGCGAAATGGCTGCGCCGATCCGCCGGGCGCCCCACGCGCCCGGTCGATGGATACGGCCCCTTAGCCCGTGGCCGGGCGGGGGCATAGTCCGGGTGTAGCCAAATCCGTGCCGCGATGTGTCGCGGCTCGGGCGGGGCAGGCCGGGAAGAGGGGCCGTCGGCTCAGATCGCGTCGCGGCCGCGCTCGCCGGTGCGGATGCGGATGACCTCCTCGATGGTGCTGATGAAGATCTTGCCGTCGCCGATCCGCCCGGTGCGGGCGGCGTTGACGATCGCCTCCACCGCGCGCTCGACGACACCATCCTCGCAGATCACCTCGATCTTCACCTTGGGCAGGAAATCCACGACGTATTCCGCACCGCGGTACAGCTCGGTGTGGCCCTTCTGGCGGCCGAACCCCTTGGCCTCGACGACGGTGATGCCCTGCAGCCCGACCTCGTGCAGCGCCTCCTTCACCTCGTCGAGCTTGAACGGCTTGATGACGGCTTCGATCTTCTTCATGCGCGTCACGACCTTCCGGTCGCCTCTCCTGTATCGCGCGAGTGTGCATGGCGACCGGCCCCGCCGCAAAGCCTTCTGTAGTGACGGCCGCCTTTCGCAACACAAGCCGCGCCGGCCTTGGCCCTGCGTAGGAAAGCGGCAGCCGGCGCACGGTCCGGTGCGCCTTGCGGAGGCCGGGGTCTGCACAATTGCTGGGCAGGCGTGCGCGCCGGCCGTTGAGACGGCCGGGGCGCATCGCCATAGTCCGCCGCTTCGCCGACCTCGCCCGCCCACCGCCGCCTGCCCCTTGGGAGACATACGTGAAGGCCCCGAACGACCTGCTCGCCGCCACCGGCACGACGATCTTCACCGTGATGTCGGCGCTGGCCGTCCGCCACGGGGCGATCAACCTGGGCCAGGGCTTCCCGGACACCGACGGCCCGGCCGACGTGGTCCAGGCGGCGGCCGACGCGCTGTTCGACGGGCGCAACCAGTATCCCCCGCTGACCGGGGTGCCGGAGCTGCGCGCCGCGGTGGCGGCGGCCAACGCCCGCTTCTACGGCATCGAGGCCGACCCGGACTCGGAGGTCGTGGTCACCTCGGGCGCCACCGAGGCGATCACCGCCTGCCTGATGGCCGTGCTGAACCCCGGCGACGAGGCGGTGCTGATCGAGCCGCTGTACGACACCTACCTGCCGGTCGTCCGCATGCTGGGCGCGATCCCCCGCCTGGTGCGCCTGTCGCCGCCGCGCTGGGAGCTGCCGCGCGCCGAGTTGGCCGCCGCGTTCGGCCCGCGCACCAAGGCGATCCTGCTCAACTCGCCGATGAACCCGACCGGCAAGGTATTCACCGCGGCCGAGCTCGCCTTCGTCGCCGACCTGATCCAGCGCCACGACGCCTACGCGGTGTGCGACGAGGTCTACGAGCACCTGACCTTCGATGGCTGGCGCCACATCCCGCTGATGACCCTGCCGGGGATGCGCGAGCGGACGATGCGGATCGGCAGCGCGGGCAAGACCTTCAGCCTGACCGGCTGGAAGGTCGGCTACGTCACCGCGCCGGCGGCGCTGGCCGGGATCGTGGCCAAGGCGCACCAGAACCTGACGTTCACCACGCCGCCCAACCTGCAGCGCGCGGTCGCCGTGGGCCTGGCCAAGGACGACGCCTATTTCGCGGGCCTTTCGGCCGGCCTGCAGCGCAAGCGAGACGTCATGCGCGACGGGCTGGCGTCGATCGGGTTCGGCGTGCTGGAGACCCGCGGCAGCTACTTCATCACCGCCGACTTCGCCCCGCTCGGCTTTGCCGGCGACGACGCGGCGTTCTGCCGCCACATCACCGAGGCGGCTTGTGTGGCCGCGATCCCGGTCTCGGCGTTCTACGACGGCGAGGCGCCGGGCCACTACGCGCGGTTCGCGTTCTGCAAGCGCGAGGCGGTGCTGGAGGATGCGCTGGGCCGTCTGAGGCACCATTTCGGTGGTCGGGCGGCGTTGACGGCGGCCGGTTGAGGGCCCTACACCGCGCGCCTCGGATGGCGGGCGTAGCTCAGTTGGTAGAGCGCCAGGTTGTGGTCTTGGATGCCGTGGGTTCGAGTCCCATCGCTCGCCCCATCCGCTCAGCGGTGGCTCTACGCCTCGCTTGCTGCTGCCCGGATCCGTGACGCACGCTTCGGCGGTTCCGGTGGCGACACGTCCGCAGCGGCGCTCCTTTGGCCTGGTGGAACGAACGTCGTCGCCCGCCGTCCTTGCCGGCTACGTGCTGCTGGGGCTGGTCTTGCTTCACCCGGACCGGAACATCCAGACGCATGTGATCGCCGGCGGTCCCGATGCTGAAAGCTTCATCTGGGATCTGTCCTGGTGGCCGTGGGCGGTCTCACACGGTGTCGATCCGCTCGTCAGCAAGTTGGTGTGGCATCCGGTCGGATTCCCGATGCTATGGGCGACGTCGGTCCCGACCGCCTCGCTGCTGTCATTGCCGATCACGTTGCTGGCCGGCGCCGCCGCCTCCTTCAACATCCTGTCGCTGTCGGGACCGCCGCTCGCAGCATGGTCGGCATACCTGCTTGCGCGGCAGCTCAAATGCCGGGTCCCGGCCTCCTTGTTTTGCGGCTTCGTGTTCGGGTTTTCGCCTTACGAGTTCGGGCAGTTGCTCGGACACCTCAATCTCAACCAGATCTTTCTCGTGCCCCTGGTGGCGCTCCTCGCTGTCAGGCGCGTTCAGGACGAGCTCCCGCGACGCGGATTCGTGGCATGGATGGCCGTCGTGCTGCTGTTGCAGTTCGGCTTGTCGAGCGAGGTTTTCGCCACGCTGTGCGTGTTCGGTGCGACGACGTGGGCGGTCTTCGCGATCGCAGCCCACGCTGAACTTCGGCGCAAGTTGCTGCAGCTGGCTCCCGAACTCGCGCTCGCCGGCCTGTTCGCCGCGGTCGTCATCTTCCCGGCCCTGCTCGCGACGGCGCGACAGGCGCGCAACCTGCCGGCGATTCCGCATTCGCCGCAGGAATACTCGAGCGATCTGCTGAACTTCGTCGTCCCGACCTTCGTGACCGGGCCGGTGCGGTTTGCCATGGCGCTGCACTTCACAGGCAATGCGACCGAACAGGGCGCCTATCTTGGGATTCCGCTGATCGTTATCGTGGCGTGGTTCGCGCTGCGTTCCCGCCACCGCCTTCATCTGGCACTGGTGGCGGCCACGTTGCTGATTGCCGTTGCCAGCCTCGGCCCGCAGCTCTGGATCGGCGGAGAACTGACCAACATCCGTCTGCCTTGGGCAGTGGCGACGTACTTGCCGCTGATCAACGCCGCGCTTCCCGGCCGTTTTTCGCTGTATGTGGCTCTCGGTTCAGGGCTTGCCGCCGCGCTTTGGCTCTCGGCGGGCGGGCTGACGAGACGACAGGTCATCGGCCGCCATGCGTTCGCCGTCGTCGCCGTTCTCTTCTTGGTGCCGGATCCGCGCGAGGTCGCGTGGTCGCCGCTCCCCCTCCAGCCGTTCTTCGAGCCGGCGCGGTTCGACGCGGCGGTGGGACGGGGAACCAACGTCATCATCGTGCCCTTCGCCGACACCGGCCCGGGAATGCTGTGGCAGTGGCAGTCCGAAATGCATTTTACCCAGACGGGCGGCTACCTGGGCGCGTTCCCCCGCCAGTTTGCGGTGCCAGTCGTCAAGGCGCTGATCACGGGCGATCCGACGCCGGACTTTCCTGCCGACCTGCTCGCGTTCTGTCATCAGAACCGTGTCACGCGGGTGCTGGTAGGCCCCGGAGCGCAGCCGGCGCTGCAGGCGGCACTCGTCGCCACTGATTGGCCGCGGGACCTCATCGACGCGTTCACCGTATTCCGCGTGCCCGCGCCGAGCACCGCGCAGTAGCGCAAGGCGTCGACGGCCGGGTCGGACAGTGACGCCCTGAACCGTTCGCGTGGAACCGCGCTAACTGCCGAATCGCATAGGCCCCAGGAAGATGTCGGGACGCCGCTTGTCGTTGGGACGGTCCAACGAGGTCGGAAACACCTGCGTTGAGTCCCGGAACTCATACATCGACCGGTTCACCAGCGTGACCTCGATCATGTCCGGCACCGGGACATTGGCGATCAGCCGAACGGGCGACCAGTTGTTTGCGTGTACGTGGACGACCTCGAAGACCGAACGCAACTTGCCGAGCGTTCGCATCGCTCGCGACCGCCACGCCTCGTTCGTGACATTCGACAACCCGTGAAACTCCACGACCGCCTGGGCCACGCGCGCAAAGTCCTCAACCGCCGCCGCGTCGAGGACCTCCCATTCTCCGCCCTCGATATCCATTTTCAACAGGATCTTTCCGTGCGCGGTCGAAATCCGCTCGATCATTCTCTTGACGGTATCGCTGTCTTCGGACGTGCGCGCCGCGATCCTGCGCCGATGGAAGTGGAAACGCTCGTTCGCGACCGGAGGACCGCTCACGGTATGGTCGAATTGGTGGACCTCGATACCGTGCCCGCTGATCTCCAGGTCCCAGGAGACATCGGTCCCGACTCCCGCGGACAGCGCTGCGACAACGTCGGCGAAGTCCGCCACCATCACGTAACCGCCGTCGCCTGCCTCATTGCCGACGCGGATCTTGCCGTAGCCGACGACCTCGCGTGGCGAGAAGAGCGAAAGCAGCCGCAACACAGCGTCCTGTGTCACGCCGCCGCCTGCGGTCATCCTGAACCGGAATTCTTCGGCGTCGATCAGGGAACTTAACAGCGCCTCCAAGTCGCTCGCGTGCCTGAGGTGCCACGACACGACCTCGTCGCTCTCCGGATCGCGTCCCAACAGAGCGCGATAGGCTGCACGGACGTCGGTTGCACTGAGGCGAGGATCCGCTTCACCCGTCGCGGAGACGACCGCTGTCGGGGTCTCGCGGTCGTCCCACGCACGGGCGAGCGCCCTGGGACGCGCGAGGCAGGTCCGCGCGACCTCAATGTCCGGGGCGGCCGGATCGTCCGCCCGCGACGCGGCGCGCTCGCAGCCGGCGACCGCGTCGGCCAGGCGCCCGCGCTGCCACAGGGCATTGGCGCGGGCGAGCAGTGCTTCAGGATAGTCGGGACGCAGCGTCAGCGCCGCATCGTAGTGGGCGACGGCGTCATCGTGATGTCCCTGTTCCTGCAGCGCGTTTCCCAGGTTGGCGTGGGCTTCGGCGAAGTCGCCCCGCAGCGCGAGCGCCCGCTCGAAGCACGCGACGGCCTGCGGCAGGACAAACTGGTCCAGGTAGACGTTGCCGAGATTGTTGTGCGCCTCGGCAAGCCAGGGGTCGAGGGCGAGCGCATGCTCCAGGCACGCCGCCGACTCGCCCAGCCGGTGAAGCCGGCGCAACGCGTTGCCGAGGTTGCTGTGCGCAAGGGCGAGATCCGGTGCGGCGGCGACGGCCTGCCTGTACGATGCCACGGCCTGCTCAACGTCGCCTTGCCGCAGCAGGAGGTTGCCCAGCGCGATGTGCACGCCCGCATCCGGCAGCACGTCGGGCCGCAGCTCCGCCGCGCGTCGCAGGCACGCCGTCGCCTCCCTGCCTTCGCCGTGGGCGATCAGCACGCGCGCGAGATGTGCATGCGCCTCGCCGTCCAGCGGCCGCAGCGCCGCCGCCTGGCGATAGGAGGCAGCCGCCGCGGCGATATCGCCCCGTTCTTCGAGAACGATGCCGAGATTCCGGTGCGCCGCCGCGAGCTCCGGATCGAGCGCGATCGCCTGCCGCAACAAGGTGACCGCGACATCGCTCTTGCCGACCTGGTGCGACAGCACAGCGAGGAGCTGCATCACCGCGACGTTTCCCGGCGCCGCCTCCAGAACCCGGCGGTATCCGGCTTCGGCCAGCGCGAGCCGCCCTTCCTGGTGGTGCCGGAAGGCGATCGCCAAGGCGCCCGCTTCGTCATGCTCAGGCGTCATGAAGGTATCCCAAGTCACCGTTCGACGCGCGCCGTGTTTTGCCGAATGCCGATGCTATGCCCCATCTTCGCACATAAGCCCCGACCGTCCCGCTGACCGACGTCCCTTCGAGGAGCGCGACGCCCCCGCGCCCGTCTCAGCCGGGACGGCCACGGCTGGGCCCGCTTTGTCCGTGGCATCCGCCGTGCTTCACTCCCGCCTTCGTCGGGGGTGAACCATATGCGACTGTTCGGTCTTCTGCTCGCCTTCCTGCTTGCCGTTTCCACCACCGCGGCGCGCGCCGCCGACGATATCGTGATCGGCGCAGTCTACCCGCTGACCGGCAACTCGGCGCCAATCGGCACGGACGCGAAAGCCGCGATCGGAACCATCGTCGACATCATCAACGGCACGCACGCGCCGATCCCGATGCTGATGGGCAAGGGCGGCGGCCTGCCGCACATGGGCGGGGCGCAGATCCGCGTCATCTTCGCCGACCACCAGAACGACCCGCAGAAGGCGCGCGCCGAGGCCGAGCGCCTGATCACGCAGGAACACGTCGTCGCCCTGATCGGCAGCTACACCAGTGCCACCGCCGCGACGATCAGCCAGGTCGCCGACCGCTACGGGATTCCCTACCTGTCGCTCGACAACTCCTCGCCCAGCCTGAACCAACGCGGGCTGAAGTGGTTCTTCCGCACCTCGCCGCACGACGTGATGTTCACCCAGGCGATGTTTGACTTCTTCAAGGCCGTCGGCGAAAAGACCGGCCATCCGGTGCACTCCGTCATGCTGTTCCACGAGGACAGCATCTTCGGCACCGACAGCAGCAACGTGCAGCGCAAGCTCGCCGAGGCGGCGGGCATCACGGTTGCCGCCGACGTCAAGTACCGCGCCAACTCGCCGTCGCTCTCAGCCGAGGCCGCGCAGATCAAGGGTGCGAATGCCGACGTGCTGATGCCGAGCAGCTACACCAGCGACGCGATCCTGCTGATGCGCTCGATGCACGAAGTCGGCTACACGCCGCCGGCCGTCATGGCGCAGGCGGCGGGGTTCCAGGAGCAGGATTTTCTCACCGGCGTCGGCCCGCTCGCCGACAACGTGTTGAGCCGCTCGTCGTTCGCGCTCGATGCGGTGAAGGCGCGGCCCGCGATTCCGGCGGTCAACGACGCCTATCGCGCCAAGTCGGGCAAGGACCTGAACGACAACACCGCGCGCCAGGTCACCGGCCTGCAGGTGCTGGCCGATGCGATCGACCGCGCCGGCTCGACCGACCCGGAGAAGCTGCGCGCCGCATTGATGGCGACCGAGGTGCCGGGCGATCAGCTCATCGTGCCGTGGAAAGGGGTGAAATTCGACGAGACCGGGCAGAACATCGAGGCCACGCCGGTCATCCAGCAGGTCGAAGGCGGCAAGTACCACACGGTGTATCCGTTCGACATTGCCGCGCAGCCGCCGGTCTGGAATGTCGGCAAGTGAAGCCACTGCCGTCATGGCGACCGCGAGCCGAAGGCGCGGTGGGAAGCAACCCAGAGCAGCGTGACTGATGCCGGACGTGCGGTCCTGGGTTGCTTCGTCGCTTTGCTCCTCGCAATGACGGGCCAAGGCCAGGGGCCGCTCGAGAAGGCTGGCGATTCGGAAATGCGCGCTTGACCGCCGCCGTCATCGTTCAGGCTGCCGCGAGCGGCCTGCTGATGGGCCTGATCTACGCGCTGGTGGCGGCCGGGCTGAGCCTGATCTTCGGCCTGATGGACGTGGTGAACTTCGCGCATGGCGAGCTGCTGATGCTGGCGATGTTCGCCGCCTTCCTGATCTGGCAGGCCACGGGGCTCGATCCGCTGCTGCAGCTGCCGCTGGTCGCTCTGCTGCTGTTCGGCCTGGGTGTCGCGATCTACCGGCTGCTGATCGTGCGCGCGCTGTCGGTGCCGTTCAACCGCGGCATGGTGCAGATCTTCGTCACTTTCGGCCTGGCGATCTTCATCCGCGGCGCCGCGCAGTTCGCCTTCGGCGGCGAGTACCAGAGCATCTCGCAGTCGCTGCTCGCCAACCGCACCGCCGACATCGCCGGCATCTACCTGCCGCTGCCGCAGGTCGCGTCCGGCGTGGTGTGCCTGCTGGCTTTTACCGCATTGCTGGCGATCTCGCGCACCGAATTCGGCCGCGCCCTCGAAGCCACCCGCGAAGATCGCGACGCGGTGGCGCTGATCGGCATCGACCGCGACCGCATCTTCGGGCTCGGCTGGGGGCTGGGTGCGGCGACGGTCGGCGTCGCCGGGACGATGCTGGCGACGTTCTACTACGTCTCGCCGAATGTCGGCGCGAACTTCGCGCTGATTGCGTATGTGACGGTCGCGCTGGGCGGTTTCGGCAGCCTGACGGGTGCGCTGGTCGCCGGCATCCTCATCGGCGAGACGGAGAGTTTCACCGCGTTGCTGATCTCGCCCGCGCTCAAGCAGGTCGGCATGTTCGCCATCTACATGTTGGTGCTCATGGTCCGCCCGCGCGGCCTGTTCGGCCGGCTGTGACCGCCGCGTCGCACACCACGATCGCCCGCCGCCGTCGCCGCGAGCTGATCGCGGGCGCCATCGTGCTGGCCGTGCTGGCACTGCTGCCGCTCGCGGTCCACGACACGTACTCCCGCAACCTCATCATCATCACCCTGCTGTTCGCCGGCTTCGCGCAGGCCTGGAACGTGCTGGGCGGCTATTGCGGGCAGATCTCGCTCGGGCATGCGCTGTATGTTGGCGTCGGCGCGTACGTCTCGACGATGCTGCTGGTGCGCGGCGGCGTGCCGCCGACGCTCGGCATGTTCGCGGGCGGCGCGGTCGCGGGCCTGCTCGCGCTGCTGGTCGGCTGGCCGTGTTTCCGCCTGTCGGGCCACTACTACGCCATCGCGACCGTGGTGGTTGGCGAGATCGGCTACCAATTGTTCCTCAACTGGGACTGGATCAGCGCCGCCGAGGGCATCAACATCCCCTATGTGCGCGCGATTGGCGACAGCTGGCTATGGCTGCAGTTCCGCATCGACAAGCTGCCGTTCCACATCCTCGCCTTGACGTTCCTGACGGCGACGTTCCTCACCGCATGGTGGGTCGAAGGCTCGCGCTGGGGCTTTTCCTGGCGCGCGGTGAAGGACGATCCGATCGCCGCGCGCAGCCTGGGCGTGCGAGTCTTCCGCTCCAAGATGGCGGCGGCGGCGATCAGCGGCGGGCTGACCGGGATCGGCGGCGCGATCTATGCGCAGTATGTCGGCTACATCGACCCCGAGAGCGTGATGAACGGCCAGCTGTCGATCCTGATCGCGCTGCCCGCGGTGCTGGGCGGCGTCGGCACGCTGTGGGGACCGCTGGTCGGCGCCGCCGTGCTGATCCCGCTGTCGGAGCTGTCGCGCAGCTACCTCGGCGGGTCGGGGAGGGGGACCGACCTGATGATCTACGGCGCGCTGATCGTGGGCGTCGCTTTGCTGCGCCCGCAGGGCCTGGCGAGTCTGCTCGGCATCCGCGTGCGCGCCCCGCGCGACGTCGCCGGCGACGTGGCGGAGAGCCCGCGTGCTGCTTGAGGTCGATCGCGTCAGCAAGTCGTTCGGCGGCGTCGCCGCGAACGTCGATATCAGCTTCGACGTGCAGCAGGGCGAGATCCTCGGCCTGATCGGGCCGAATGGCGCGGGCAAGACCTCGCTGTTCAATTCGATCGCCGGCCAGGTCACGCCCGACCGTGGCGAGATCAGGCTCGATGGCGCGCGCATCAGCGGCCTCGGTCCTGTCGCCTGCGTGGAGGCCGGCATCGCGCGCACGTTCCAGGTCGTCCGCAGTTTCGACTCGATGACGGTGCTGGAGAACGTCATCGTCGGCGCCTTCGCGCGCGCGCGCGGAGCCCGTGCGGCGACCGAGACGGCGCTGGAGGTGCTGGACTTCACCGGCCTCGCCGCCCGCGCCGACGCCCCCGCCATCGGCCTGACGCCGTCCGAGAAGCGCCGCCTGGAAATCGCCCGTGCGCTGGCGACCAAACCGCACCTGCTGCTGCTGGACGAAATGCTGACCGGCCTGACGCCGACCGAGGCGCAGGCCGGCATGCAGCTGGTGCGCGACGTGCGCACGCGCGGCGTCGCGATCATCATGGTCGAGCACGTCATGGAGGTGCTGCTGCCGCTGATCGACCGCGCGGTGGTGCTCGACCTCGGCCGCGTGCTGACGCAGGGCCATCCGGCGGACGTGGTGCGCGACCCCGCCGTCATCCGCGCCTATCTCGGCGACCGCTATGCTCCTGCAGCTTGAAGGCGTCGGCGCCGCGTATCGCGGGCTGAAGGCGCTGCAGGGCGTCAGCCTCGAGGTCGCACAAGGCGAGATCGTCGCCGTGGTGGGTGCGAACGGGGCTGGCAAGAGCACGCTGCTCAAGGCGATCGCCGGCCAGGTCGCCACGGAGGGCGCGATCCGTTTCGACGGCACCCCGCTCGCCCGCGTCCCGCCGCACCGCATCGCGCGCATGGGCGTGAGCCTGGTGCCGGAGGGCCGCCGCCTGTTCCCCCGCCTGTCGGTCGAGGACAACCTTCGCCTCGGCGCCTACGCGAAGCGCGACGCCGACGGTTTCAAGCCGCTGGACCTGGTGTTCTCGCTGTTTCCCCGCCTGTCCGAACGCCTGCGCCAGCGCGCCGAGACGCTGTCGGGCGGCGAGCAGCAGATGCTGGCGATCGGCCGCGCGCTGATGAGCCGGCCGCGCCTGCTGATGCTCGACGAGCCGAGCCAGGGCATCATGCCGCGGCTGGTGGACGACATCTTCGCCGCCGTCGGCCGCATCCGCGCGCTGGGCGTGACCGTGCTGCTGGTCGAGCAGCGGCTGGTGGAGGCGCTGGAGATTGCGGACCGCGCCTACGTGCTGCAAACCGGGCGGGTCGTGCTGTCCGGACCGGCGGCCGACATCGCGGCGGACACCGCTGTCCGCCGGGCCTATCTTGGCATGTGAAACGTCATTCTGGAGCCCTTGGGGAGCACGCGCATGAACGACCGCATCCCTCGCCGCAGCCTCGCGGCGGCCGCCCTCTTGCCCGCCGCCGCGATGACCCGTCCCGCACAGGCGGAGACGGCGAGCGAAAGCACGTTCGAGCGCGTGCAGCGCACCAAGACGATCCGCATCGCCGCCCTGCCGGGCGAGCTGCCGTGGTTCTCCAAGGACCTCGCCAGCGGCGACTGGAGCGGCGCCGCGATCTCGATGGCGAAGGACATCGCCAAGGTGTTCGACGCGCAGCTTGCGTACGTGGAGAGCACCTACGGCAACTCGGTGCTCGACCTGCAGTCCAACAAGATCGACCTCGCCTTCGCGCTGAACCCGACGCCGCAGCGCGCGCTGTCGATCCGCTTCACCCAGCCGATCATCATCCACCCGTTCGGCTGCGTGGCGCGAAAGGGCCTGGAGCCGAAGACCTGGTCGGACATCAACCATCCTGATGTGAAAATCGCGGTCGATCTTGGTTCCTTGCACGAGACGGTGGCGCGGCGGTTCGCGCCCAAGGCGCAGATCGTCGGCTTCCGTAACCGCGACGAGGCGATCCTCGCGCTGCAATCCGGCCGCGTGGACGTCGACGTGCTGGCTACGACGCTGGGGCTGACGGCGGTGGCGAAGAACCCGGACCTCGGCCGCTACTACCTGCTGACCGATCCGCTGGTGTCGCTGCCGTCCAACGCCGCCGTGCAGTACGAGCCGGACACGAAGTTCCTCGACGTCATCAACGCCTATCTGGAGTTCAACCGCGGCATCGGCAGTCTGCGCCAGTACATCATCGAAGGCCTCGCCAAGGTCGGCGTGCAGCCGGACCAGTTGCCGCCCAACCTGGTGTTCTGATCCCGCGCGCGGGCCGCGCAGGTGAACTGGGACTTCGGCTTCCTGCTGCGCTACACGCCGTTGTTCGTCGACGGTGTCGCGATCACCATCGCCTACACCATCGGCTCGATCGTTCTCGGCTTGCTGCTCGGACTGGTGATCGGGATCGGGCGGCTCAGTGGCTTGTGGATCGTCAACGCACCGCTGATCGCGTTCGTCGAGGCGTTCCGCTGCACGCCGCTGCTGGTGCAGATGATCTGGTTCTACTACGCGATGCCGAAGCTGACGGGGATCGAGCTGTCGAAGTGGACCACCGCCACGCTCGTCCTGTCGTGCTACACGGCGGCCTTCTACGCCGAGATCTTCCGCGGCGGCATCGTGTCGATCGAGCGCGGGCAGTGGGACGCGGCGCGGGCGATCGGACTGTCGCCGTGGCAGATGATGCGGCTGGTGGTCCTGCCCCAGGCGATCCGCCGGATGGTGCCGCCGTTCATGAACCAGTCGATCATCCAGCTGAAGAACACGTCGCTGGTCTCCGTCATCACCGTGCCGGACCTGCTGTATCAGGGCGAGCTGATCACCGCCGACACCTACCGGCCGATGGAGGTCTATACGGTCGTGGCACTGGTCTATTTCGCGCTGCTGCTGCCGACGACGCTCGCCGTGCAGGCCTACGAGCGGCGCAGCGGCCGGCGCACGTGATCGCCTCGGCGCTCGACAGCTTCGGCTATGCGCTGGTGGCGCTGCTGGTGATCTTCGATCCGGCGGGCACGGCCGCGCTGTTCACGGTGATGACGCCGCGCGATACGCCGGCCGAGCGACGCGAGCAGGCGGTGCGCGCGTGCGTGATCGCGTTCGTGGTGCTCGCCACGTTCGGGCTGGCGGGCGAGGCGCTGCTGCGCTCGCTCGGCATCGGGCTGCCGGCCATGCGGGTTGCCGGCGGTATCCTGCTGTTCATCACCGCCGCCGAGATGGTGACCGGACGGGGTGCCGTGCGAGAGACGGAGACGGAGCGCGAGGCGGCGATCCGCACCGAAGAGGACATCAGCGTCTTCCCGCTCGCGATTCCGCTGATTGCCGGACCGGGCGCGATGACGACGATGGTGCTGCTGCACAGTTCGGCGTCCGGCGACGCGGTGCGCATCGGCGCGATCGAGGCGGCGCTGGTGGTGGCGATCTTCGTGCAGCTCGTGGGGTTGCTTGCCGCTCCTTGGGTGTCGCGTGTCATTGGGCCGACGGGTTCGAACGTGATCGGCCGCGTGCTCGGCGTGCTGCTCGCGGCCCTGGCGGCGCAGATCACGCTCGACGGGCTGCACGCGGCGTTGCACATCTGAGCGGAGTATCAGGCGCGCGGCAGCAACTGCTCCACCAGCGTGGCCCAGTAGCTCGCGCCGAGCGGCAGGATCTCGTCGTTGAAGTCGTAGCGCGGGTGGTGCAGGCCGGGATCGTCGTTGGTCCGCGCGCCTCCCAGCATCGCGTAGGCGCCCGGGCGGCGCTCCAGCATGTAGCCGAAATCCTCGCTGCCCATCGTCGGCACCGGCAGGGTCGTGACCCGCTCCTGGCCGAGCACGGTCTCCGCGGCGCGCCGGGCGAGCGCATTTTCTTCGGCGTGATTGACGGTGACGGAGAACGCGCGCTGGAAGATCATCGACGCGGTGCAGCCGTGCAGCGCGGCGATGCCGTTGACGATCTGGGTCATCCGCCGCTCGATCAGATCGCCGGTCTCCGCCCGCAGCCAGCGCGCCGTGCCGAGCATCCGTGCCGTCTCGGGGATGACGTTCAACGTCGTGCCGGCATGGATGTGCGCGATGGTCACCACGGCGGCGTCCAGCGGGTCGACGTTGCGGCCGACGATCGATTGCAGCTCGCCGATTATCGCCGCCGCCGCGACGATCGGGTCGCGCGAGCGGTGCGGATAGGCGCCATGCGCGCCCTTGCCGGTGATCTCGATGGTGATGTTCGCCGCCGCCGCCATGATCGGCCCGTCGCGCGTCTGCAGCTGCCCCGTCGGCATCGACGGCCAGTTGTGCAGCCCGTACACCTGCTTCATCGGGAAGCGCTCGAACAGCCCGTCGTCGATCATCCGCATCGCGCCGCCGAGGCTCTCCTCGGCGCACTGGAAGATCGTGTAGACGGTGCCGGAGAAGTTGCCCGTCTCGGCGAGGTATTTCGCCGCCCCCAGCAGCATCGTCGTGTGGCCGTCGTGCCCGCAGGCGTGCATCACGCCGTTGTTCTTCGACGCATACGGAACACCGGTCGCTTCCTCGATCGGCAGCGCGTCGATATCGGCGCGCAGGCCGATCGCGTCGCCCTTGTCCTGGCCGTGAATGATGCCGACCACGCCGGTGCCGCCGATCCCAGGGTGGACCTCGTCGGCGCCGAACTCACGCAGCTTGTCGGCGACCAGCGCGCTGGTGCGGAACTCCTGGAAGCCGAGTTCCGGATGCGCGTGGATGTCGTGCCGCCACGCCGTCATCTCGTCGTGCATGTCGGCGATCCGGTTGATGACGGGCATGGGCGCACTCCGCTCGGGGTGGGCGGACGTTCCACCGACCGCGACGGCGCCGCAAGGCATCAGGCGTCGATGACTGCCATGCCGGCGGGCAGGAACGACGACGCGACGGGCACGGGCATCGTCCAGCCGGCCCACGCCGTCCACCAGGCCGGGTTGGATGGGCGGAACCAGTTCGCGCGGTTGAGCCAACCGGCGCGGAACCGCGCGTTCTGCGAACCGGGCTGGCTGATGGCGCGGTAGAACGCGGCGCGCTTGTCGGCGAACGCATCGCAGGCCGCGGCGATGTCGTTCGCCTCGACATAGGCGTCCACCGCGTGCCGCGTCTGCGGCCCGATGACGCCGTCGACCATCGCTCCGGCGAGCGACTGCAGCACGCGGATCGCCAGCATCGGGCCGGAGCCCCAGCCGAGATCGACTGCCGCCGCGACCAGCGGCGACCATGTCAGGATCGAGAAGCCCGGATCGACGTAATACAGCCTCAGCTCGATATTGGCGGCGACGTCGGCGCTGATCTCGCTCTGCATGCGCGCGGCCGTGAGCGTCGCGGGATCTATCTTCAGGTAGCTCGCATAGGTGTCGGGCGTGACGCCGCGCATCGTGCCGACCAGCCGGACGCTGCCGTCCCAGCCATGGGCGTAATTGCCGGCATCGTTCGGGTCGTCCTCCAAGGTGCCCTCCCAGGTCAGGATGGCGGCGCTGAAGCTGTCGTGCGGCGTCGGCCAGTGCGGAGCGGTCATCGGCGCAATCCCTCATCTTCCCGCCGCCACGGCGGGCTCACGACCAAGGATTGTATTCAGGCCGTCGCCGCGAGTCTAGGCCTTTTTTCAGATAGGATTCTGAAGGTGGTCGCCAGCCCCTCCGCCAGCCCGATCGGGCGCACACCGAGCCGCGCCGTCATCGGGGCGATGTCGAAGGTCTTGTCCTCGAGCAGCCGCCGGATTTCGGCCGGGCGGATGGTCGGCACGCCGGGGATCAGCCGCGTCAATGCGGCGGCCGCCATCAGAAGCGGCGCCGGCGCGCTGACCAGCCGCGGCGGACGCAGCCCGGCGGCGTGCGCGACGGCGCGGACGAAGTCGGCATAGGTCACCGGCTCCGGGCCGGCGATCACCAGCGTCTCCGGGCCGGCCCAGTCGATCGCGAGCGCCGCGAGCACGCAGCGTGTGACGTCGGTCTGGTGGATCGGCTGGATGCGCGTGGCGCCGCCGCCCGGAAGCGGCACGACCGGCAGCCGCCGCAGCAGGCGCGACAGGCGCTGCACGTTGTCCTCGCCTTGCGCGCCGTAGATCATCGTCGGGTGCAGCATCACGCCGCGGCGTCCGGACGCGAGCCACGCTGTCTCGCCGGCCAGCACGCCACGGCCATGCTCGTCGGGCCAGCGCGTGAACTTCCGCGTGCTGCCGAGCAGCACGAACATCGCATCAGCAGGTGCAGCGGCCAGGATCGAGGCGGTGTGGCGCGCATGTGCGCAGGAGACGATGCGGCGCGCGTCCGCCAGCGCCGTGCGAAGGGCGGCCGGATCGCGCAGGTCGGCGACGCGAGGCGTCACGCCGGACCAGCGCGACGGGTCGCGAACGACCGGCACGACCGGCGTGCCCTGCGCCTGCAGCGCGCGGGCGAGCGCGCCGCCCGAGCGCCCGGAGGCGCCGATCAGATGCACCGCCTCCAAGACGCTAGCGCAGCACGGCGAGGTCGCAGCCTTCGTCGGCCTGCAGCACCTGCTCGGCCACCAGCCGGTCCCAGCCCCGCGCCGGGCGCGGCGGCGGCAACCACCCCGCGAAGCGGCGCGCGAGTTCCGCGTCGTCGACCAGCAGGTCGATGCGGCGCTCGCGCACCGACATAAGCAGCCGGTCGCCGGTCTGCACCAGTGCCAGCGGACCGCCGGCCGCCGCTTCCGGTGCGACGTGCAGCACGATCGTGCCGAAAGCGGTGCCGGACATGCGGCAGTCGCTGACGCGCACCATGTCCTTCACGCCCGCCCGGGCGAGCTTCTTCGGGATCGGCAGATAGCCGGCCTCCGGCATCCCGGCGGCAGACAGCGGGCCGGCGTTCTTCAGCACCAGCGCGTCATCTTGCGTCACGTCCAGCGCCGGATCGTCGATCCGCTCGGCGAGGTCGGCGAGGCCGTCGAACACCACGCAACGCCGCTCGCCCTCGAACAGCGCCGGGGTTGCCGCGCTGCGCTTGACGATGGCGCCGCGCGGCGCGAGCGAGCCGAACAGCGCGACCAGCCCGCCATGCGGCGAGATCGGCTCGTCGGCGGCGCGGATGATGCCGCGGTCGACATAGGCCGGCTTCGAGAGCCGTTCCGACAGCGTCCGGCCGGTGACGTCCGGCGTGTCGCCGTGCAGCAGATGCCGCAGCTCCCACAGCAGCGCCGGCATCCCGCCGGCGGCGTGGAAGTCCTCCATGTAGCCGGTGCCGGTCGGCTTCAGGTCGACGAGGACAGGCGTCGTGTCGCTGAGTTCGTTGAGCCGATGCAGGGCGATGGCGATGCCACGGCGGCCGGCGATCGCGGTCAGGTGGATCAGCGCATTGGTCGAGCCGCCGAGTGCCAGCAGCACCCGCAGCGCGTTCTCGACCGAATGCGGCGTGACCAGCGCCGACGGGCGAACCGGAGTGGCCGCGAGGCGCATCGCCAGGCGGCCGGCTTCCTCGGCGGCGCGCAGCCGGTCGGCGTGCACGGCGGGGATCGCGGCGGTGCCGGGCGGCATGAAGCCGAGCGCCTCGGTCAGGCACGCCATCGTGCTCGCCGTGCCCATCACGCCGCAGGTGCCGGCGGTCTGCGCCAGCCGCGCCTCGATGCGGCCGATGCGCTCCTCGTCGACCGTGCCCGCGCGATACGCTGCCCAGTAGCGGCGGCAGTCGGTGCAGGCGGCGAGCCGCTCGCCTTCGTACGGCGTCGCCAGCATCGGCCCCGTCACCACCGCGACGCACGGAATGTCCGCCGACGCGGCGGCCATCAGCTGTGCCGGCACGGTCTTGTCGCAGCCGCTGACCAGCACGGCCGCGTCCATCGGCTGCGCGCGCAGCATGGCCTCGGTGTCGAGTGCCGCGAGGTTGCGGTAGTGCATCGAGGTCGGGAACAGCGATGGCTCGCACAGCGACACCGTGGGGAAGGGCAGGGGCAGTCCGCCGGACGCCAGCACGCCGCGCTTGATCGCCTCGATCAGCTCGGGAACCGTCCGGTGGCAGTTGTTGTATCCCGACGCGGTATCGACGATGCCGACCACCGGGCGGTCCAGCATCTCGCGGGAGTAGCCCATCGAGAGCGCGAAGGACCGGCGCAGGTAGAGTGCGAACTCGGGGTCGCCGTAATTGGCCGCGTTACGGCCAAGCCCGTGCGGTTTATCGCTCATGGGAGCCATGCTGCGCCCGCGCCATGCGCCCTTTCAAGCTGTGGTATGGTTTTACCACAGCCCGGAACCATTGACAGACCGGCCTTCGGCGGGGATATAGCGCGCCTCTCCCAAACCCGCGGAACTTTGCCATGAAGACCACGGCCTCGCTCAAGCCGGCGGACGTCAAGAAGGACTGGGTGCTGATCGACGCCGAGGGCCTCGTCCTCGGCCGGCTCGCCGCCATCGTCGCCAACCGCCTGCGCGGCAAGCACAAGCCGCAGTTCACGCCGCATGTCGACTGCGGCGACCACGTTGTCATCGTCAACGCCCGCAAGGTGCGCGTGACGGGCAACAAAATCGACCAGTCGGTGTTCTACTACCACACCGGCTATCCCGGCGGCATCAAGGGCCGCACGATCCGGCAGCGCCTGGACAGCGCGCACCCCGAGCGGGTGATCCAGAAGGCGGTGGAGCGGATGATCACACGCGGCCCGCTGCAGCGCAAACAGATGAAGCACCTGTACGTGTACGCCGGGCCCGAACATCCGCATGACGGGCAGCAGCCACGCAAGGTCGATATCGCGGCGATGAACCGCAAGAACGCACGCATCTGAGGGGGCATCCATGTCAGGCACGCAGACACGCTCCGGCACGTTCGCCGACCTCAAGGACCTCGGGATCGCTGGCAGCCAGCCGGCGCCCGGCGAGCCGGGGGCGGCGGTCAAGCGCGAGCCCAAGCGCGACGCCATGGGCCGCAGCTACGCCACGGGCCGGCGCAAGGAGTCGGTGGCGCGCGTCTGGATCAAGGCCGGCAAGGGCGAGATCATGGTCAACGGCAAGAAGGCGGCGCAATATTTCGCCCGTCCCGTGCTGCGGATGCTGATCACCCAGCCGTTCCTGGTCACCGACCGCTACAACCAGTTCGACGTCTACTGCACCGTCAACGGCGGCGGCCTGTCGGGCCAGGCCGGCGCGGTGCGTCACGGCATCAGCCGCGCGCTGACCTATTACGACCCGGAGCTGCGCGCGATCCTGAAAGTGGCAGGGTTCCTGACGCGTGATTCGCGCGTGGTCGAGCGCAAGAAGTACGGCAAGGCCAAGGCGCGGCGCAGCTTCCAGTTCAGCAAGCGGTAGTTCGCAGTCGTTAGTTGTCGACGAGGTCCAGTCGCCGCTTGATGCGATTGACCTCGTCGGTCAGCCGGTCGAGCCGCACGTGGATGTGGGCCGTCACCCCAGCATCGTGAGCTTGTCGCGCCTCAGCGCGGCGACGGAGATCTGCAAATCGCTCACCTGCATCCGCAGGTCGCGCATGTCGTCGCGGAGGGCGGACACGTCGGCGCGTATCGCCCGAAGCAGGTCCAGGACAAGGTTGAACGGTTCTTCAGCCACGCGTTGACTGTAACAGTCTGCCCGGAACAAAGCAAAAACACCCGACCGGCCCGCGTAGCGCGGCCACGATCGGTCCCAAGAACGCCGGACCCGGCGAAGTTGCGTTCTCCGGCGGCGGCCCCATGATCGGGCCAGACGGGCCACTCAGACCCGCGCTTGGGAGGAACCTATGTGCCGGCTTTTCGTCTCGCAGGACCCGGCGACCTATGAGGCCGAGACGCGGCCGATCCGGCTGCATGGGCACGTCACCTCGATCCGGCTCGAAGCGGCATTCTGGGACACGCTGGGCGAGATCGCGCGGCGCGAGGGCATGTCGGTCGCCCGCTTCGTCTCCGTGCTGCACGACGAGATCATGGCCAAGCAGGGCGACGTGCCGAACTTCGCCAGCTTCCTGCGCGTCACCTGCATGCACTGGCTGCGCGACCAGGACCTGCACGCCGAACAGGTCGCCCGCCGCACGCCGGAGATGCGCGTCGTAGCCTGATACTACCCACGGTTCGGCTGGGCCGCCTACGTTCCCGCCGGACAATGGGGGGAACGGATGCCAGTCCTGCGGGCCGGCTTGCTCGCCGCGGCCGTCGCGGCCGGTCCTGCAGCGCGCGCGCAGTTCACCGTGCCGACCGATGTCGGCAAGCCCGACGGCGCCAGCGTGTTCCTCAATCAGTGCGGCACCTGCCATTCGCTCGATCCGAACGAGCAGCGGCAGGGCCCGACGCTGAAAGGCGTGTACGGCCGCAGAGCGGGGAGCGTGGCGGGGTTCAGCTATTCGGCCGGCTTCGCCAAGGCCGATTTCACCTGGGACGAGACGCGCCTGAACGCGTGGCTGACCAACCCGCCATCGGTGATCCCCGGCGCGGTGATGCCGTACCGCCAGCCCGACGCCGAGATCCGCGAGACGATCATCGCTTACCTGAAGGAGCAGCACTGAATGGCCAAGGCGATCCACAGCATGCTGCGCGTGCTCGACGAGGCGCGCTCAATCGACTTCTACGAGCGCGCGTTCGGCATGCGCGTCGTCGACCGCTTCCGCTTCGACGGCTTCACGCTCGTCTACCTCGCCAGCGAGGAGACGCCGTTCGAACTGGAGCTGACCATCAACGAGGGCCGCACCGAGCCGTATGCGCTCGGCGACGGCTACGGGCACATCGCCTTCACGGTCGAGGACCTGGACGCCGAGCACGCCCGGTTCGCCGGCGCGGGCCTGAACCCGGCGCCGATCAAGGAGATGACGCTCGAGGGCCGCCGGCTCGCACGCTTCTTCTTCGTGCAGGATCCCGACGGCTACAAGATCGAGGTGCTGGAGCGCGCCGGCCGTTACCGCTGACACAGAACACAACAAGGGGGAAATTCCATGCGAAAGATCGACGGACGGGTGCGGGTCGGACGGCGCACGTTCCTGCAAGGAACGGCCGCGGCGGCTGCGGCCGGTGTCACGTTCTCGGCCAAGGCGGCGTGGGCGGCCGAGGCGAAGACGCTGACGCCGCACCAGATGGCCACGCTCGCGCTGATGGCGCGCGACATCTTCCCGCATGACCGGCTGGCGGACGTCTACTACGTGCGCGCCGTCACGCCGTACGACGCCAAGGCGGGCGGCGATGGGGCGTTCCACGAGATGATCGCGTTCGGCATCGAGCGCGCCGACCAGGACGCCAAGAGCCACTTCAATGCCGCCTATATCGACGTGCCGTGGGAGGAGCAGCGCGTCGTCGTGCTGCAGGGCATGGAGCAGACGCCGTTCTTCAGCAAGATCCGCGGCGACCTTGTGGTCTCGCTGTACAACCAGAAGGAGGTCTGGGCGAAGTTCGGCTACGAGGGGTCCTCCGCCGAGCACGGCGGCTACATCCATCGCGGCTTCAACGACATCGACTGGCTGCCGTCGGTCTGAGGGGGAGCACGCAATCATGGCCAGTTTCGATCTCAACGACGACAGCGTGGTCTGCATCGTCGGCTCCGGCGCGGGCGGCGGGACACTCGGCAACGAGCTCGCGCAGAAAGGCATCAAGGTCGTCATCCTGGAAGCCGGCGGCCGGCACGAGATCCAGGACTTCATCAACGACGAGTGGGGGAGCTTCGCGCAGCTGGCGTGGAAGGACATGCGCACGACGTCCGGCACGTGGCGTGTCGCGCACGACTTCCCGAACCTGCCGGCGTGGATCGTCAAGTCGGTCGGCGGATCGACGGTGCACTGGGCAGGCGCGTCGCTGCGCTTCCGCGACTACGAGTTCAAGGCGCGCAGCACGTACGGCGCGCTGCCGGGCACGTCGCTGCTGGACTGGCCGATCACGCTCGCCGAGATGGAGCCCTATTACGCCAAGGCCGAGTTCAAGATGGGCACGACGGGGACCAACGACATTCCCCGCCTGCCGGGCAACAACAACTTCAAGGTGCTCGAGGCGGGCGCCAAGAAGGTCGGCTACAAGGAAGTCCACACCGGCAACATGTCGATCAACAGCCAGCCGCGCGACGGGCGCGGCGCGTGCCAGCAGATCGGCTTCTGCTTCCAGGGCTGCAAGTCGGGCGGCAAGTGGTCGACGCTGTACACCGAGATCCCGAAGGGCGAGGCGACCGGAAACCTCGAGGTGCGTCCGAACTCGATGGCGGTGAAGATCGAGCACAACGACGCGGGGCTGGTCACCGGCGTGGTGTACCTCGACGGCCAGGGAAAGCTGCAGCGGCAGAAGGCCCGCGTCGTCGCGGTGGCTGGCAATTCGCTGGAAAGCCCGCGGCTGCTGCTCAACAGCGCGTCGGCGAAGTTCCCCGACGGGCTGGCCAACAGCTCCGGTCAGGTCGGGCGCAACTACATGCGGCACATGACGGGCAGCGTGTACGCGATCTTCGAGAAGCCGGTGCACATGTATCGCGGCACGACGATGGCGGGCATCGTGCGCGACGAGTCGATCAACGATCCCAAACGCGGCTTCGTCGGCGGCTACGAGCTGGAGACGCTGTCGCTCGGGCTGCCGTTCACGGCGGCGTTCCTCAACCCCGGCGCGTGGGGGCGCAGCTTCACCAGCGCGATGGATGACTACGCCAACATGGCGGGGATGTGGATCGTCGGCGAGGACATGCCGCGCGAGACAAACCGCGTCACCCTCGATCCGGTGGTGAAGGACGCGAACGGGATGCCGGTCGCGTCGGTGCATTTCGACGACCACGAGAACGACACCGCGATGCGCAACCACGCCTACAAGCAGGGGGCGGCGATCTACGATGCGGTGGGCGCGGTGCGGACGTTCCCGACGCCGCCGTATCCCAGCACGCACAACATGGGCACCAACCGGATGAGCGAGAAGCCGCGCGACGGCGTGGTGAACAAGTTCGGCCAGACGCACGACATCAAGAATCTGTTCATCTCCGACGGCAGCCAGTTCACCACGGGGGCCGCGTGCAACCCGACGCTGACGATCGTCGCACTGGCGATCCGTCAGGCCGACAACATGGCCGGCATGATGAGCCGCACGGAGATCTGAGGTCGAGCCGGATGTCCTGCTCCGGAAGCTCGCCAGCGAGTTTCCGGAGCAGGCAGTCCGCTCAGGGCGGCTCGCCGGTGTTACGGCCCGATGACCTTCAGCCCGCCCATGTAGGGCTGCAGGACGGGCGGTATTGCGATGGATGGCACGGCCTGCTGGTACGTCTCCATCACCGCCACGAGACCCCGGCCGACTGCAACACCCGAGCCGTTCAGCGTGTGCACGTGTGCTACCGTCTTGCCGTCGGCGGCGCGGAAGCGCGCGTTCATACGGCGGGCTTGGAAGGCGTGGCAGTTCGAGCAGCTGCTGATCTCGCGCCAAGCGCCTTGGCCAGGCAGCCAGACTTCGAGGTCGTAGGTTTTCGCCGCGGAGAAGCCCGTGTCTCCCGAGCATAAAATGACCCGGCGGAAAGTCAGGCCGAGCTTGCTTAGCACCGCTTCGGCGCAGCTTGTCATCCGTTCGTGTTCTTCAGCGCTGCGGTCGGGGTGGGTGATGGAGACGAGTTCGACCTTCCGGAACTGATGTTGCCGCAACATCCCGCGCGTATCGCGGCCCGCGGCGCCGGCTTCAGAGCGGAAGCAGTCGGTAAGTGCGGTCAGCCGCATTGGCAGCGCGGACTCGGCAAGAATCTCTCCGGCCACGAGGTTGGTTAATGGAACCTCGGCGGTCGGGATGAGCCAGCGTCCATCGGTGGTCTGGAACAGATCCTCTGCAAATTTGGGGAGTTGGCCCGTGCCGTAGGCGCTCGCGGTATTGACCAACGAGGGCGGCGAAACTTCTGAGTAGCCATGCTCGGTCGTGTGCAGATCGAGCATGAACTGTCCGAGCGCACGCTCAAGGCGCGCAAGTTTGCCTCGCAGCACGGTGAAGCGGCTTCCGGCAATCTTCGCAGCCCTGACGAAGTCCATCTCGCGGAATGCTTCGCCGAGCTCGTCATGTTGGCTTGCGGGAAAATCAAAGACGGGCCGGTCGCCGTGCACGGCGAGCACCACGTTGGCGCTCTCGTCCGCGCCGTTCGGCACGTCGTCATCTAGGACGTTCGGAAGGCCTTCCAACCTCGCCTTAAGCAAAGAATCCCACTCGTTCGCTCGGGCCTGAAACTCCTTAATGCGTTCGCCGAGCGACGCGCCTTGCTCGACATCGGCCTGCATCTTGTCTGTCGAGATACCCAGCCTTCGTCGTTTTCCGATGTTCTCCGAAAGATTCTTCAGAGTCCGCTGTGCTGCTTCCAGAGCCTGCAGGTTCTCCAGGCGATTTTCATTCAGTTGCAGAAGCTCGTCTGCTTGCGGCTCGAGACCGCGTCGCTCAAGCGCGCGGTTGAACGCGGCCGGGTCGGCGCGGATGGCGCGGATGTCGTGCATCAGGCCTCGACGGGTTTAGGCTCGATCATGCGGGCGATGAAGATCGACACCTCGTAGAGGAGGATCAGCATGACCGCGAGCGCGCACTGCGAATAGATGTCCGGCGGCGCCAGCACCGCGGCGACGACGAACATGCCGACATAGGCGTAGCGGCGCACCCGCTTCATCCCGCGCGAGGAGATGATGCCCACGCGGGCGAGCAGCGTCAGCAGCACCGGCACCTCGAACGTCAGGCCGAAGGCGAACAGCAGCTTCATCACCAGGCCGAGATACTCGTTGACGTCGATCTGCGGCTTGATCTGCAAGCCGTCGCCGCCGGTCGGGCCGAAATAATACAGAAAGAAGCTCCAGGCGACCGGGAAGACGAAGTAGTAGGCGATCGCCGCGCCCAGCAGGAACAGCACCGGGGTGGCGATCAGGAACGGCAGCATCGCGCGCTTTTCGCTACGATAGAGGCCGGGTGCGACGAACAGCCAGAGCTGCGTCGCGAACACCGGAAAGCCGGTGAACGCGGCACCGAACACCGCCACCTTGATGTAGACCAGGAATGGGCGCGTCAGGCCGATGCCGATCAGCGAGCCCTGCAGATCGGGACGCTTGGCGAGGATCTCCGCCAGCGGCGCGGCGAGGAACCCGTAGATGCGGAACTTGAACACCCAGCAGACGCCGAACATCACGACGAAGGCGATCATCGAGTACACCAGCCGGCGGCGCAGCTCGATCAGGTGATCGAGCAGCGGCATCGGCTTGTCGTTGATCGGATCTTCGATCTGCGGCGTGGCGTCCATGCGTCGGGCCGCCGGTCAGCCGCTCGCGCCGGAGGACGGCACCGGCGCAGCCGGAGCCGCTCCCGGCGGGACGAACGACGGTGCGGGCGACGGCTCCGGGTTCGCGGGCGTCGCCGGCCCCAGGTGCTGCACGACGACCGGTGCGGCGCCGGGCGCCACGTCGTCGGCAGCCGGGACGAACCAGGTCGGCAGCGATTCCGGTTCCTCGGGCGCCCCAGGGGGCGAGGCAGGCAGGTGGATCGTTTCAGACGCCACCACGGCCGATGCGGCGGGAGCGATCGGGTCGGGGTGCAGCGGGTTGCTGGCGAAGGTGTCGCGGATGCTGCGGTCCGGGTCGACGGTGCGCTCGAACTCGCCCTTGAAGTCGAAGTTGCGGATTTCGTTGATGCTCTGGCGTACCTCGTGCAGGTCCGCCTCGCGCATCATCTCGTCGACATGGGTCTGGAACTCGCCGGCCATGCGGCGGGCCTTCTTCATGGCGCCGGCCAGCGCGCGGACGGCAACCGGCATGTCCTTCGGGCCGATGAGCACGAGGGCGACGACGGCGATCAGGCCGATCTCGGACCAGGCGAAGTCGAACATCAGGCGTCCTTATACCAGCCTCGCCGCCCGCACCCGCGTCCGGCACGCATGCGTGTCTGCCGGGCTTTCGCTCGGGATGCATCCTGCGCTGTCCGTGATCGCCGGGCGGGCAACAGGCTGACGCTCACATAGACTCGCGATCGGTCCGGCGAAAGGCGGCGGGCGTTCCTCCGTTGCAGCCCGCGGGTGAACCTAGGAACCCAGTCCGCTTCTTTCAACCGGTGGTTCGGACGCAGCTTCGCCGGCAACGCTCTCGGTCTCGGCTTCGGCGGGCGGCTCGTCGGAGGCCGGCGTCTCGCCCGCCGCCAGCGCCGCACGGTCGGCGGGGCTGGGGGGCTCGACCAGCAGGTCCTCCCGCCGGGGAAGTTCGCGCAGGTCTTTCAGGCCGAACTGGGCGAGGAAGCCGGGCGTGGTGGCCCACAGGGTCGGGCGGCCGGGGCTTTCCTTGCGGCCGCGCGGGGCGATCAGGCCGGCTTCGAGCAGGCTGTCGAGCGTCTGCTGCGACAGGCTGGTGCCGCGGATCTCCTCGATCTCGGCCCGTGTGACGGGCTGGTGGTAGGCGACGATCGCCAGCGTCTCCATCGCCGCGCGCGGCAGCCGGCGCGGCACCTGCACCACCTTGCGCAGCCGCGGCGCGAGGTCCGGCGCCGTGCGGAACATCACCCCGCCGCCGGCCGCAACGACCTCGACGCCCCGCCCGGCGTAGCGGGCGGCCAGCGCGGCCAATACGGCGTCGGCGTCCGCGTCCTCCGGGAGCACCTGCGACAGGGCGCGCGCGGTCACCGGGCCGGCACTGGCGAACAGCAACGCCTCGGCCAGACGGATCGCGTCCTCGTCCGGCGGGGCCGGCGCGGGGTTGGATGCCGGCGCGCTATCCGACTCGTCGGGTTCGGTGCTGATATCGGTCACGTCGCCTTCTCCTGCGGCGGCGCGCGGCGGATGAGGATCGGGCCGAACGCGGCATCCTGCCGCAGACGAACCTCGCCGCCGCGCGCCAACTCCAGCCCCGCCAGCAGCGTGCTCGCCAGCGCCGCACGCCGCTCGGTGGGATCGCCCAGCGCACTCTCCGGCAGGAACCGCTCCAGCGTGCTCCAGTCCGGCAGGCTGCCCAGCAACTTGCCCACGCGCTCCAGCGCCTCGCGCACCGTCCAGATCGTCAGCGGACGCGGCGCATAGGCGCGTCTCGAGCCACCGCGGCGCACCGCCGTCAGATAGGCGCGCATCAGCGAGGGCTGGTCCAGCAGCAGGCGGGAGCGGTCGGTCTCGGTCAGGTCCTCCGGTGCGCCGCGGGCGAAGACGTCCTGGCCCAGCTGCGGACGCAGGCCCAGCCACGCGGCGGCCGCGCGGATCGCCTGCAGGTCGGCCAGCCGGGCGGCGAGGGTCTCCGCTGCCGTCTCGCCCTCGTCGGCGAGCTGGTGGTCCTTCGGCAGCAGCAGGCGGGACTTCAGCCAGGCGAGCCACGCCGCCATCACCAGCCAGTCGGCCGCCAGCTCGAGCCGGACGCGGCGAGCGCCCTCGATCACCGCCAGGTACTGGTCGACCAGGGCGAGGATGGAGATCTGCGCCAGGTCGAGCTTCTGGCCGCGTGCGAGGTCCAGCAGCAGGTCGAGCGGGCCCTCGAATCCCTCCAGCCGCACGACGAAGGCGTCGGTGGCGATCGGTTCGGGCGCGACTTGCGCGTCAGTCGGCATAGGGGCTGTCCAGGGGAACGCCGGCGACCCGCAGCACCACCCGGTAGGCGCTCTCGAGCACCGGCACGAGCACGTCGCGCAGCGGGTCGAAGTGCAGGCCGAACTCGCCCGCCAGCGAGGGGCCGATCAGCAGCAGCAGCACGATCAGGATGCCGTAGCGCTCCAGCGCCGCCCAGCGCAGGGCGAGCGGCCGGGGGAGCAGGCCGACGACGATCCGGCCGCCGTCCAGCGGCGGGATCGGGATCAGGTTGAACAGGCCGAGGATCAGGTTGGCCTGGATGAAATAGGCGCAGAACAGCAGGATGTAGACGGTGCCGTTGCCCTCGCCGTGGCGCAGCACGACGCCGAGCGCCAGGCCGCCCAGCAGGGCCAGCGCAAAGTTCATCAGCGGCCCGGCGCAGGCGACCAGCGCCATCATCCGCAGCGGGTTGCTGAACTTCCAGGCGCTCACCGGAACCGGCTTGGCCCAGCCGAACATGAACACCACGCGGTGCAGCGTCAGCAGCTGGGTCACCAGCAGGATGCCGGGCAGCAGGATCGTGCCGACGCGATCGATGTGGCGCAGCGGATTGAGCGACAGCCGCCCGGCCAGCTTCGCGGTGTCGTCGCCCAGGGCGAGCGCGGCGTAGCCATGCGCCGCCTCGTGCAGAGTGATGGCCAGGATCACCGGAATCGCGGCGATCGCAAGCTGGACAGCCAGATCGGTCACGCCAGCAGCCGATCCCGTTCCTCGGCCAGCGAGTCGGGGGCCAGCGAGTCCGGATCGAGCGTCTTCGCGCGGGCGGCCGCCAGCGCCGCGCCGGCCGCCAGCCGGCGCCGGGCGGCCTCGGTGATCGGCGGGACCGCCTGCAGCACCGCATTCGTGTGGTCCGCGTCGCCCGCGCAGTAGGCGGCGAGGTCGCAGCCGGCCGCCAGTGCTGCCAATGCGCGGGCAGCGGGCGGTCCGGACAGGGCGGACATGGCCAGATCGTCGCTCACCAGGACTCCATCGAAGCCGATCCGGCCGCGTATGACCGAATCGATCACCGTCGGCGAGACCGTGCCCGGCCGGTCGGGGTCGATCGCCCTATACAGGATGTGCGCCGTCATGGCCCAGGGCAGCCGGACATTCGCCCGGAACGGCACCACGTCGTCGTCGATCGGCCCGTCCACGACCGGCAGCGATTCGTGGCTGTCGACCAGCGCGCGGCCGTGGCCGGGCGCGTGCTTCATCACCGGCTGCCGGCCCGCGGCCAGCATTCCGTCGGCGAAGGCGGCGCCAAGCGCGGCCACCGCCTGCGGATCGGCGGCGAAGGCGCGGTCGCCCACCACGCCGGCATGCGCGCCGGGCACCTGCAGGTCGAGCACCGGCGCGCAGATCACGTCGAAGTCGGCGCAATCCAGCCCGATCAGCGCCCCGGTCAGCCATGCCGCCCGCAGTCCGGCCGCCGGGTCCGTGGCGTGCAGCGTGCCGATCACGCCGGCCGAGGGGTGGGCGCGCCAGTGGGGCGGGCGCAGGCGGGCGACGCGGCCGCCCTCCTGGTCGACCAGCACTACCGCACCTTGCGGCAGCTTGGTGCGCAAATCGGCGCACAGCGCGGCAAGCTGGCCCGGCGTTTCGATGTTGCGGCCGAACAGGATCACGCCGGCCGGAGGGGCCGTGAAGAACAGCGCCGCCTCGGCCGGATCGAGCGACGGCCCGGCGATGCCGACGATGGCGGCTTTCAGGGCGGGGCGGCCTTCAGGTCAGAACGCCGCGATGGAGCAGGCGAGGCCCTTGGCGCGGGCCTGCTCGCAGAAGCGCGTCGCCTCGGCGACGTCGGCGAAGCCGCCGGTGCGCACGCGGAAGAACGTCTTGCCGTCGCGCTCGAAACGGGTGACCAGCGGCCGGCGGTCGCCCAACAGTTCCGGGGCCTTGTGCGACAGGCGCGCCCATTCCTTCTGCGCGTCGTCCTCGCTGGCCACGGCGGCAAGCTGCACCTCGGTCGCGCCCGGCTGGGCAGCGGCGTGCGGGGGCATCGGGGCCGCGGGCGTTGTGCGCGGCGCGGGAGTCGCCGCGGCGGGGGCAATCGCCGGCGCCACGGATGCGGCGGGCGCGGATGCGCCCGGGGGCGCGGCGGCCGGCGCCGGTGCCGGGCTGGTCGCGGCGGGTGCCGGGGCGGGTGCCGGGGCCGCATTGGCGGTCGGCGCGGACTGGGTGGTGCGCAGCGCCGAGGGTTCCGGGGTCTCGGGCGGGGGGGCGAGCTTGTCGTCGACACCCGGGCGGCCCGTGCCGAGGACGTCCTCGTCGGCGCCGTTGACCTGCATCCCGCCCGGGTCGGTCGGCTTCACGCGGTACGGGCCGGGTTCGGCGCGGATCACCGGGATGTCGCCGCGCCGGTGGCCGGAGACGGTCCACAGGCCGAGCACCACGACCAGCGCGCCGCCCAGGCCGAGCGCGGTCAGCGCCAGGCGCTTGGTGCCGCCGTCCAGCCCCGCGCTGCGCGGCGCGCGATAGGTCGGCATGTCGAGTCGGTCGGTCGCCATCGTCTCTCCCCGTCTTTATTCCGGGAGGGAGACGCTCAGCGCATCTCCTCGACCGGTTCGACCCCCATCACCGCCAGTCCCGAGCGAATCACGGTCGCCGTGGCCGCCACCAGAGCGAGCCTCGCGAGCGTTTCGACCGGGGCGTCGGCCTGCAGGAAGCGGAGGGTCGCGTTGTCCTTCCCGCGATTCCACAGCATATGAAAGTCGCCCGCCAAGTCATAGAGGAAAAACGCGATTCGGTGCGGCTCCCTCGATTGTGCAGCGCCGTCCACCAGCCGCGGCCAGCCGGCCAGCCGGCGCATGACGGCGAGTTCGGGGTCCGCTTCCAGCGTATCGAGGGGCACCTGGGCGAGGGCGGCGTCGGTGACCTGCTCGGGCGGGAACATCTCGGCCGCCGCGCGCAGCACCGAGCGGCAGCGGGCGTGGGCGTACTGGACGTAGAAGACCGGGTTGTCGCGGGTCTGCGCCACCACGACGTCGAGGTCGAACTCCATCTGCGCGTCCGCCTTGCGCGTCAGCATGGTGAAGCGCACGGCGTCGCGGCCGACTTCCTCGAGCAGGTCGCGCAGCGTCACGAACGTGCCGGCGCGCTTGGACATGCGCATCGGCTCGCCGCCGCGCAGCAGATGCACGATCTGGCAGATCGCGGCTTCGAACGTTACGGAACGGTCGGCCGACAGCGCCTGCACGGCGGCGGCCATGCGCTTGACGTAGCCGCCGTGATCGGCGCCGAGCACGTCGATCAGCACGTCCGCGCCGCGCGCGATCTTGTCGGCGTGATAGGCGATGTCGTTGGCGAAATAGGTGTTGCTGCCGTCGGACTTGCGCAGCGGACGGTCGACGTCGTCGCCGAACGCGGTGGCGCGGAACAGCGTCTGCTCGCGCGGCTCCCAGTCGTCGGGTGTTTTGCCCTTGGGCGGGTCGAGCACGCCTTCGTAGATCATTCCGCGTTCGCGCAGATACGCGAGCGTGCGGTCGACGGCGCCGGCGTCGAGCAGCGCGCGTTCCGAGGTGAACACGTCCTGGCGGATGCCGAGCAAGGCGAGGTCGTCGCGGATCATCGCCATCATTTCGGCAACGGTCGACGCGAGCACGATCTCGAACCACAGCGAGGGGCGCGCGGCGCTGCGATCGGGCGCGGCGAGCGACGTGCCGTGGCATTCGGCGAGGCGTGCGCCGACGTCGATCAGGTAGTCGCCGCGATATTGCAGGCCGCCGGGGGCGAGCGCGTCGAACGCGTCCTCGGTGGTCGGCGAGTCGATCGCCTGCAGGTAGCGCCAGTAGGCGGCCCAGGCGAGCGACGCGACCTGCGCGCCGGCGTCGTTGACGTAGTATTCCTTGGTGACCGCGTAGCCGGCCTTGGCGAGCAGGTTGGCGATCGCGTCGCCCACCACCGCGCCGCGGCAATGGCCGACATGCATCGGGCCGGTCGGGTTGGCGGAGACGTATTCGACGTTGACCGCGACGCCCGCGCCGACGCGGCTGTCGCCGAAGGTCTCGCCGACGCGCAGGATGTGCGGCAGCAGCGCGCGGAAGGCGCTGGGGCGGAGGCGCAGGTTGACGAAGCCGGGGCCGGCGGGGTCGGCGCCGGCGATGTCGGGCACGGCGCGCAGGCGTCCGGCGAGTGAAGCGGCGATCTTCGGCGGCGGAAGGCGCGCGGCTTTGGCCACGACCAGCGCGGCGTTGGTGGCCATGTCGCCGTGGGCTTGGTCTTTGGTGGGCGTCACCTCGACCTTGGCCAGCACGTCGTCGCCGGCGTCCGGCACGACTTCGCGCAGCGCGGCGAGGACGTGGTCGCGGATGGCGGCAAACAGGTCGGGGGCAAGCAGGTCGGGGGCAAACAGGTCGGTGTTCATGGCGAGGCGGTTGTCGGGGGTCCGCGCCGCGGCGTCCAGCCCGGTGCAGACGAGCGCGCCGGTTCGGGGAGTCGCCGGGGCGGGCTGCGCGTTGCAGCGCAGGCAGCCGCGGGGAAAGCGCGGCGGCGGGATCGGCGAGCGCCCGGCGCCGATCTTGATCGGGGAGTCCGGTGGCGGGGGGCGCCGCGAGACGCGCATTTGTGCCGGCGCTTCGCCCCCGGTGGCCGGAGGTGTGGCGGCGGGTGGCGGCGCGGGGTTGACCGCTTCCGGTGTCGCGGCCGGATGCGCGTCGTCGCCACCGCGCGCTGAAGCGTCGGTCGTCGGCTCCGAAACTCCGTCATTGCGAGCGGAGCGAAGCAACCCAGGGCCGCGTGACAGACGCCTTTCACGCGGCTCTGGGTTGCTTCGTCCCGCCACGCCTTCGGCTCGCGGTCCTCGCAATGACGAGGTTGGGTTGGGTGCCGGAACCGTGGCGCGGTCCGAAGCGGCTTCCGCGACGCCAAGGCGGCGCAATGCGCGCTGCGCGCTTTTGCGTCCTGCGGATTCGGCGGCTTCGAGGTCGCTCGCGCGGGTTCGGCGGCGGTGGAGCTGGCCGCGCAGGTGGAGCGTGTGCGCGCGCACGAGTTTCGCTTCGACGGCGCGCCGCTCGACGATGAACCATCGGCCGGGATCGGCGGCGCGGCGGGCGCGCCATCGCGCCCAGCCGAGGCTGAAGAACAGTTTGGGGTCCGCGGGCGGGTCGCGCGGGGGCATGGCGGCGCGTTGGCGGCGGCGCGCGTCGGCGTACTGGCGGCGCTCGGCGAGCAGGCGCATGGCGGCACGGGTGGCGAGGCGGTGCAGCCGGCGGTCGGCGTCCGGGTCGCCCCGGCGTGCGCGGCGGTGGAGGTCACGGACGTCCGTGCAGGTCGGGCAGCGGTGGTGGTGGAGATGGTTGCCGCGGCGTTCGCACCAGGATTCGCCGCCGCGATGGCCGGTGGGCGTGCGGAACAGGCTTTTCGCGATCGGGCGGCGCTGGCAGAACGCGTCCTGGATGATCTCGACGCGGAAGATGCGCTCGCGCTCGTGCAGCGGGGCTTCCGGCTCGGGCGGCGGCGGCGGGCGCACGCGCGTGGAGCGCGCGTAGGGGACGGCGTTGGCGAGGCTTCGGTAGAGGCGTTGGAGCGAGGTCGGGAGCCAGCGAAACATCGTGTCCTCCCGATCGCTGGGGGCCAAAAACTGCGACCGAGGATAAGAAGCCTAGGAATGTATGTCAACAGGATTTTTTGGCAGATCGGGACATCCGCCTGCCGAGCGGCGATTGACGCGGGTGACGGGTCGGCGATGAACCGAGACGGGGCGGGTTGGATCATCGAGAGTGTCGGCCACGGCGGAGCCGGTCGCTGAGCCGATTTGCGGGCGGGCTCGCGCTGCGAACATTAGGCCAGTTTCACACGAACCGTATCAACACGTCATGGTCCGCCCCCGGGCTGCGCCGGAGGCGCACCCGAGGGGAGGCTCCGGCTGACCATCCACGCCTTTCTTTCGCGCGGCCGGCAAACGCGTGGATGCTCCGCCTTCGCGGAGCATGACGAAACCAAGATGAGTGCGATTGCACTTAGTGCCTGTCTCGAAACTACGTCGTAACGGACAACTTCGCCGACAGCCGCTTCGGGTGGTTAGCGGACCTCTGGCTATTCGTTGCACCGACAAAGCGGCGTGCAGTTTGTGCCCAACTTCACTTCCGCGTAACGGCTGCTCAAGCTATTCTGAAGACCCTTGGGTGGAGATTTTGCAGCATGGCGAAGCTCGTCTTCGGATTGTCCCAGTCCCTGGACGGCTACGTCGACCACCTGGAAATGCGGCCAGGCCCCGCGCTCTTTCGTCACTTCATAGAGCATGTGCGCGACCTGACCGGCAGTGTGTACGGTCGCCGCACGTACGAGGTCATGCGTTATTGGGACGAAGACGGTCCTGAGTGGAGCGCTGAGCAACGCGACTTCGCGGCGGCGTGGCGGCGCCAACCGAAGTGGGTCGTGTCGCGCTCGCTGAAGTCAGTCGGCCCCAACGCCACACTTGTCGACGACGACCTCGAGGCGGTGATACGCGGGCTGAAGGCTCAGCTCGTTGGGGAGATTGCAGTCGCCGGACCAGGCCTAGCAAGAAGCCTAACCGACCTTGGTCTTATTGATGAGTATCGACTCTACTTCCGCCCCTTCGTGCTTGGTCGCGGCACGCCATTCTTCGCCGGCCCCCGGCCGCCGCTCCGCCTTGTTGCCAGCGATCCAATTGGCGAGGACACGATCAGGTTGACGTACGTTCTGCTTAATCACGCAACTCGCCCGATGGACTGCGCCGACGCGTCAGGTCCGCTTTGGGTCGAAGCAGTCGTTCTGGAGTCATTCCGAGACGGGCTCTTAGGTTGGAAGCGCCCTAAGGCTGCGCACGATGCGAGGCACCTGATGTCGCTGACCGTGAGAAGTGCGGTTGCCGAAGACGAGCAGGAAGTGGTCGCGCTGTGGCGCGCCTGCGATCTGGTTGCATCGTACAACGACCCGGTCGCCGACTTTCGTTTCGCCAAAGCCGGTCCGTGCTCGGACGTGCTGGTCGCCGTTGACGAGGCCGGCGACGTGGCGGGCAGCGTCATGGTCGGCCATGACGGGCATCGCGGCTGGCTTTATTACGTTGCTGCCCGTCCCGCATCGCGCGGCACGGGCGTGGGCCGGCGCATGGTGCAGGCGGCAGAGGACTGGCTGCGCCAACGGGGGATCGTGAAAGTGCAGCTCCTGGTTCGAGAGACGAACGCCCAGGTGGTGAGCTTCTACGAGCACCTCGGTTTCGAGGTAGCTTCGCGGGTCGTCATGAGCAGATGGCTGGGGAAGGCGGAGTTGGACGATAGGTGCGCTTGGCCATGAAAAGCACCACCATGCCGGATAGTGATCGGCTCCGTCGCTCCGCTCAGATCGTCGATCTCGAACAGTGGTGCATGGTGGGGTGAAACGCCTCTTAGTCCGGTTCGATCGATGTTAAGCAGCAGCCAACGGCTGGCGGTGCGCGTGCACCGGCGCGAAACGCTGGGCTGGCTGGTCTTGCTTTCACTGGCGCTGCACCTGACGGTATTCCTGTCCTTGCTGATGATTCCGTCGACGCAGCCACCAACAAGTGCATCGGAACCGCTCTCGGGGGATGTTATTTTCGAGAAAGGGCCGGCAGAGGCGGCGCCGGAGCCGCCCGCCCCGACGGAGGCAACCGCCGCGCCGATTGCTCCGGCCGCACCGGTTCAGCAAGCTGAGCTACCGCCACCAACGCCGGCACCAGCACCGGACGTGCCGCCGCCCCCACCGGTTCAGCAAGCTGAGCTACCGCCACTGACGCCGGCACCCGCACCCGACGTGCCGCCGCCCCCACCGGTTCAGCAAACCGAGATACCGCCACTGACGCCGGCACCCGCGCTGGTGCCCCTGCCGCCACCCCCGCCGGTCGTGCAGGCCCACCCGCCGCCACCCCCGCCGGTCGCGCAGGCGCACCCGCCGCCGGCGCCGCCACAGCGCGCGGCCGCGCAGCCTGCGGCGGCCCGCGCCCCGGCCGCGCGGCCTGCGGCCGCCCGCGCTCCGGTCAACCCGGCGGGGGCGCCTGCGCACGCGACAGACGGGCAGGATGCCCCGAGCCGCGCGAGCGAGGCGAACAATGGTGCCGCCTGGATGGGGAAGCTGAAGCAATGGTGGGACCAGCACTCCTTCTATCCTAAGGAGGCGTCGCAGACCAATGAGGGTGGCAACGTAAGAGTCCCCATCTTTATTGCTTCCGACGGCCAGGTCACGTCGATCGACGTGGTGCAAGGCCGGGATCGAGTGTGCTCGACGCGGCGGCGGTAGCGGTGTTTCGCAACGCCCATCTGCCGCCGTTCCCGCCGGGCACGCCCGCGCAGCCGGCTGATGTCGTGGTGACGCTGCACTACCGCCCGGCGGACAGCGGCGGGTGATCCGATGCAACCCCAGGGCCTGGTGAAAACGACACCGCGCCCGACACGAGATACCGATAGTCACGGCAGGTATTTGTGCGGGCAGAATGTCGATCGTGCAGAAGCTCCTGGACATGCGTCCGGCACGGGCTAATGCTCCTGCCTGTCACCTCGCTTCAGCGGAAGGCCGGCATTGATCTAAAAAAGAGGAGGTTGCTCGATGCGGTCGTCGGTCGCTTCAGCCGCCCTTGCCGCGGCTTTTGTTCTGACGCCGGTAGCCGCCGGCTACGCCCCCGCGTTGTCCCAGGACTTCAGCATAACGAACCAACTGGAGCCGGCGAACGCGGGCCGCCGCGACTTGATGAGGCAACTGCAGGCATGGTGGGACGTGCGCGCCTACTATCCCAGACACGCGTCGCAGAACGATGAGGGTGGCACCGTCAAAGTCCACCTGGTGATCCACCCTGACGGCAGAATCTGGATGGTCGATGTGGTGGAAAGCTCGGGATCGCGCTCGCTCGACACGGCGGGCGTCTCGGCGTTCCGCGGAGGGTTCGTGCGGCCGTTCCCGGAGGGCGCGCCGGAGACCGATATGGACATTTCGCTGCACTACGTCCTGGCGCACCGGCACGATCAGCCGGTGGCTGCCGGCTACACGCAAGTGTTGTCCAAGAGCCCCTTCACCATCACGAACGATCCGGTCAGGTCGCCTATCCTTGATACAATGCTGCAAAGGACCTGCACCGGAACGGTCGTGAAGGCGGGGATAAGAAATCATCCTGAATACGGAGCGCGTTATACGGCCCAAGCAATTTTCTTTCGCAAACCTGATGGCACGCCATGGGTCAAGTTTTATGAAGGGGGCTATCCCATCCTCGCTCCGGTGACGGAAGTAGGCAAGTCGGTGCAGTGGACCGGTAGAGAAGAGCATCTTCCGTTTGCGCATTGGAGGTTTACTCAGTACACCGTATGGCCTGACTGCGATAACAATCTCCAGGGCAACATTTATGTCTTTTATGATACTAACAACGCCAGAGACAATATCAACCAAGGGGGGACAGTCGACTTTACCTGCGCAAGAGAAATCGTGCCTGCGATCACCTGGAATGCTTGGTTTGTAACTCCCGGTGAAAGGCCACCTGGTGATCCACCCTGACGGCAACACCTGGACGGTCTCAGCGGAAGGCTGATATTGATCTCCAAGACGGGAGAACACTCGATGCGGTTGTCGGTCGCTTCAGCCGCCCTTGCCGCGGCTTTTGTTCTGACGCCGGTAGCCGCCGGCTACGCCCCCGCGTTGTCCCAGGACTTCAGCATAACGAACCAAATGGAGCCGGCGAACGCGGGCCGCCGCGACTTGATGAGGCAATTGCAGGCATGGTGGGACGTGCACGCCTACTATCCCAGACACGCGTCGCAGAGCGATGAGGGTGGCACTGTCAAAGTCCACCTGGTGATCCACCCTGACGGCAGAATCTGGACGGTCGATGTGGTGGAAAGCTCGGGATCGCCCTCGCTCGACACGGCGGGCGTCTCGGCGTTCCGCGGAGGGTTCGTGCGGCCGTTCCCGGCGGGCGCGCCGGAGGCCGATATGGACATTTCGCTGCACTACGTCCTGGCGCACCGGCACGATCAGCCGGTGGCTGCCGGTTACGCGCCCGTGTTGTCCAAGAGCCCCTTCACCATCACGAACGATCCGGTCAAGTCGCCTATCCTTGATACAATGCCGCAAAGGACCTGCACCGGAACGGTCGTGAAGGCGGGGATAAGAAATCATCCTGAATACGGAGAGCGTTATTCGGCCCAAGCAATTTTCTTTCGCAGGCCTGATGGCACGCATGGGTCAAGTTTTCTGAAGGGGGCTATCCCATCCTCGCTCCGGTGACAGAAGTAGGCAAGTTGGTGCAGTGGACCGGTCGAGAAGAGCATCTTGGCCGTGCGGCGGCTGCGGCGATCAGGTTTACTCAGTACACCGTATGGCCTGATGGCGATAACAATCTCAGTGGCAACATAGTTATCTCTTATCGTTACAATCCTTATATCGATCAGGGTCTCAATCATGGGGGCACAGTCGATTTTACCTGCGCAACAGAGGTCGTGCCTGCGATTACATGGAATGCTTGGTTTGTAACTCCCGGTGAAAGGCCACCTGGTGATCCACCTTGACGGCAACATCTGGACGGTCGATGTGGTGGACAGCTCGGGATCGCACTCGCTCGGGATGCCGCAATTCGTGCGCGAGCGGTTCAGCGTCGTCATGGCGCGCATGGGCCACGAGCT
>DATEQV010000161.1:0-7153 GCA_035272265.1 Acidisphaera sp. | reverse complement strand
TGCTGACCCGATCCCGGCGGGAGAACGGCGATGACTGACGGTAAGATCGTCATCGGAACGCGGCGCTACTCGTCCTGGTCGCTGCGCGGCTGGCTGGCGGTGCGGCTCGCGCGGCTCGACGTCGAGGAGGTCGTCATCCCGCTGCGCGGCGGCGCCACGCCGGACGTGCAGGCGGCCACCCCGGCCGGCCTCGTTCCGTACCTAGAGCATCGCGGTGCCCGCGTGTGGGAGTCGCTCGCCATCTGCGCGTATTGCGCCGAATTCGAGCCCGCGCTGTTCCCCGCCGACCGCGTCGCGCGGGCGCACGCCTGGGCGATCGCCGCCGAGATGCACGCCGGGTTCCGCGAGCTGCGCATGGCGATGCCGATGAACCTCGGCCGCAGCTTTCCCGGCATGGGACGCACGCCGGGAGCATTGGCGGACATCGCGCGTATCCAGACCATCTGGCGAGAAACCCGCGCCTCCCACGGCACGGATGGCCCGTACCTGTTCGGCAACGGCTTCGGCGCGGCCGACGCGATGTTCGCACCCGTGGTCGCGCGTTTCCTGACCTACGAACCGGACCTGGCAGACACGACCCGCGCCTATTGCGGCGCGGTGCGCGCGCATCCGCTGGTGGACGACTGGTACCGCCTCGCCGCCGCCGAACCGGCGTCGTGGCTGCTCGACAAATACGAAAACCCGGCAACACCCGCATAACCGCGCTCCGCCGCCCGCGTCACCCATCCGCCGAAGGGTGCGGGGCTTCCTCCAATGAGGGGGGTGTGATTACAACCCCGGGATGCGTGTCGCCGTCGTCCTGCCGCCTCGGGAAGGCTTCGGCCCCGGCCGTGCCGGCGCAATCGGGCTGCTGACCCGTCGCCTCGCCGATGAGGACACGCTGGTGGTCGGCGGTCGGCAGGCCGGCCCGATCTTCGACGACGCCGCGTTCGTCCCAGCCCCGCCCAGCCTGCTCGGCCTGAGCGCCAACGCGCGCTACGCCGCGGGCGTCCTGCGCCTGTTGCGGCGCAACAAGCCCGAATTGGTCGAGGTCTACAATCGCCCCGACATCGCCCTCGCACTCGCGGTACGGCTGACCGGGGTGCCGGTCGTCATGTGCCTGCAGAACGACCCGCAGGGCATGCACCGGATCGCCCCGCCGGCGGCGCGCGGCCAGCTGCTCGCCCGCATGGCCGGCGCCATCGTCGCGTCGGAATGGCTCCGCCACCAGCTTCTGCAAGGCGTCTCGGAGGCGGCCGAGCGGATCGTCCACGTGCTGCCCAACTGCCTCGACCTGCACGAGGTCCCGCCCCCGAACGGCGCCGCGCGCGACAAGGTCATCCTGTTCGTGGGCCGGGTCGTCGCGGACAAGGGGGCGGACGCCTTCGTCGCCGCCTGCGCCCGCGCCCTGCCGCGCCTGCCCGGCTGGCGCGCCGAGATCATCGGCGCCGACCGCATGCGCGCCGACAGTCCCGAGACCCCGTTCGTCCAGGCGCTGCGCCCCGCCGCGGCGGCGGCGGGCGTCACGCTTGCCGGCTATCGCCCGCACGACGCGGTGCTGGACGCGATGTCGCGCGCGGCGATCGTCGCCGTGCCGAGCCGGTGGGAGGAGCCGTTCGGCCTGACCGCGCTGGAGGCGATGGCCTGCGGCGCCGCCCTGGTCACCAGCGGGCGCGGCGCGTTGCGCGAGGTCGCCGACGACACCGCGGTCTATGCCGATCCCGACGATCCCGAGGCGCTGGCCGAAGCCTTCGTGCTGCTCGCCGAGGACCCGGTGCGCCGCGCCGCGCTGGGTGCGGCCGGGCAGCACCGCGCGCGCGCCTTCGACGCCGCCGAGGCCCGCCTGCGCCTGGCCGACATCAGGTCCGACATCGCCGAGCGGTGGTCCCGCCTCGCCAGCCCGCCTATATGACGGCCCGACAGACCCGGATCCCATGATGGCAGACACACCGCAGACCGCGCCGGCCCCGGCGGGACAGGTTCCCGTGACCGTGCTGACCGGCTACCTCGGCGCCGGCAAGACCACCCTGCTCAACCGCATCCTCAGCGAGAACCACGGCCGCAAATATGCCGTCGTGGTCAACGAGTTCGGCGAGCTGGGCATCGACAACGACCTCGTCTTGGACACCGACGAGGAAGTCTTCGAGATGAACAACGGCTGCATCTGCTGCACGGTGCGCGGCGATCTGATCCGCATCGTCGGCGGGCTGATGAAGCGCCGCGGCACGTTCGACGGCATCATCATCGAGACGACGGGCCTCGCGAACCCCGCGCCGGTCGCCCAGACCTTCTTCGTCGACGAGGACGTGCGCGCCAAGACGCGCCTCGACGCGATCGTCACCGTGGTCGACGCCAAGCACCTGCCGCAGCGGCTGGAAGACAGCCACGAGGCGGCCGATCAGATCGCGTTCGCCGACGTGATCGTGCTCAACAAGACCGACCTGGTGACGCCGGAAGAGCTGGAAGAGGTCGAGAGCCGCATCCGCGCGATCAACCGCTTCGCCAAGATCCACCGCACGACGCGAGCGAGTCTTCCGATCGGCGAGGTGCTCGACCAGGGCGCCTTCGACCTCAACCGCATCCTGGCGGAGCGGCCCGACTTCCTCGCGGACGACAGCCACGAGCACAACGACGATGTGCGCAGCGTCAGCTTCGAGCTTGAGCAGCCGATCGACCCGGAGAAGTTCAACGCCTGGATATCCGGCCTGCTGGCGATGCAGGGCCAGGACCTGCTGCGCACGAAGGGCATCCTCGCCTACAAGAACGACGATCGCCGCTTCGCCTTCCAGGCGGTGCACATGATCGCCGACGGCGACTTCATCGGCCCGTGGCGCGAGGGCGAGCCGCGCGTCTCTCGCCTGGTGTTCATCGGCCGCAACCTGAACCGTCCGCTGCTGCGCCGCGGCTTCGAAGCGTGCGTCGCAAGTTGATCCCAACGGCAGGAGCGTGAGCGCAACCGAAACCGGCCTCGCGGCCGCCGACGCGCTGCTGCAAGAGCGCGGCGTATGGCGCAACCTCGAAGCCTATGTCGGCGGCGTCGCGTTTGCCGGCTCGGCGGCCGCGTTCGCGTTCGGCGACGGCACGCTGCGGCTGATCGATCTCGCCGACCGGCAGGAGTGGCGCACCATCGAGGCGCATGACGGGGCCGCGCTGTCGCTCGCCGGCGGCCCGTTCTTCGTCAGCGGCGGGGACGACGGCAAGCTGCAGCGCATCGCCGCGGACGGCACGCTGACCAACGTCGCCTCGTTCGGCTCGAAATGGGTCGAGCACGTCGCGATCACCGCCGCCGGCGGCAAGCCGCTGATCGCCGCAGCGGTCGGCAAGGCGGTGCATCTGTTCGATGCCTCGGGCGAGAAGCTGAAGGAACTCGCGCATCCCTCGACCGTGACGGGCGTGGTGTTCGACGCCAAGGGCAAGCGCGTCTGCGCGTCGCACTACAACGGTTCGAGCCTCTGGTTCGTCGGCGCCAAGACCGACACGCCGCGGGTGATGGAGTGGAAGGGCAGCCACATCGGCATCGTCGTCAGCCCGGACGGCGACTGCGTCGTCACCGCGATGCAGGAGAACGCGTTGCACGGCTGGCGCCTGTCGGACAGCCAGCACATGCGCATGAGCGGCTATCCGGCGAAGACGCGTGCGATGGGCTTCACGCGCAACGGCAAGTGGCTCGCGACCAGCGGCGCGGAGAGCGTGGTGGTGTGGCCGTTCTTCGGCGGCGGCCCGATGGGCAAGGCGCCGACGGAACTCGCCGGCGGCGACGAGGGCGTGCTGTGCACGATGCTCGCCTGCCATCCGCAGCAGGAGATGGTCGCGGCCGGCTTCTCCGACGGTCTGGTGGTGCTGGCCGACATCGGCACGTCGCGGGTGTTGCCGGTCGCCGCACCGGGACGCGGCAGCGTCTCGGCGCTGGGCTGGAACGCCGACGGCTCGCATCTCGCGTTCGGCACCGAGGACGGTTTTGCCGCGGTCATCGATCTGTCGAAGAAGAGCTAAACCTAAGTCTGAAGGCCGAAACCCGTTCACTCCGTCATCGCGAGCGAAGCGTGGCGATCCAGCGCCGCGTGACAAGCGCCTGCCGCGCGGTCCTGGATCGCCACGGCGCTACGCGCCTCGCGATGACGTACGCAAGGAGCGCCGATACATGGACATGATCACGTCGCAAGGCATGTCGATGCCCAAGCTCGGCCTCGGCACGTTCCGCATGCAGGGCGAGGCGTGCGAGCGCGCGGTGACGGCGGCGCTCGCGATGGGCTACCGCCACATCGACACCGCGCAGATGTATGCCAACGAGGATGCGGTCGGCCGCGCCATCGCGCGCTCCGGCGTGCCGCGCAGCACGCTGCACGTGACCACCAAGGTCTGGTGGACAAACCTCGCGCCCGACGCGATGCGCCGCGCGATGGACGACAGCCTGCGACTGCTCGGCCTCGATTACGTCGATCTCTACCTGATCCACTGGCCGGCGCCGGACATGAACCTCGGCCAGGCGATCGACACGCTGGTCAGCTTCCGCGACGCCGGCCTCGCGAAGGCGATCGGCGTCGCGAACTTCCCGTCCGCGATGCTGCGCGCCGCCCTCGCCACCGGCGCGCCGATCGCCACCGACCAGGTCGAGTATCACGTCGGGCTGGACCAGACCGCGATCCTCGACGTGGTGCGCGCGCACGGCATCTCGCTCACCGCCTACTGCCCCCTCGCGCAGGGCCGGCTCGCCGAGCATCCGGTGCTGACCGAGATCGCCCGCAAGCACGCCGCCACCGCCGCGCAGGTGGCGCTGCGCTGGCTGCTCGATCAGGACGGCGTGGCGGCGATCCCGAAATCGTCGCGGGCGGACGGCCAGCGCGCCAACCTCGAGGCGCTGCGCATCGTGCTGGACGGCTCCGACCGCGCCGCCATCGCGAAGCTTCCGAAGGACCAGCGGTGCGTCAATCCGGCGTTCGCGCCGCAATGGGACCGGTCGGCGGCGAGCTGATCCCGCCTACGCGAACAGTGAATCGGCTGGAATTGTCACGCCGGGCAGAGCTTCGACTTCCAGAACACCGGAAGGCCCGATCCTCGTCACTTGCTCGTAACCTTCGTCTCGTGGCCGTCGGTGCACAAGCACGCCGTCCGTTGTCAGATCGACAATGCAGAACTCGCTGATTCCCGCCCTCGCGTACAGCTCAAGCTTGGCCCCGCGATCGAGCTCCAGGCTCGTATCGGCAGCCTCGATCAGCAGGAAGATGTCGGCCGGCTGCGGGTGCGCGGTCGGGTAACCACGCCAGGGCCGCCTGACCAAGGCGATATCCGGCTGCGGTTCCGTCCTTGCGTCCAGCTCTATCGGATTCTGCACGCGCACGGCGGCTCGTGCGCCAACTGCGCGGACCAGCAACTCGGTCAGCGCATCGACTGCAAGCGCATGCCGCGGACTGATAGGTGACATGTCCACCAGTTGCCCATCGAGCAGCTCGACGCGATCGTCGTCGCCCAGAATGCCGGCCAGACCCAGGCGATGATAATCGTCCAGCGTCAGTCGATGACGAGGAACCGGATGACGGTTGAGAACGTCAGGAACATCGGTATCCATGGTCCGCAGTCCGCTCACGAAATCTCACGCAGCCTTCGCACACCCTTCCGGCTTGAACACCCGCTCGGCCGACGCGGGATAGCGCGCCAGCATCGCCGCCGGCCGTACCGGCCGCGCCACCAGGTTGCCGCTGCAGTTCGGGCACACCCCGCTCAGCCGCGTGGCCACGCAGTCGCGGCAGAACGTGCACTCGAAGGTGCAGATCATCGCGTCCTCCGATTCCGGCGGAAGGTCGCGGCCGCAGCACTCGCAATTCGGTTTCAGGATCAGCATCGCCTACTCCGCACGAGGAACCGTGACGCCGATCATGTCGCCCTCGCGCACGAGTCCCGCCAGCCTTTCCTGATCCCAGCCGTCCGTACCGGCCGGACGCATCGGCAGCACCATCCAGCGGTAGTCCGCCGTGCTGTCCACCACGCGGATGCGCATATGCTCCGGCAGCACCGTGCCCCACTCGGCGATCGTGCCGCGCGGGTCGCGCACCGCGCGCGCGCGGTAGCTGGCCGACTTGTACCAGAACGGCGGATAGCCGAGCACCGCCTTCGGATAGCAGCTGCACAGCGTGCAGACGATCAGGTGATGCGTGTCGGGCGTGTTCGCCAGCACACCCAGGGGCGGCATGCCGCGCATGGTGATGCCCATCGCCTCCGCCGCCCGCGTTCCGTCACGCAGCAGCAGGTCCCGAAACTCGGGATCGGTCCACGCCCGCGCCACCATCCGCGCGCCCTGCGCCGGCGACGCGGTATCCGCGACGCGGATGCGCTCCTCGATCTCGTCGGCGGAGACCAGCTGCCTGTCGCTCAGCACCGCGCGCAGGGCATCCAGCAGCCGCTCGCTCGCCTCCGAAATCGTCGCGTTCGCTGCCATGCGTCCTCCTGCTGCGGCGCGCCGGTCAGCCCGCCTCCGGCTCCAGCCAGTGCTCGAAGATCTCGATCAGGATCTCGTCGCCCTCGCGTCCCTCATTCCAGATCGGACGCTGCGGGAACGCCACGTGGTACAGCGTGCGGATCGGTGCATGGCGACCGAAGGCGATGTCCGACGGGTTGGGGAACCAGCCGAGCACGCGCACCACCCGGCCGCTGCGGCCGCGCACGTAGTGCGGCGTGCGGATATGCGCCGGCCCGCGCGTCTCCGGCCAGTCGTCGACGACGCGGACAGGCTCGCCCGGCCCGAAGATCATTTCATCACCGCCTGAAGTTCATCCAGCGTAATCACGCCCTTGCGCACCAGCGTGGCGACGATCGAGCGCAGCCAGCGCTCGTAATACGACAGGCTGTGATACTCGGCCTCGGGCAGCGCCTCGATCCCGCGCCGCAGCTCGTCGACGGTCATCAGGCCCTTGGCGCGCAGCGTGCTCACGATCGCGTCGACCTGCTTGTCGAACGCCGTCAGCTCATGCTTGCCGGTGTCGATCGGCCGGCAGGCGTAGCGCGAGACGCCGCCGAGGTCGTGATGGGCACGGGGCACGTCAGGGCAATCGCATTTCAAAACAGGGTCAGGAGCTTGGTGAGATATGCGTCGTCCCATCCGGCGCGTTTGAATTTGCCGCGAAAGGATCCTTTGGAGGGATCCTTTTGCATCACGTTCAGCGCCATGTGTCGCAGCACC
>DATEQV010000160.1:0-8610 GCA_035272265.1 Acidisphaera sp. | reverse complement strand
GATGGCGGCGCTGCGCCTCAACATTCCCGCGGTGTTCGTCTCCGGCGGGCCGATGGAAGCGGGCAAGGTGAAGGCGGGCGGCGGCGTTCGCCGCTCCGACCTCATCACCGCGATGGTGTCGGCCGCCAGTCCGACCGTGACGGACGCGGAGGCCGAGGAGGAGGAGCGCAACGCCTGCCCGACCTGCGGCAGTTGCTCCGGCATGTTCACCGCCAACTCGATGAACTGCCTGACCGAGGCGCTGGGCCTCGCCCTTCCCGGCAACGGCACGATCGTCGCTACTCACGCTGACCGGCGCGGGCTGTTCGTCGAGGCGGGCTGGACGATCGTGGATCTCGCGCGCCGCTGGTACGGGCAGGACGACGAAACCGCGCTGCCGCGCACGATCGCTAATCCGCGCAGTTTCGCCAATGCGATGACGCTCGACATCGCCATGGGCGGCTCGACGAACACCGTGCTCCATTTGCTCGCCGCCGCCTACGAGGCCGGACACGACTTCACCATGGCCGACATCGACCGGCTGTCGCGACGCGTCCCGAACCTCTGCAAGGTCTCGCCCGCGGTGCTGGATGTGCATGTCGAGGACGTGCATCGCGCCGGCGGCATCATGGGTATCCTGGGCGAGTTGGATCGTGCCGGGCTGATCGACCGCGAGGTGCCGACCGTCCACGCGGCGACTTTGGGTGCGGCACTCGATCGCTGGGACATCTGCCGGAGCAACAGCGAGGACGTGCGCCGTTTCTACTGCGCGGCGCCGGGCGGGGTGCGCACCACGCAGGCTTTCAGCCAGAACAGCCGCTATGAGAGCTTGGACCTCGACCGCGTGAAGGGCGTGATCCGCGATAACGCCCACGCGTTCAGCCAGGACGGCGGGCTGGCGGTCCTGCACGGCAACATCGCCCTGGACGGCGCGATCGTGAAGACCGCAGGCGTCGACGCGGACCTGCTCACCTTCCGCGGACCCGTCCGGATCTTCGAAAGCCAGGAAGATGCCGTCGACGGTATTCTGGGCGACAAGGTCAAGCCCGGAGACGTCGTGGTGATCCGCTACGAGGGACCGAAGGGCGGCCCGGGCATGCAGGAGATGCTGTATCCGACCAGCTACCTGAAATCGAAGGGTCTCGGGAAGGCCTGCGCGCTGATCACCGACGGCCGCTTCTCAGGCGGAACGTCTGGCCTGTCGATCGGACACGTGTCGCCCGAGGCGGCCGAGGGCGGTGCAATCGGTCTCCTGCGCGACGGCGACGTGATCGAGATCGACATCCCCGCGCGGCGGCTGAATGTCGCGCTGAGCGACGACGAGTTGACGCGCAGGCGAGCAGCACAGGTACGCTGGGCGCCGGCGAATCGCGACCGCACGGTGAGTACGGCGCTGCGGGCCTACGCCGCCCTGACCACGAGCGCGGCCCGCGGCGCCGTGCGTGATCTGGCGGCGAACGGGTTGAACTGATTGCGGCGGAAGCTTGCACCCATAGAGCGGGGCGCTTTCAGAACACCGGTGAGACGAATGGCTGAGGGGGCGGCGTGTGGACTCGCCGTCCTCGTGACGCTGTCTTCGTCGCCCGCCGTTGCCGAGCAGCGGCCAACTCGTTCGGGTCAAACGGCTAACGGCGTCGCCGATACGGCTGCCGTGATCGAAGGCAGGTTCGCCATCAGGGCGCCGAGCGGGAACTATGTCTCCGCCAGTTGGGGAGGCGGGAAGGGCGGGGACGGCGAGAACGAGCCCTTGCAGACCGACAGCAAGGGTGTCGGTCCGTGGGAGAAATTCAAGCTGGTCAGGCAGCCCGATGGAACCTACGCGATCCAAACAGCCAACGGACATTTCGTCACCGCTGTCCACGGCGGAGGCATGGGCGGACGGGCCTATATGAGAGACGAACCGTTGCAAACCGATCGGACTGCCATCGGTGCCTGGGAGACGTTCACGTTCATCCGGCAGCCCGACGGCAGCTACGCGATCCAGACATCAACCGGGCAGTTTGTCGCCGCGGTCAATGGCGGTGGCCTCGGCAACCCGCCGCTGACGACCACGAGCGCGCAAGTCGGAACTTGGGAGAAGTTCAGGTTTGTGCCGCAGGACGATGGCCGCTTCGCGATGCAAACCGCGGACGGCCACTTCGTCTCCGCCGTCAACGGCGGCGGGATCGGCGGGACGTACAACTAGCCGTTCCGCACTAGCAGCGACGAAGTCGGAGAGCCGGAGAGATTCAAGTTCCTCAGGCAGCCCGACGGCAGCTATGCGCTGCAGACCGTCAACGGACATTTCGTCACGGCCACGAACGGCGGCGGCTCGCATGGGGCGAATAACGAGGCTCTGAGGACCGATAGCGCCACGATCGGACGGTGGGAGCAGTTCCGGCCGATCCGGCAAAACGACGGGTCATATGCACTTCAGACGGCCGACGGACATTACGTGACCGCCATCGACGGCGGCGGAGTGTGCGGTCCGGCCACCCAACCTCTGCAGACGGACCGGACCGAAATCGGACCGTGGGAGAAGTTCACGCTGATCAAGCAATGAGCCTCTCCGGGTTCAGGGTCGAGATCGTGGCGAGGTTCAGTTCCGCTCAGAAGTCGGTGCAGCGGCCCTTGACCTCCCAGTCTCCATACCGCGTGGGCTCGGGCCCCTTCGGGCCACCGATCTCCTTCGGCGGCTGCTTCTGGTCCGGTTGAGCCGCCTCGGTCTGGGAAGGCTTCGGCTTCTCTTCGCTCATGTGCTGGATGTGGTTCCAATGACCGCGACCGGCAAGCGCCGTCAGTCCAGCGGCACGAGGTTGTCCAGCATCATCTCCGCACATGCCCGCCAGCTGAAACGCTCGGCATGCGCCCGGCAAGCCGCGCGGTCGGCATTCAGCGCGGTCAGCGCCGCGGTGCGCAGATCGTCGCCCACGGCACCGATCGGGCCCGCCGCATCCGCCAGGACGTCGCGCGGCCCGGTGACGTCATAGGCAGCGACCGGCGTGCCGCAGGCCAGCGCCTCCAAAAGCACGAGCCCGAACGTGTCGGTCTTGCTCGGAAAGACGAAGACGTCGGCGCCGGCATACGACGCGGCAAGTTCGGCGCCGAACCGGGCACCGGTAAAAGTCACGCTCGGCCAAGCCCGGCGCAGGTTATCGAGCAGCGGTCCGTCGCCGACGACGACTTTCGATCCCGGCAGGTCGAGAGACAGGAACGCGCCGATATTCTTCTCCACCGCCACGCGTCCGATATAGACGAATACCGGCCGCGGCAGGCCCCTCCAGGGGTCACGATGCTCGGGGGTGAACTGGTCCAGATCGACGCCGCGCGTCCAGGCGCGTATCTTCCGGAAGCCCCGTTCGCGAAGCTCCTCACGCAGGCTGGAGGTCGCCACCAGCGTGCCTTCCGCCGCGTCATGGAACCGGCGGAGCAATGGGTAGATCAGCCGAGGCGGAATCCGCGTTCGCGCGTTCAGGTACTCGGCGAACCGCGTATGGAAGCTCGTGGTGAAGCGCGCACCCCGCCATCGGGCCCAGCTATGCGCCGCGATCCCCAAGGGCCCTTCCGTGGCGACGTGCAGGTGGTCCGGCTCGAATTCCTCGATCAGCCGGGCCAGCTTGCGGCGCGGCAGAACGGCGAGCCGGATCTCTCCATAGGTGGGGCAGGGGACCGTACGGAACCGGTCGGGGCCGATCACCTCGACCGCGTGGCCCATCGCTTTGATCTCGCCAGCAACCGTGGCGAGTGTTCGCACGACGCCATTGACCTGCGGCCGCCACGCGTCCGTGACGATCAGGATGCGGTTCGTCCGCAAGGGTGCCGTCCGTTTGGTCGTCCGCTGCGTATCGGGGGACGGGACGTGGCTGAGTATCGTGTCAGGCAGGTTGCGGCTCGGGAACCAGGCGGCGTGGGGAGAAGAACGACAGGCGATTCAACGCTGCCCAGTCGATCAGTTCAAGGCGGCCATCGTGATGCTCGACCAGCGCGGTGCAGCTCTCGACCCAGTCGCCGTCGTTCAGATACAGGACGCCTTGCACTTCGCGCATTTCGGCGTGGTGGATGTGCCCGCAAACGACGCCATCGAAGCCGCGTCTGCGGGCCTCGCCCGCGAGGGCCGTCTCGAACCGGTCAATGGCTTTGACCGCTTCTTTCACGCGCCGCTTCAGCCACGCCGACAGTGACCAGTAAGGATAGCCGAGACGACGGCGCAGGATGTTGAACCAGCGGTTCGACACCAGCGCCGCCGCGTAAGCCCAATCGCCCAGCAGCGCGAGGAAACGCGCATAGCGAACCACGCTGTCGAACTCGTCGCCGTGCATCACCAAAAGACGCTTGCCATCGGCGGTGACGTGCGTCGCCTCCGCCCGCAGCCGGATCCCGGCGATCTCGAGCCCCATCGGCAACCACGCCCGGAACATCTCGTCATGGTTGCCGGGGATGTAGGTGACGTTCGCGCCGCTGCGGGCGTGCCAGAGGATCAGCCGCAGCACCTCGTCGTGGATCGGATCCCAGTACCAGGACTTGCGCAGCCGCCAGCCGTCGATCACGTCGCCGACGAGGAAGAGATTCTCGCATGTGGTGCGACGAAGGAAGTCCGCGAGAAAATCGCTCCGGCACCCTCTTGTTCCGAGATGAAGATCGGAAATAAAGATGGTCCGGAAATCGTGCTGTCGGCTTGTCAGGTGGCGGGGAGGCAGAGCGTTCATCACGCGTCCTTCGGGCCAGGCTGCGGGGTCAAGGGTCGGCATCGGCCCTGATATTTCCCAGCCACATACGTGGCCGACTCGGCGGTGCTAAATGAAGATTGCATGACCTGCGGCTAATCTCTCCTCGTTGGCGAAAGTCATCTTGTGTTCGTCAGACGTTCACACACTTGTCACGTGTATGTGCGAATCAGGAGACTCTGTCGCAAAACATCGATTCGAGGCGTCCCTGTTCCAGTCGCCGCGCACCGCGCAGACCCGCGCCTCGATGGTCGTCATCTTCAATCCGGCGGCGGGGCGGCGTCGCGCGGCGTTGCTGTGGCGTGTGCTCGACGTGTTGTCGGCGAACGGCATGCGGCTTGAGCTTGCCGAGACAAGTCGCGCCGGCCATGCCGCCGACCTCGCGCGTGGCGCAGCGGCGAGCGGAACGCGCCTGGTGGTCGCGGCCGGGGGAGATGGGACGATCGCGGAAGTCGCCTCAGGCATTCTCGGCACAGGCGCTCGGCTCGGGGTGATCCCGCTCGGTACCGCAAACGTCCTCGCGCAGGAACTCGGATTGCCGTTCAACCCGCGGGCAATCGCGGCCGCCCTGGCGTTCGGGCGCACCCGTCCGATATTGCCAGGAATCGCCCGCGGTCCGGGCGGCTCGCGCGTCTTCGTCCAAATGCTCGGCCTGGGGTTCGATGCGCATGTGGTGCACCATCTGTCGGTGCCGCTCAAGCACGCTATCGGCCGCGGCGCATACGTGCTGCAAGGTGTGCGCGAGCTGGTCCGTTATGGCTTCGAGCCTATCACGCTGCGGGTCGATGGCGAGACGATCACCACGGCCAGCGCCATCGTCAGCAAGGGCCGGCTCTATGGCGGACGCTACCGCCTGACGAACGAGGCCGATCCGGCTGCGCCCGGGTTCTCGGTCGTGACTTTTGGGCATTCTGGTCCCGGGGCCGCCCTTATGTACGGCACGGCCCTGCAGCTCAATCTTCTGCCCCGGGCTCCCGGCGTGCGGGTGCGGCGCGCCTCCTGCGTCGAGCTTGCGGCCAACGCGCCGGTGCCGGTGCAGGCTGACGGCGACCCGGCCGGCACCGGCCCGCTGAGCATTACCGACGCCGACGCGCGGATCGAGATCGTCACCGGCTGACCGCACGCGCGCGGCATGCGATTGTGCCGCCAGCCGCCGCCCGTCATCTTCGACCGGATGACCGCCGATTCGCCGCGCATCCGCGAGTTGCCAGACCCGACCGCCACGGAGCGTCTGGCGGCCGAGGCGGCTTCGGTCGCGCATCCCGGCGACGCCGTCCTGCTTTCCGGACCGCTCGGCGCCGGCAAAAGCGTCTTCGCCCGTGCCTTCCTGCGCGAAGCCGCCGGCGATCCGGCCCTGGACGTGCCAAGCCCGACCTTCACGTTGGTGCAGAGCTACGCGACAAGGCTCGGCACCGTGCACCACTTCGATCTCTGGCGGCTGTCCGGCCAAGCCGACCTGGCCGAACTAGGCTGGGATGCCGCCCGCGAAGACGTGGTTCTGGTCGAATGGCCCGAGCGGCTCGGCCCCCTCTCGCCACCGGGCGCGCTGCACGTGACGCTGTCGCCGACCGGGGAGACGACGCGTCGAGCCGAGCTGCGAGGCTGGGAGGACAGGTTGCCGTGAGTGGGCGGAGCGCGCTGATCGAGGCATTCCTGGCGGCCCACGGCTATGGCCACGCCCGGCGCACGCCGCTCGTGCAGGACGCCTCCGCCCGTCGCTACGTCCGGCTGACCGGCGGCCCCGCGGCGGCGCTGCTGATGGACGCACCGCCGCCCGAGGACGTCCGTGCCTTCGTCGCTGTCGCCAGGCACTTGGCAGACGCGGGGCTCTCCGCGCCGGCCGTGCTCGCCGCTGATGAACGAGCCGGCCTGCTGTTGGTGGAGGATCTGGGCGACGCGGTGTTTACGACCATGCCCGCTGCGCCGGCGAGCCTCCTCGACGCTGCCATCGACGCACTGCTCCGGATGCAGGCCACGCCGGCACCCGGTTGGCTGCCGCGCTGGGATGTCACCACGATGATCGAGCCGGCGGTCTCTCCGCTGCTCGACTGGTGGTGGCCCGCGACGTTCGGCGGTTCTGCACCCGCGGCGCTTCGCCCGGTCCTGGTCACTGCGCTGGAAACGATGCTCCGCTCTCTGCCGCTCGGTGGCTTCGTTCATCGTGACTTCCACGCCGGCAACCTCATGTGGCTTCCGGCGCGAGCGGACGTGCGGCGCGTGGGCGTGCTCGACTTCCAGTCGGCCGCCATCGGCTGTCCCGCCTACGACGTGGCCAGCCTGATCGAAGACGCGCGCCGCGACGTGCCCGAGCCGCTGCGCGAGCGGGCCATCGCGCGCTACCTTGCCGGGGCACGCGCGAACAATGCGGATTTCCGCGCCGCGGTCGCGGTGTGCGCGGCGCATCGTCATTTGCGCATTGCCGGCCAGTTCGTGCGATTGGCCGTGCGGGACGGCAAGCCTCACTACCTGCCGCATGGCCCTCGCATCTGGGCGATGTTGGAAGGCGCGCTGACCCACCCGGCTTGCGCGCCGCTCGCCGAGGTTCTCGCGTACTGGATTCCGAGCCGCCATCGGTGCAACCCGCCCGGGCTCGCCGCGGCATGATCCATGTCGAAGCCGCGATGGTCCTTGCCGCCGGCTACGGCACGCGCATGCGTCCGCTGACCAACGCCCTGCCGAAGCCGCTGCTGCCGCTCGGCGGCCGTGCGCTGCTCGATCACGCGCTCGACCGCCTGCGGGAAGCGGGCGTCGCGCGGGTTGCCGTCAACGCGCATTGGCAGGCCGGTCGTATCGCCGAGCATCTCGCGATGCGCCGGGATCACGGCGACGAACCGCGAACCGTGCTGTTCGAGGAAACGTCGCTGCTCGATACCGGCGGCTCGGTCCGTACCGCGTTGCCTTGGCTCGGTGCGTCGCCGTTCTACGTCGTCAACGGCGACGCGTTCTGGCTCGACGGAACACGCCCGGCGCTCGTGCGCCTCGCCCAGGCCTGGGACGATGACGTGGATGCCGTGCTGCTGCTGCATCGTACGTTCCAGGTGCGCGCCGAGGTCGGGCCTGGCGATTTCTTCCTCGACCCGTGGGGCCGTCCGCGTCGCCGCGGCGTGCGCGAGATCGCGCCCTACGTCTATGCGGGCGTGCAGCTCGCGCATCCGTGCCTGCTGGACGACTCTCCGGACGGACCGTTCAGCCTGAATTTGTGTTGGGACCGGGCGATCGAGGCTGGGCGCCTGCGCGCGGTCGTGCATGACGGGCTGTGGTTCCATCTCTCGACGCCGGCGGACTTGTCCGAGGCGGAAAGCCTGCTGTTCACGGCCGCGACCGTCACGACGCGATGAACCTGTTCGCCATCCCGCCGAACGTGCCGTTCCTCGAGGCGCTGGCGGCGGAGTGGCTCGCGACCCAGGACGACCCCGCCGACGGGCTGCTGCTCTTGCCCACGCGCCGGTCCGCACGCGCCCTGGCGGAGGCTTTCCTGCGCGCCAACAACGGCGCACCGCTTCTGCTGCCGCGCATCGTCGCGCTGGGCGCGATCGACGAAACGCCGCTGGCCATCGCCGGCGCCCTCGACCAGCCGCCGGCGATCGACGAGCCAAGCCGCCACGCGCTGCTGACCCGTCTCATCCTGGCGATGAGTGGCCGAGACGGTGCGCCGCGCGATGTCGACCGCGCGTGGCGACTTGCGGCTGAGCTCGCCGATCTGATCGACGAGGCCGAGCGGTCCGAGATCGACCTGCGCACCGCCCTGCCCAAAGCCGCGGACCAGCCGCACGCCGAGCACTGGCAGGTGACCGTCGATTTCCTGTCGATCGTAACGGAGCAGTGGCCCGCGATTCTGGCTGAGCAGGGTCTGGCGAACCCCGTTTCCCGACAGGTGGCGCTGCTGGACGCCCAGGCTGCGGTGTGGGCGGAGGCGCCGCCGCGCGGT
>DATEQV010000159.1:0-9491 GCA_035272265.1 Acidisphaera sp. | reverse complement strand
GCGCGCCTGACCTGGAAGGCGCCACGCAGCACAAGCGCAGCCTGCGCGCCTTCACACCCGACGACCGCGCCGGCCGCTACATCCACTACGGCATCCGCGAGCACGCGATGGGCGCGATGCTCAACGGCATGGCCGCGCACGGCGGGGTGGTGCCCGTGGGCGTCACCTATCTGGTGTTCGCCGACTACATGCGCCCGACCTTGCGGCTGGCCGCGATGATGCGGCTGCCGGTGCTGTTCGTGTTCAGCCACGACTCGATCGGCGTTGGCACCAACGGCCCGACGCATCAGCCGGTCGAGTTCCTTGCCGCACTTCGCGCCATCCCGAACATGCTCGTGCTGCGTCCGGCCGACGCGGTGGAAGCGGCGGAGGCGTGGGAGGTGGCGCTCGCCCGCCGCGACGGGCCGAGCTGCCTGATCTTCGCGCGCCAGGCCTTGCAGCCCGTGCGCCAGAACGTTGGCGACGGCGGGACCGCCCGCGGCGCCTACGTGGTCGCGGAAACCGACGGCGAGCGCCAGGCCACCCTGCTGGCGACCGGCTCGGAAGTCGCGGTCGCGCTGCAAGCCCGCGCGGCCCTGCAACGCGCGGGCGTGCCGACGGCGGTGGTCTCGATGCCGAGCTGGGAGCTGTTCGAGCAGCAAACCGACGACTATCGCCGAGCCGTGCTCGGGTCAGGCGTGCGCGTCGCCGTCGAGGCGGCGGTGCGTCTCGGCTGGGACCGCTACATCGGACCGGACGGCGGCTTCGTCGGCATGAGCACGTTCGGCGCCTCGGGCCCGGACGCCGAACTCTACCGTCATTTCGGCATAACTGCCGAGAACGTCGTCGCGGAGATCCGTCGCAGGCGGGATGTCGGCCGAACCCCGCGCCGGTAGGCGCCGCTAGTCCTGGTGCACGTCGGCGACTTGTCCGCCGGTGATCCGCGCCAGCTCGGCGGGGCTGGTCTGGAACACGTGCATCGGCGAGCCTGCCACCGCCCAGATCGCGTCGAGCGCCATCAGGTGCTGATCGATTAGCACCAGCGGTGGCGTCAGGTGCCCCACCGGCGCGACGCCGCCGATCGCGAACCCCGTCCGCTCGCGCACCCAGTCCGCGTCTGCACGCTTCAGCGTCAGGCCCAGCACCGCCCCCGCCTTTGCCGGGTCCACGCGGTTGGCGCCCGACGTCACCACCAGCACCGTCCGCTCGCCGCCGCGGAAGATCATCGACTTGGCGATCTGCGCGACATCGCAGTCCACCGCCGCCGCGGCATCGGCGCTGGTGCGCGTGCCGGCGGGAAACTCCGTAATCGTGTCCGCATGCCCGAGTGCCGCCAGCGCCGCGCGCACCCGCTCCACCGATCCCTCTGCCATGCGCCGCGCCATAGCCCGCACGCGGGCCGAACGCCACACACGGCATCCCGCCACCCCATATGCCGGGACGCATGGACACGCTCGCGCTCTACATCCACTGGCCGTTCTGCCTGTCGAAGTGCCCGTACTGCGACTTCAACTCGCATGTCCGCGAGGTGCTGCCGCAGGCGCGTTTCGCCGCCGCCCTGCGCGCCGAACTGGCATGGGAAGCGGCGCGACTTGGCCGCCGCCAGCTGGCCTCGATCTTTTTGGGCGGCGGCACGCCCAGCCTGATGGCGCCGGAGACCGTCGCCGCGCTGATCGCCGACGCCACGCGGCTGTTCGACCCCGCGCCCGACCTGGAGATCACGCTGGAAGCCAATCCGACCAGCGTGGAGCGCGCGCGCCTCGCTGCCTTCCGCGACGCCGGCGTCAACCGCGTCTCGCTCGGCGTGCAGAGCCTCGACGGGGCGGCGCTTCGCCTGCTCGGCCGCCAGCACGATGCGCCGCAAGCCGTTGCCGCGCTGGAGACGGCCCGCGCCCTGTTCCCGCGCATCTCGTTCGACCTGATCTATGCCCGCCCCGGTCAGACGGTCGCAGCGTGGCGCACCGAACTGCGCGACGCCCTGTCGCTCGCCGCCGATCATCTGTCGCTGTACCAGCTCACCATTGAGCCCGGCACCGCGTTCGAAGCGCTGCACCGTCGCGGCGAGATCGTGCTGCCCGACGACGACACCGGCGCCGAGCTCTACGACGCGACAGCCGAGGAAGCCGCGGGCTTCGGCCTGCTGCCCTACGAGGTGTCGAACTACGCCCGCCCGGGCAGCGAGAGCCGGCACAACCTCGCCTACTGGCGCTACGCGGACTACGCGGGCATCGGCCCCGGTGCGCATGGCCGGCTGACACTGCCGGACGGGGCGGTCGCCACCCGCCGCCATCGTGCGCCGGAGGCCTGGGCCGAGCGTGTCGAACGCGACGGCCACGGCACTCGCCAGCAGGATCCGCTGGACCCGCCGACGCGCGCCCGCGAGATGCTGCTGATGGGCCTGCGTCTGTCCGAGGGCGTGTCGCTCGACCGGCTCGCCGCTCGCACCGGCGTGACGCTTGACGACGCAACCGATGCCGGCGTGCTCGATCACGCCATCGGCGAAGGCTACCTGACGCTGGCGCACGGCGTGCTGCGCGCGACACCCGAGGGCCGCAAGCGGCTCGACGCGCTGCTCGCCGCTTTGCTGACATAGCACGCGGGCCGCCCTACCGTGTCGGCCTTTGCGGGAGGTGCCCATGACCGACAATATCTACAAGCTGGTCGAGCTGGTCGGTTCGTCCGAAGCCGGCATCGAGGACGCGATCGAGCGTGCCATCAAGAAGGCGTCCGAATCGCTGCGTCACCTGCGCTGGTTCGAGGTGACCAACGTCCGCGGCCACCTGGAGAACGGCAAGGTCGCTCATTACCAGGTCACGATCAAAGCCGGCTTCACGATCGAGGACGGCCAGAAGCTGGCGCCCTGATCCGTCAGTGCGCCACGGCGCCGCCGAGCACCACGACGATCGTGATGACGATGCCCGCGAGCGCGAACAGCGCGGCGAACAGCCATAGCTCGCGTCCGCCCGCGGACGCGGTCTCGAACGTCGCCGCCACGGGCGGCCGCGCCACGCGCGCCGGCGCCGGCCGCGGACGCGCGACCTTGCGGCGCGCGGGCGCGACCGGATGCGCTTCGACCGCTTGCTGCGGCACCCCGCCGCCGAGCGCGTAGACGTACACGGCCGCCAGGATCGGCAGCACCACCGGCAGGGCCGGCGACTGCACGCCGACCCAGCCGGCGATCAGGCTGTCCGAAACCATCATGCTCGCCGCAACCCAGCCCAGCAGCGCCGCACCCAACCGTGCCAGCTCGGGCTCGCGTTGCAGCAGCCGGGCGACGAAGGCGCTCGCGAACATCAGGATCGCGATGCTCACGGACAGGCCCAGCGCCAGGTAAAGCACGCTGTCGCCGGCCACCGCCGCCACCGCCACCACGTTGTCGAGGCTCATCAGGACGTCGACGAGCACCACCACCACGGACGCGGCGATGACGCCGCCGCGCTCGGCCTCCCGCGACAAGCCCTTGACCGGCTTGCGTTCGGCGCGCACCAGGTTGACGGCCAGCACCGACAGCAGCGCGCCGCCGACCAGCTTCAGCCCCGGCACGTCCAGCATCCCGCCGACGATGCCCGCCAGCGCCACGCGCAGCACCACCGCTCCCGCCGTGCCGAACACCAGCACCCAGCGCAGGCTCCGTGGCGGCAGGCTCAGGCACACCAGCGCGATCACCACCGCGTTGTCGCCCGCGAGCAGCAGGTCGATCAGCACCACCCCGAGCGGCTTGCCGAGGAAGTCGGGCAGGCCGGCGAAGCTCATTTCGCGGACCCCGGCGGCGGCCCCTCGGGCGCGCCCGCATTGAAGAACCGCATCAGCTCCGATTGCGGCGACAGCACCACCGTCGGCGCCGAGTCCGCCAGCGCGTGCCGGTAGCTCTGCATGGCGCGGTAGAAGGCGAAGAACTTCGGATCGCGCCCGAACGCCGCGGCGAACAGGCGGCTCGCCTCGGCGTCGCCTTCGTTGCGGGTGATACGGCCCTTCAGGTCCGCGTCGGCCAGGGTCACCGCGCGCTCGCGGTCGGCCTTGGACTTGATCTCCTGCGCCCACTCGAAGCCTTGTGCGCGCAGCTCCTTCGCTTCGCGCTGACGCTCGGACGTCATCCGGTCGTAGATTGCCTGACTGGTCTCGGTCGGCAGCTCGGCGCGGCGGATGCCCACATCCACCACCTCGATCCCGAGCGCCTTCGCCTGATCGGCGACCAGCTGCCGGACCTTGCCGATGATCGCATCGCGCTGCGGCGACAAAAGGTCGGGCAGGCTCACCTGTCCCAGTACGCGGTGCATCGACGCGCCGACGATCTGGCTGAGCTGCGAGCGCGCCTGTTCCAGCGTGCGCACCGACTGGTCGAAACGCAGCGGATCGGCGATGCGGAACTGCGTGTAGCTGTCCACCACGATGCGCTTCTGGTCGCCCAGCGTGACCGGCTCGGTCGGCGGCTCCAGCGCCAGCAGCCGCATGTCGAACAGCGTCACGGTGTCGACGAACGGCAGCTTCATCCAGAGCCCGGGCTCGGTCTGCACCGACACCGGACGCCCGAACCGGACGACCAGCGCCTCCTGCGCCTCCGGCACCTCGTAGAAGCTGGAGAACCCTGCCGCCAACCCGAGCACTGCGACGATTGCGACTGCAACTCGCACGGACCGTCTCATGGCCGCGCCGCCGGCTGCGTGGCCTGCGTAGGTGGAGCGGGCGTTGCTGCGGCGGGCGCTTCGGCGGTGTGCCGCGCGGGCGGCTCGCCGAGCGGCATGTAGGGCACCACGCCCGTCATGTCCTTGCCCGATGCATCGACGACGACGCGGCTCGCGCGCCGCAGCAGGTCGTCCATGCTGTCCAGATACGTCCGCCAGGAAAACACCTCGGGCGCCTGCAGGTAGGCCTGATAGGCCGCGAGGAAGGCGTCCACCTCGCCCTTGGCCTGGTCGATCGCCTGCGCCTTGTACGCTTCCGCCTGCTGCACGATGTCGTCGGCCGCACCGCGCGCGCGCGGCAGGATGTCGTTGCGGTAGGCCTCGGCCTCGTTGCGTGCGCGCACCTGGTCGGCGCGGGCGCGCTGCACGTCGTTGAACGCGTCGATCACTGCGGCCGGCGGATCGACCCGCTGCAACTGCACCTGGATCACCTGGATGCCGGCGCCATACGAATCGAGCAGACGTTGCAGCTCCTCGCGCGCCTCGTCGGCGATCTGCTGGCGCCGGTCGGACAGCGCGGCAAGGATCGGGTTGCGCCCTATCACCTCGCGCACCGCCGTCTCGGCCGCCATGCGCGTGACGTCCTCCGGGTCCTGCACTCCGAACAGGAACGCGCGCGCGTCATTGATCTTCCAGCTGACGGAGTAGTCCGCCTCGACGATGTTCTCGTCGCCGGTCAGCATCCGGTTGGTGCCGCCGCGCGTCGTCGCGCCGTTGCTGCGGAACTCGTTGACCGCCGTCATCTTCGGCAGCAGCACCGCGCCGATCGGGTACGGCAGGTGGTAGTGCAGCCCGGGCTCGTCGGTCCCGACCCACCGCCCGAAGCGCAGCACGATGCCGCGTTCGTCGGGGCCGACCTTGTAGATGCCCGACGCCGCCCAGGCGAGCAGCGCGAACGCGCCGAGCAACAGCACGCCCCGCCGTCCCACCCTCGGCAGCCGCAGCACCGACCCCGCATGCCGCGCCGCGGCCGCCAGGATGCCGTCCGCCGGTTCCGTGTCTGTCGTCTCGACGTGGCCGTCGGGCACCGCTGATGTCCTTGTCAGTGGAACGAAGCGGCAGGCCCGCTCGTGCGCCTGATGAACATGTATCCCGGCGCGACCGTCCCGCCACATTGATGCAGGTCAACGCGGACCCTGTCGGGATGCGTAGCTTGCCGTATCGCCCTGGTCGGCAGCCGGCGCCGCGTTCAGCTCCCGCCGAGCTCGAGAGCCCTGGCGTACACCAGCTTGCGCGGGAGCCCCGTCGCTTCCGCCACCAGCGCCGCCGCGTCGCGCACGGACTGGGTGCGCAGCGCGTTGCGCAACGCCTCATCCAGCCCGGTCGCGTCCGCCGCTTCCTCCGGCGCCGGCCCCACCACCACCGTGACCTCGCCGCGTGCGTCGTTGGCGGCATAGTGCGCGGCCAGCTCTACCAGCCCGCCGCGACGTACCTCCTCGAACCGCTTCGTCAGCTCGCGCGCGACCGCCGCCGGACGATCGCCGAACACTTCGGCCATGCCGCGCAGAGTCTCCGCCAAGCGGTGTGGCGCCTCGTGCCAGACGAGCGTGGCCGACAGCCCCGCCCGCTCCGCCGCGCGCAGCCGCGCGAACGCAGCGCGTCGTGCTGCGGCCCGGGGCGGCGGGAAGCCCAGCATCAGGCAAGGCAGCGGCGGGAGCCCCGACACAGTCACCGCCATCACCGCCGCGTTCGCGCCGGGCACCGCCGACACCGCCGCGCCCTCGGCGATGGCGGCGCGCGCCAGCCGGAAGCCGGGGTCGGACATCAGCGGCGTGCCCGCGTCGGACACCAGCGCCACGCGCCCGCCTGCCCGCAGCCGCGCCAGCACGCCTGGGATCGCCGCGTCCTCGTTGTGCTCGTGGAGCGCTTGCAGTTTCGCCTCGATCGCGAGCGCGGCCAGCAGCCGGCGGGTCGTCCTTGTGTCCTCGCACAGCACCACGTCCGCCCGCGCCAGCGCTTCGCGTGCGCGTACTGTCATGTCGCCGAGGTTGCCGATCGGCGTCGAAACCAGCACAAGTCGGCCGACCGTTGCGCCCGATTCGTGCGCCGCGGGATCGTCGCCGGGCGGAGGAACGTCTGTCATGCTGCGTTTCGCGTGGGCATCGGTCTGCCTGAGCCTAGCACTCGCTGCCTGCGTTGCCGCGCCCTACCCGCCGCCGGTCGCCGGCGGACCCGCGCCCCCGCCGGTCGCGGCACCGGTCAGGCACGTCGCCATCCTCGCCCCGCTCACCGGCCCGCGCAGCGACCTCGGCGCCGCCCTGGTCAACGGCGCGCAGCTTGCGCTCGACGTGCCCGGCGCGCCGGTTCTCGACGTGCGCGACACGTTCGGCACGCCCGAGGGCGCGGCCGGCGCCGCCCGCGCCGCGGTCGCCGCGGGCGATATTCTGATCCTTGGCCCCCTTACCGCCGCCGAAACCGCCGCCGTCGCGCCGATCGCCCAGCCCGCCGGCATCCCCGTCCTCGCCTTCACCAACGATAGCGCGCAGTCGCGGCCGGGGGTGTGGACGATGGGCGTCACACCCGGCCAGCAGGTCCGCCGCCTGGTGCGGCTGCTGGCCGACCGCGGCAAGGTTCACATCGCCGGCCTGCTGCCGCACAGCGATTTCGGCCACGCGATGGAAACCGGGCTGAGTGACGCCACCATCGAATACCGCCTGCCGCCGCCGTCGCTGCGCGAATACGCACCGGACCCCGGCAGCATCGCCGCCGCGCTCGCCGAGCTTGCCTCGCACACCGCGCCGCCGGTGCCGGCCGCCGGGGCGGCCGCGACCGTCCAGCCGCCGCCACCGCCGGCGCCTCCCTCGGCCCCTGGAGCGCCGGCCGTCTTTGCCTACGATGCGCTGTTGCTCGCCGACACGGGCCCGGGCCTCGCGATGGTCGCCGACGCGCTGCCGGCGGCCGGCGTGCAGGCATCCACGCAGATCGTCGGTCCAGCGCTGTGGGGCTCGCCCAGCTCGGGTGCATCCCGCCTTGCGGGCGCATGGTATGCCGCCGGCGATCCCAGCCTGCGCGCCGCCTACGAGGCCCGCTACCAGCAGAAATACGGCAGCCCGGCGCCGGCGATCTCGGATCTCGCCTACGATTCGGCGGGCATCGCCCGCGCAGCGGCCGCCAGCGGGCCGCGCGCCATCACCACGCAGTCCTACGCCGGCGCCGACGGGGCCTTGCAGCTGCTGCCGGACGGGCACGTGCGCCGCGGCCTTGCCGTGTTCGAGGTGCAGTCCAGCGGCCCCGCACGCCTGATCGCGCCGCCGTCCGCGCCGGGTGCCTGAGGCGCGGTCCGGGACCACGATGCGGCCGGGCGACATCCTGCTGATCGTCGCCGTCACCGCCGGCCCGTTTACTCTGTGTCTCGTCATTCTCGGGGCCATCGGCTCCGTCTCGGCCGGTCCCGCCGCCGCCGCGGCGATCGCCATTTTCATCCTCGCACTCGGCGTTGCCCTGTTCGTCGCCCACGACCTGTCTCTGCTGTCCGGCGCCGTCCGCCGCGCGGCCGAGGAAGACACCAGCCCGGCCGAGCTGCCGCTGCTCGCCCCGCTGCAGGAAGTCGCGCGCGAGGTCGACCGCCTCGGCCGCGCGCTCGGCGCGCGGGGCGCGATGCTGGCGCAGGTGCGCGACGCCGACCTGGCGATCGCCGAACGTCTGCCCGATCCGCTGATCCTGCTCGGCGCCGACCGCTCGGTCCGCCGCGCCAACGCCGCGGCCCGCGCCGCGTACGGCGCCGACCTGCCCGCGGTGCTGCGCCACCCGCAACTGCGCGCTGCACTCGATCGCGCGCTCGCCAAGCCGGGCGGCAGCGCGAGCGCCGAGGTGACGCTGCGCGTCCCGGTGCTGCGCGACGTGCAGGCCGCCGTCGTCGCACTGAGCCGCCCGTTGCCCGACGGCAGCCTGCTGATGCTCACGCTGTCCGACCGTTCGCGCGAACGCGCCATCGAACGGACCCGCGCCGATTTCGTCGCCAATGCGAGCCACGAACTGCGCACGCCGCTCGCCAGCCTGATGGGATTCATCGAGACGCTGCGCGGCCCCGCCGCCGACGATCCGCCGGCGCAACAACGCTTCCTCGGCATTATGGCCGAGCAGGCCGAGCGCATGAACCGGCTGATCGATGACCTGCTCAGCCTGTCGCGCATCGAGCTGACCGAGCACCAGCTGCCGTCCGAGCCGGTGGCGCTCGCCGAGCTGTTGCCACGCATCGCCGCCGCCTTCGAGCCGCACGTCGCCGCGCGTCAGGTCACGCTGCGCGTCGAAGTCGCACCCGATCTGCCGCCGGTGACCGGCGACGAAGACCAGCTCGCGCAAGTGCTGCAGAACCTGCTGGACAACGCCGTCAAGTACGGCCGCGACAAAGGCACGGTCCTGCTGTCGGCCACGCGCTCGCAGGCGGGCGGCAACTGGCCGGCGCGGCCCGGCGTGCTGGTGATGGTGCGCGATGACGGGCCGGGTGTCGCGCGCGAGCACCTGCCGCGCCTGACGGAACGCTTTTACCGCGTCGACAAGGGACGCAGCCGCAGTGTCGGCGGCACCGGGCTCGGGCTCGCGATCGTCAAGCACATCGTCAACCGCCATCGCGGGCAGATGCTGATCGAAAGCGAAGAGGGGCGGGGCACCACGATCACGCTCTGGCTGCCCGCCCAACCCGAAGCGGCGCGCCTGCCCGCGCCCGCGGAAGCGCGGAGCGCCTGATCCTCTAGTACATCTCGCCGAAAGTGGCGACTCGGTTCGCGGCTGGGGCGAGTCGAAAATGCAACATACTGCCGAAATCGGCTCTCCTCCGGCCGTGGCAGGGGAGTCAGGCGTCGATTCGCTATGCGAATCCCCTCCTTGCCT
>DATEQV010000158.1:0-11688 GCA_035272265.1 Acidisphaera sp. | reverse complement strand
AGGGGGCGCGGATGTCCTCGATCTCGTCTTCCAGCGGCAGGCAGGTGGACGCGCCGACCGGCGCGTCGCCGTCCCAGGCCAGGACGATCGCGGCGCGCGGGCTGCGGACATAGCGGCCCAGATATGCCTGCTCGTCGGCCGCAGCGCCGTCGTAGCAATACGGCCACTGGCGGAAGACTTCGGTGCGCAGGCGCGCCAGCGCCGGCAGGACCGGGCGCAGCGCGTCGCCGGTGAGGGTCTCGATGCGGAGCGGCATGGCGGGGGGCCAATGGACCGAAAGCCCGGCCGCGTCCAGACTTGCGCCTGGACGTGCAGGGGAGCGCAGGAGGGCCGCATGGCAACGATCAACGCCGAGGACGACACTTTCGTCGTCATCGTCCAGTACGCGGTGGCGCCGGCCGACATCCAGGCGTTGATCACCGACATGGCGGCACAGGTGGAAGCCTGGATCTGCCGATGCCCGGGCTTCATCTCCGCGAGCTTTCACGCCAGCGAGGACGGGCAGCGCATGGTGAACTACGCGCAGTGGCGGTCGCGTGCCGACTGGGAAGCCTTCATGAAGCGCCCCGAGCAGCGGGGCCTGCGCGACGCGATCACGGCGGCCGACGCCGACATGTGCGATGCACGCGGCTACAGCGTCGTGCGCAGCGTCTACGCGGACTGAGCCCGTGGACCTGACCGACGCGCAGACGCAAATCGTCGCCAGCGTCGAGCAGATCTGCGCGCGCTTTCCCGACGAGTGGTGGCTGGCGCGGGACCGCGACGAGGAATTCCCGCACGCGTTCCACCGCGCCATCGCGGAGGCCGGGTTCCTCGGCATCGCGATGCCGGAGGAGTACGGCGGCGCGGGCCTCGGCATCACCGAGGCGGCGCTGATGATGCAGACGATCGCGCAGTCGGGTGCGGGCATGGGCGGCGCGTCGGCGGTGCACATGAACATCTTCGGGCTGAACCCGGTGGTGGTGTTCGGCACCGAGGCGCAGAAGCGCCGGATGCTGCCGCCGCTGATCGCGGGCGAGGAGCGCGCGTGCTTCGGCGTGACCGAGCCGGACGCGGGGCTGGACACCAGCCGGATCAAGACGCGCGCGGAGCGCCGCGGCGACCGCTACGTCGTCAACGGTGCCAAGATCTGGACGTCGACCGCGCAGGTCGCCGATCGCATCCTGCTGCTCGCCCGCACGACGCCACGGGAGCAGGCGCGGCCGCTGGACGGGTTGACGCTGTTCTACACAGTGCTGGACCGCAGCCACGCCGAGGTGCGCGTGATCCCGAAGATGGGCCGGCATGCGGTGGACTCGAACATGGTGTTCTTTGCCGACATGGAGGTGCCGGAGGAGGACCGGATCGGCGAGGAGGGACGCGGGTTCCGCTACATCCTGCACGGGTTGAATCCGGAGCGGATACTGGTTGCGGCCGAGGCGGTCGGCATCGGCCGCGCGGCACTGGCGCGGGCGACGCGGTACGCGCGCGAGCGCAGCGTGTTCGGCCGGCCGATCGGGCAGAACCAGGCGATCCAGCATCCGCTGGCGAAGGCCTGGGCGGAGCTGGAGGCGGCCGACCTGATGGTGTTCCGTGCGGCCGCGCTGTACGACGCCGGGCGCGACTGCGGGGCGGAGGCGAACGCCGCGAAATACCTGGCGGGCGAGGCGGGGTTCCACGCCTGCGAGACCGCGGTGATGACGCATGGCGGGATGGGCTACGCGCAGGAATATCATGTCGAGCGATACTTCCGCGAAAGCCTGATCCCGCGCCTGACACCGGTGTCGCGCGAACTGATCCTGAGCTACATCGCCGAGCGCGTGCTCGGTCTGCCGAAGTCGTATTGAGTTGTCGTTGCGAGTTGTGTCGTCATTGCAGGTTCTGTCGTCATCGCGAGCGTAGCGTGGCGATCCAGGGCCGCGTGACAAATGCCTGCCGTGTGGCCCTGGATCGCCACGGCGCTGCGCGCCTCGCGATGACGAGAACGGGATCGCGAAGCAAGCTGAAAGCTTAGGAGACGTGTGATGCCCGGTCTTTGGTTCGACGAGTTCCGTGAAGGCATGGTGTTCGAGCACGCGCTCGGCCGCACCATCACCGAGATGGACAACGTGCTGTTCTCGACGCTGACGATGAACCCGCAGCCGTTGCACATCGACTTCGAGTTCGCGCGCACGCAAAGCGAATTCGGCAAGCCGCTGGTCAATTCGCTGTTCACGCTCGGACTGCTGATCGGAATGACGGTCGGCGACACCACGCTCGGCACCACGGTCGGCAACCTCGGCATGCAGGACGTCAAGTTTCCCAAGCCGGTGTTCCACGGCGACACGATCCGCGCCCGCACGACGGTGGTTTCGGTGCGCGCGTCGAAGTCGCGTCCGGGCCAGGGGATCGTCGAGTTCCGGCACGAGGCGATCAACCAGCGTGGCGAGGTCGTCGTGACGTGCCTGCGCGCCGGGCTGATGAAGGGGCGGCCGGCATAGTCCAGGCGGCCATGTTCGACAGCGATCGGCTTTCCGACGCGCGCAGCGACGCGCGCGAGAGGCGGCGCGTGATCGCCGCGTTCGCGGCGTTGTCGCTGGCAGCGGTCGCGATCACGATCGCCACGACGCTGCTTGCCGGCATCAACTGGGATGACGGCATCGAGCTGTATGTGGCGCACGACGAGCCGGCGCTGCTGCATCACGGTGCGGCCGATTACTCAGCGGCGTCGTCTTCGATCCTGTCCACGGGTGCCTGGTACGGCGTCGTTCCTGGGGCGATCGCACATCTGATCGCCTGGGCGCTGGGGCTGGAGCCGGGCTGGGACGTCGCCACGACCGCCTCCGCCTACGCTGTCCGCCACGGCGTCGCTCTCGGCTTCGGCCTGCTGTGCGTCGCTTCTCTTGCGCTCACCGTGTGGCGCCTGACCCGCAGGACGGTCGCTGTCGTCGTGCTGCCGGCGGTGCTCCTGGCTCTGCCGACCTTCGGCGGTCATGCGGCCATCAACATCAAGGACGTCCCGGTCGCCTGCGGCCTGACAGGGGTCGCGTGCGGCTTGGCGCTCGTGATGCGAAACGTGCAGCGGGGCGGCGGTTGGGTCCTGGCCAACGTCCTGATCGGCGTTGGCACGTTCGTCGCAGTGGGCACGCGCGGCGGATCGGTGGCACTCGTCGCTGCATTGGGAGGCCTGGCGGGGATCGCGGCGTTGGCGGTCTACGGCCGGGCCGCCGCGGTACAGCTGGCGCGCAGCGCGGGCGCCGTTGTGCTGGCGATCGTCTGCGTCGTCGCGGCCAATCCCGTGGCCCAGTATGGGCCGCTCCGCTGGCTGATCGACTGCGTGCGGCTCGCGTCCGCATTTCCTGGCTGGGATGGCTTCATACTCGTGGCCGGACGCTTCGTCCGCTCGACGGCTCTTCCGTGGTGGTATGTCCCGGCGTGGCTCCTCGTGCAGACGCCGCTGTCGTTCGTCGCGCTCGCCGCCGTTGCGATCGAGCGGCCCCGCCGCACCCAGCTGGTGTGGCTGCCGTTCATCGCGCTGGGCGTGGTGATGCCTGTGCTGGTGGTTCTCTCCGGCGCGACATTGTACAATGCCCTTCGTCATCTGCTGTTCATGCTGCCGCCGTTCGCGCTGCTCGCGGCGTTCGGCGCGGATCGCCTGGCGCGAACGCGGCCGTGGCTGGCCGTCGGGTTGGTGGCACTTCTGGTGGGCGAGTGTGCTCTCTGGGTGCCGTACCAGTATGCGTATCTGAACCCGATCGGCATGGCGCTGGGAGGCGCGAAAGCCTTCGAAGGCGACTACTGGGGCATCAGCGGCCGAGAGGGCGCGCGACGTCTGCACAAGGCCGGAGCGACACGGATCATCGTCGGGCCTGGTCCCACGGGCCTCCCTTACGGGGGTGGCACCGAGTTGGGCGACGTGCCGGAGTTCGACGGGTTTTACGTGTTCGGCGAATTTGGCGTCTTCCACCTGGTCAAGTTCCCGACCACGCCGTCGGGGTGTCAGCGCCAGTTCGTCGTTGCGCGCGTGGGCGTGCGGCTCGGTGAAGGTTTCATCTGCGATCCGCCGGTCAGCATCGGCGCCGCGACGCCGCACTGACGACGAGGCGGCGGGGTTCTTACAGCGGTTCTCTGCTGGGTGTATTCATGTCGAGTTCACCCGTCATGACCGGCCTTGTGCCGGTCATCCACGACTTTCTTGCTTTCCAGCGCCGGCGAAGTCGTGGATGGCCGGGCCAAGCCCGGCCATGACGGTAGTGGAACGGCTGCCCGATTCCAGTCAGGCTGAAACTGGCCCTGGGTTGCTTCGCTGCGCTCGCAATGACGATCCTCACTCCGCGTAGATCATCTTGCGCGTCATGCCGCCGTCGATGACGAACTCCGCGCCCGTCACGAACCCGCTCTCCGGCCCGACGAGCCACGCCGCCAGCGCCGCCACATCCTCGGGCCTGCCGACGCGCCCGGCGGGATGCTGGTCGTGGTCGATCGGGCGAAGGTCCCCGCCGCGCACGTCGATCCAGCCAGGACTGATGCAGTTGGCGCGCACGCCGGGGCCGAGCGAGACGGCCAGCGCATGGGTCAGCGCGACCAGGCCGCCCTTGGACGCCGCGTAGCTCTCCGTGTCCGGCTCGGACATGCGCGCTCGCGTCGATGCGATGGTGACGATGGCGCCATGCGCGGCGGCGAGCAGCTCGGCCGCGGCGCGGGCGAGCAGGAAGGTGCTGGTCAGGTTGGTGTCGATCACCCGCCGCCACTCCGCCAGCGTCAGCGCGGTCAGGCGCTTGCGCACCATCGTGCCGGCGTTGCTGACCAGCGCGTCCAGCCGGCCGTGGCGGGCGCGCACGACGTTGACCAGCGCGATCACCTCGGTTTCGTCGGATACGTCCGCGTGTTCGTAGTGCACGCCCGGCACCGGCCGCTCGGGGTCGAGCAGGTCGGCGCCGACGACCTGCCAGCCGTCATTGGCCAGCCGTTCCGCGACGGCGGCGCCGATGCCGTGCGCCGCGCCGGTGACGAGTGCCACACGCGCCATGCTTGCCTCCGTAACAGGGTGACCGGCCGACAATAGCGCAACAGAGACGGTTGCGGTTTTGACGAAGCTGCTAGATCGTCCCGCCACCGTGATCGAGTCCGGGCCGTTAGGAGCCGAGGGGGAGCCTGCCGCATGACCGCGCTGCCGCGCCTGGACGACGTCCACAAGATCGACTTCGGCTCGACCGGGAACAGCGGCCGCTTCGTCCGCACCGGCTGGGGCGTCGCCGAAGCCGGGTTCCGCTGGATGACGGGGCAGGAGAGCCGCGTCGGCTTCCCGGTCCCCGACCCCGGATCGGACTACATGCTGCTGCTCGACGCCACGCCCTTCGTCGCCAAGTCCGCGCTCCCGGCCCAGCGCCTGACCGTGCTCGCCAACGGCTACGAGCTGGCCGCCTACACGCTCGGCGGCCGGCGCGTGCTGCCCGTGTTCATGCCGGCCGACGTGCTGGCGGGGTCGCGCAACGTCGAGCTGGTGCTGAAGCATCCCGACGCGCGCCGGATCAGCGATGTGCTGCCGGTGGCCGATACCCGCGACGTGTCCGTCTCGCTGCGGAGCCTGCGGGTGATGCGGCTGGCCGAGGGGGCCGCGGCCCCGTTGCCGACGGACGCCGCGCTGCCCGGGGACCGGCATCTCATGCTGCTGTTCGAAAGCCTCGGCGAGACGGACGCGTTCGTGCGGGTGCAGCGCGCGATGGGGGCGGATCCGCTGGGGCTGCTGCGAGGCGCGGACCTGCCGATTCATGCGGCGATCGACCTGCTCGCGTCGGACTTCGCCGACATCGACAACGCGAAGCGGCTGGTGGCGACCCGAACCGGCACCGGCTGGACCGTGCGGCACCGGACTTACGCCTTCAGCTACACGACCGACGGCGACGCCGCCGATGCTGCTGCCGTCATCGAGCGGGAGGCCGCGCGGCTGGCGATTGGGGCGGCCCGGCTGCGGCGGGTGCTGGCCGGCGGCGACAAGATCTTCGTCTTCACCGCCGCCGCGCCGATCGCCGACGAGGAGATCATCCCGCTGCTGGTCGCCTTGCGGGCGCGCGGTCCTAACACGCTGCTGTGGGTCGCCGAGCCGGCCGAGGGTGTCGCGCCCGGCACCGTCGAGCCGGTGCTGGAAGGCGCCTTGCGGGGCCACGTCCGCCAGGTGCGGCCGGCGCCGGACGCCAAGCCCGAGGACCTTGCCGACTGGCTGGCGGTCTGCCGTGGCGCCTGGGCGCTGTGGGACCGCCGCGACGCCGGGCAGCTCGCGCTGGCGAGCTGAGCCGGTTCAGCCCGCGGCGGCGCCGACCTTCACGCCGAGCCGGCCGGCGAGGTCCTGGATGAACTGCCACGCCACCCGGCCGGAGCGCGCGCCGCGGGTGACGGACCACTCGGCGGCGGCAGCGCGCAGCGCTTGCGCGTCGATCGGCAGGGCGAAGGCGCCGGCGTAGCCCTCGACCATCGCGAAGTAGGTGTCCTGGTCGCAGTTGTGGAAGCCGATCCACAGGCCGAAGCGGTCCGACAGGGAGACCTTCTCCTCGGTTGCCTCGGACGGGCTGATCGCCGTCGAGCGTTCGTTCTCGATCATGTCGCGCGGCATCAGGTGGCGGCGGTTGCTGGTGGCGTAGAACAGCACGTTGGACGGACGGCCCTCGATGCCGCCGTCGAGCACCGACTTGAGCGCCTTGTAGTCGGCGTCCTCGCGCTCGAACGACAGGTCGTCGCAGAAGATCAGGCATTGCCGCGGGCGGTCGCGCAGCACCGTCAGCAGGTCGGGCAGGGTGCGGATGTCCTCGCGGTGGATCTCGACCAGCGCGAGGCTGCCGGGGACCTGGGCGTTGGCCTCGGCGTGCGCGGCCTTGACCAGCGAGGACTTGCCCATCCCCCGCGCGCCCCAGAGCATGGCGTTGTTGGCCGGCAGGCCGCGGGCGAAGCGCAGCGTGTTCTCCAGCACGATCTGCTTCTGCCGCTCGACGCCCTTGATCAGCACGATCGCCACCCGGCTGACCTGCGGAACCGGGGCGAGGTGCGGGGGCGCGGGGTGCCAGACGAAGGCGTCGGCCGCGGACAGGTCGGGCTGGGCGGGCGGCGGCGGGGCGAGGCGCTCGAGCGCCTCGGCGATGCGGAGCATCGTGTCGGGCGACAGGTCGGTGATCCGGTCGGCGATGGGGGCGTCCATGGGCGCGTCATGCCCCCGGCGCGCGCTTGACGGAAGGGGGGCGGCGGCTATGGTCCCGCGCTTTCCGCAACCGGGGTTTGGTCCATGCTGATCTCGACGGCCTATGCGCAGGCGGCAACCGGGGGCGGGGGCGGCGACATGCTGACGTCGCTGACGCAGTTCGCGCCGCTGATCCTGATCTTCGGCGTATTCTACTTCATCCTGATCCGCCCGCAGCAGCAGAGGCAGAAGGAGATGAAGGTGATGCTGGGCCAGCTCAAGCGCGGCGACCGCGTGGTGACGGGCGGCGGCATCGTCGGCACGGTGCAGCGGGTGCCGCCCGACAAGGACGGCAAGCCGGTGAGCGAGATCGAGGTGGAGATCGCGCCGAACATCCGGGTGACGGTGCTGCGCGAGACGATCACCAGCGTCATCCGCCCGCAGGCTGCCAACGACAGCGCCCCGCCGGCGGCGAAGGGCAAGACGCCGGCCAAGGAGAAGGCGGGGTAGTCGACCGGCCCGAGGGGTGGGCGGACGCTTACAGAGCCACCCTCATCTGCACGTCGAACGCGTCGTATTCGGCCCGGACGCCTTCCTTGTCGCGGTCGAGCAGACCGGCCGCCTCCAGGGCTTCGACGTCCTCGTGCACGCGGCGATAGTCGCGGCCGAGCGCGTCGGCGAGCGCGCGGACGCTCCTTGCAGGGTGCGCATGGAGGTGTCGCAGCAGCTCAAGCCGTTTGGGCGAGAGCGTGCGAACCATCATCTCCCATGTCTCGAAGGAGATATGCCGCTCATCGACATGCTCGCCGCGCTCCATGCGGTGCCAGGCATCGACGGCGCGGGCGCCGAACTCCTCGAGCGTCGTGCCGACGTGCACCTGTACAGTTCCCTTCCTCACGACCCTCCTCGTTTCACCCGCCAGCTGTTATCCGCGAGACGTCGGCCAGAAAATCCGCGATCAGATCCTCGAATGTCCGGAATTCGTATGGTTCCTCGATCTCGCCATAGTGCCGGTGGTCGCCCTTGCCCCGTTCGTTGTCATAGAGCACTGCCCGCTCACCCGGCCGCCCATAGAAGCAGGAATACTTAAGCCGGTGCCGTGATGGCGGCACCGGCTCCGGCACGTCCCATATGCGGATGTGCAGCATCGTGCCGTCGGGCAAGAAAAGGCTGTGCTCGAACCGTTTGGTTGCCTTCGCCACCCGGCGGAACTAGCGATATGTCATGACAAGACATAGCTTGGGCGGAGCGCATTCGTCCAGGGATTTGTCAGCGCGTCGCACCGTCGGCATCAGACGCGGTGGCGGATGGCCGGCGAGCCGCCGGCCATCCTGCTGCGCGTCAGGCCTTGGCGAGTTGGGCCTCGGCGAACTCGTAGTTGGCCAGCTTGTCGAGCCAGTTCTGCACGTAGTCCGGGCGGCGGTTGCGGAAGTCCAGGTAGTAGCTGTGCTCCCACACGTCGCAGCCGAGCAGGGCGGTGCCCTCGCCGGTCGCCAGCGGGTTCGAGCCGTTCGGCGTCTTGGTAACCTTCAGCTTGCCGTCCGAGCCGGCGAACAGCCACGCCCAGCCTGAGCCGAACTGGCCGACCGCGGCGGCCTTGAACGCATCCTTGAACTTGTCGACGCCGCCGAAGTCGCTGGTGAGCTGCTGCTCCAGCTTGCCGGGGATCTTGCCGCCGCTCGGGCTCATCATTTGCCAGAACAGGGTGTGGTTCCAGTGCTGGCCGGCGTTGTTGAACACCGGCGCCATGTCGGCGTTGCCGTAGGACAGCTTGACGATCTCCTCCAGCGACTTGCCCTGCAGCGCGGGGTTCTTCTCGACGAAGCCGTTGAGCGCGGTCACGTAGGCCTGATGGTGCTTGTCGTGGTGCAGCTCCATCGTCTCCTGGCACATGCCGTTGGCGGCCAGCGCGCTGTGCGAGTAGGGGAGCGGGGGAAGCTCGAAGGCCATGTGGTTCTCTCCATTGTGGAAGAAACGGCACGTCGTGCCGCGATGGACCGATGGCAACGCGGCCTAGTGTCCCGATCCCGACGTTCGCTGAACTTCGGGATCAGAGTGGGACACTAGACAATCAAGGTCTCAGTGGCCTGCTTATCCCAGAAGTTCGCAGGCGAACTTCTGGGGCAGGACACTAGCTATGGGCCGCTGCGGCATGAGGTCAAGCGCGACGCGATGAGCGGGGTTGCGGGCACGCCGGGGCTGGCCGAGCTGGTCCGCAAGCGCGATCCGGACCGCTTCCTGACCGCCCTGTTCGCGCCGGCGGCGAAGCGCGAGGCGCTGTTCGTGCTCTATGCGTTCAACGACGAGCTGGCGCGCGCGACCGAGATCGTCTCGCAGCCCATCCTGGCGCTGATTCGCCTGCAATGGTGGCGCGAGGTGGTGGAAGGGACGGCGAAGCGTCACGAAATCGCGACGCCGCTGACGCAGGCGATCGATGCGGGCGTGCTGCGGCGCGACGACCTGCTGGCGCTGATCGAGGCACGCGAGGCGGAGGCCGATCCGGCGTTCGCCGATGTGGGCTTGTGGCGCGCGTGGCTGATGGCGGGCGCGGGCGAGCTTGCGGTCGCGGCCGGCCACGCGGTCGGCGAGGACGATGCGGAGGCGTTGCGGCCGTACGGCGCCGCCTACGGCGCGGCGGGGGTCCTGCGGCGGGCGCGCAGTCTCGCGCACGCAGGGCGCGTGCGGTTGCCGAACGACGTGCTCGCCGCACACGGGCTGGTGCCTGAGGCGGTGACGGCGGAGCCGGACACGCCGAAGCTGGCCGGCGTGCTGCACGACCTGGCGGCGGAGGCGCGGCAATGGCTGCCGCCGCGGCCTGCTGCGGTGAAGCGGGCGGCCGTCGCGGCGGCGCTGCCGGCGGTGCTGGCCCGGCGCGACTTGCGTCGGCCTGATGCACCGGCGGTGCCGCGCGGGGTTGCGGACCGGATTGCGGTGATGCGCGCGGCGGTGGCGGGGCGGGTGTAGGGCGCGGTCATGCAGGCTTCGCTATGACCTCAGGACCTTCTCGAACCAATGATGTGCGTAGGCTTCGTCGTTGAAGGATGCGACTTCGACATAGCCGGACGCGCGGTACAGCGCCTGCGCCTCCGACAGAGTGCGGTTCGTCTCGAGCCGCAGCGTGACGAGCCCGAACTCGCGCGCAAGCGCCTCCAACGCAGTCAACAGCTGCCGTCCGATGCCGAGGCCGCGCGCATCGGCGCACACCCACATGCGCTTAATCTCGCCGATGCCGTCCGGCTTGACCTTCAGCGCGCCGCAGCCGATCGGCCGTCCGTCGAGGCGGCCGATGACGAACACGCCGGCCGGCGGCGTCAGTTCGTCGGGGTTGGCGGAGATGCTGCGCGCCGGATCGAACCCGGCATCGAAGCGCATCGCCAGCTCGCGGACATACTGGTCGAGGCACCATCGCGCGTCCGCGCTGTCCGGCGCCTCCACGCCGATCCGAACGGCGCCCGCAAGCGCGTCCCGCTCGCCATGCTGCCGCCGGTGTTGGTGATCGTCCATCTCCGCCTCGCCATGCTACGCGACACGAGGCGTGCGATGAAACTCGCCATCTGCCGCGCCGGAGTGGCCGGCCCGTCGCGCGCGTCAACGCGCTGTTGATGCGCGAGATGCAGAGCGGGTTCGATCTGCCGAACTACCTGATGTAGGACCGTGCGCCAGGAGGACGCGGATCAATGGACAAACCGGACGGAGGGCTCAGGCAGGCCGCCAACCCGTGGCTGTCCGGCAACTACGCGCCGGTCGCGACGGAGACCACCAGCTTCGACCTCGAGGTCCGCGGCCACATCCCCGAGGAGCTGAACGGACGCTTCGTGCGCATCGGGCCGAACCCGATCGGCACGCCCGATCCGCAGCGCTTCCACTGGTTCCTCGGCACCGGCATGGCGCACGGGCTGCGGCTGCGCGACGGGCGCGCGGAGTGGTATCGCAGCCGCTACGTGCTCAGCCGCGACGCCGCCGCCGCGCTGGGGCGCCAGCCGTTGCCGGGGCCGGGCGAGGGGACGCGGGACGGCGTGGTCAACACGCACCTGACCACGGCGGGCGGCAAGCTGTTCGCGCTGGTGGAGGCGGGCAGCCTGCCGGTGGAACTGGATGACGAGATGGAGAGCGTCGCCCGCGATGATTTCGGCGGCACGCTGGAGGCGGGCTTTACCGCGCATCCGAAATTCGATCCGGTCACGGGCGAGCAGCACGCGATCACGTACGAGCCGGGGCAGAAGGTGCGCTACATCAGCCTCGACGCGGCGGGGCGGGCGAGTACGGTCGCGACGATCGACCTGCCGCACTGCCCGATGATCCACGACGTCGCGTTCACCCGCTCCAGCATCGTGGTGCTCGACCTGCCGGTGACGTTCAACCTGAAGGGCGCGCCCTCGGGACTGCCGTTCATGTGGAACGAGCGCCAGCCCGCGCGAGTCGGATTGCTGCCGCGCGATGGCGACGTCAGCCGCCTGCAATGGTTCGAGGCGCCGCGCTGCTTCGTGTTCCACTTCCTCAATGCCTACGACGACGGCGACCGCGCGGTCGTCGACCTCGTGCGGCATCCGCGGATGTTCGAC
>DATEQV010000157.1:0-4740 GCA_035272265.1 Acidisphaera sp. | reverse complement strand
CGAGCTGTCCAGGTTCCAACGGTGAGCAGGTCACGGCCAGGTCTGGGACACGGCAATTGTGCGCCGACATCAGCTGCGGAACGATCCCTGGATTCGAGACAACGTCGCACTCGGGTCGGTGCTCTCGCAGATGACTGCCGATTTGCCGGGTGAGCTCGCTTTGCAGCAGACCGTGGGTTGGGCGTGCTCGCGCCATGGCGCGCGGTACGCCGTCTGCCCATCGCCGGGGTTCCAATCGAGAAACTCTTCGGCGGTCATGTGGACCGGCAGCTTGACTGAGACGGACATGGCGTGAGGGTAGCGCAGTTCGGGAACCGCCGCACCTCCCACGTCGCTGACTGTGCCGGCGCGCATGCGACGATGATGATGTCTCGACGACCCGGCAACCCAATGCCGTTTGCACGGCGGGACCTCACCCTGAAAGCGGTTGAACGGAGTCCGACATGCACCTCGAGATACCGGAAGGCGCCCACGCCCAGATCGTGATCGACAAGGCGCCCTACCTGGCGTTGCCGGACGAGACAGCCGGCACGAGGCGGCATGGAGCGGCCGTGCGTCCGATGATCAGGGCCGCATTGGCGGGCGCGCTGCTGTGCGGCGCGTTCGTGCTGGGCAAGCAACTTGGCCCGGTTCGGACGGTCTTGCCCGCCGCCGCATCAGCGTCGCAGACCGCCGGGCCTGCGCCGGCTTCCGGCGGCGTGCCCCCGGAGTTCGTGCAGCAACTGCAGCAGCGTCCGACGCTTGCGCCTCCGCCAGGACAACCACCGCCGCCCAGGAGCCGGTTCGGGCTAGAGCACTAGCCCTGGCCGTCGCTCACCGTATCGGCGGGCCGCAGGAACACTATGAGCGGACCGGCGCACAGCGCCTGCGCGGCATCCGGCCGTTCACCACGCGGCTGTCCGCGGGACTGCGCGGCTTGGCATCCGGCCTCGTGCTGGCGCTCGCGGAAGCCGCGACGTATGGCGAACCGGGCGTCCTCGACCTCACCGTGCCGCTGTCGCTGCTCTATGCGGCCTGGGTGGTGACCCGGCGCGTCCAGCTGCCGATGCGGCTGCCGATCGAGACGCGTGCCGGCACGGTGAGCTGCGCATCCCCAAGCTGCGCAAGGGCAGCTACTTTCCGGGCTTTCTGGAGCCGCGCCGGATGGCCGAGAAGGCGCTGACCGCAGTGATCCAGGAAGCCTATGTGCAAGGCGTATCGACCCGCTCGGTTGATGAACTGGTCCGCGCCATGGGTATGAGCGGCATCTCCAAGAGCCAGGTATCGCGACTGTGCGGCGAGATCGACGGCAAGATTGCCGCCTTCCTGAACCGGCCGCTGGAGGGCGACTGGCCCTATGTCTGGCTCGATGCGACCTACGTAAAGGTGCGCCGCGACGGCCGCATCGTCTCGGTCGCGCTCATCGTTGCGGTGGGCGTGAACGGCGACGGGCGCCGCGAGGTGCAGGGTATGACGATCGGCGCCTCCGAGGCCGAGACCTTCTGGACCGAGTTCCTGCGCAAGCTGGCGCGGCGCGGCGCGGCTGCGACTCAGAACGAGGTCGAATCGATGGTCGCCAGCTCGGGCCGTTCGTGACGACCCGCTGACATCCGGAGGGAATGACGAAGACGGGCTCGACTGGCCGGGCGACCCCACCGAGGCGACAGGTCCGCAATTTCAGTCCAGTCAGCCAAGATCACCGGAAAACCCCTCCGACAGGCTGCTAGCGCGCGACTGGCCTCCGGAAGGAATCTCATCCGGCCGGAAATGCCTGTCCCGCCTGGGCGGAGCCGACTGGTTTGCAGGATCCAAAACGACGCTTCCGTGTTACCCAAGGTGTTACCCATGGACAATTCTCGTTCCGCAGTCGCTGTTGATAAGCCTTGTAAGATATTCGGTTCATTGGTGAGCCCGCTGGGACTCGAACCCAGGACCCCAAGATTAAAAGTCTCGTGCTCTACCGACTGAGCTACGGGCTCGCCTCACGGCGACGGCTTCAAGGCCCAACAGGCGCGGCGGTCAAGGGCGGCGGCCAAGAGCGGGCCGCCCTGCCCCGCACGCGGTCAGTTCGGGTCCGACGCCAGCCGCATCTTGATGATGCGGTCGGGGTTGGACACCGACCCGCTCGAGCCGCTGCCCCGCTTGATCTTGTCGACCACGTCTATGCCCGAAATCACCTGGCCCCAGATCGTGTACTGCCCGTCCAGGCTCGGCGCCGGCGCGAACATGATGAAGAACTGGCTGTTCGCGCTGTTCGGGTTGCCGGTGCGCGCCGCGCCCACCGTGCCGCGCAGGAACCGCCGCTGGTTGGTGAACTCGGCCGGCAGGTCGGGATACGTGCTGCCGCCGGTGCCGGTGCCGCTCGGGTCGCCGCCCTGCGCCATGAAGCCCTCGATGACGCGATGGAACGGCGTGCCGTCATAGAAGTGGTCGTGGATCAGCTGCTTGACCCGCGCGACATGCTGCGGCGCGATGTCCGGCAGCAGGTGGATCACCACCCGGCCGCCCGGCAGGTCCATGTACACCGTGTTGTCGGGATCGCTCGGCTTGGCCGGCGTCTGGGCAGAGGCGTCGCTCATGAGAGCTGCTCCGATCATCGTTGTTGCGAGAAGAAGCGTCCGGCGGCGCAGGCCACCCATTCGGCCGTTCGTCATTCGGCAGGTCCTCTGGAAAGTCGTCTGGCAGGCAAGGCGCGGCGTCTCAGCCGCGCAGGCGTTTGAGCGTCCGCTCCAGGGTCAGCGACGGCACGAACGAGCTGATGTCGCCGCCCATCAGCGCAATCTCGCGCACGAAACGCGACTGGATGAACTGATGGTGTTCGCTCGCCATCAGGAAGATGGTCTCGATCTCGTCGTCGAGGCGGTAGTTCATGCCGGCCATGGCGAACTCGTAGTCGAAATCCGACAGCGCGCGAAGCCCGCGCACGATCACGCTTGCGCCGACCGCGCGGGCGAAGTCGATCAGCAGCGTCTGGAACGGCTGCACCTCGATGATCATGCCGTTGCGGTGCGCGATGCTGGCCATCTCCGCACGCACCAACTCGACCCGCTCCTCGAGCGTGAACAGCGGGCCCTTGCCGATGTTGATCGCCACACCGACCACCAGCCGGTCGAGCAGGCGTGCCGCGCGGCTCACGATATCGATATGGCCGTTGGTAACCGGATCGAACGTGCCGGGATAGACTCCGACACGCTGCTTCGGCTTAGCCGTCCGCTGGACCATCGGGCTCGGCTCCGTCTTCCGGCTCGGCGTCGCCCGGATCGGGCTCCCCGTCGGTCGCATCGGCTTCGGTCGCATCGACGTCGGTCGCGTCGACGTTGGTTTCGTCCAGCACCGGGAACACGCTGGTCACGGCCTCCCCCGCATCCAGGCGCAGCAAGGTCACGCCCATCGCCTGCCGTCCGGTGATGCGCACCTGGTCGGCCGGCGTGCGGATCAGCCGTCCCGCATCGGTCACCAGCATGACGTCGTCGCCCGGCCGCACCGGGAAGCTGGCCACCACGGCGGTACCGTTGCGGGCTGACAGCGTGATGTTGACGATCCCCGACCCGCCGCGCCCGGTGACGCGGTATTCGTAGGCGGAGCTGCGCTTGCCGAAGCCGCCATCGGTGACGGTGAGCAGGAACTCCTCCGCCTGCTCCAGCTCGGCCATCCGCGCCGGCATCAACACGAGATCCGGCGCCGCTTCGTCCGGCTCGGCCGCCGTCGCGTCGGCATCGTCCTCGGCCGCCGCGCGGCGGCGGGCGCTCGCGGCCTTCAGGTAGGCGACACGCTCGGCCACGTCCATGTCGCCATGATCGACATGGCGCAGCACCGACAGGCTCATCACCTCGTCGCCATTCGAAAGGCGGATGCCGCGCACCCCCGAGCTGTCGCGCCCGGCGAACACGCGCAGCGTGTCGTCGCTGATCTGGAACCGGATGCAACGACCCAGGCGGGTGGCGAGGAACACGTCGTCGCCGTCGCGGCAGGTCGACACGCCGATCAGCCGGTCGCCGTCGTCCAGCTTCATCGCGATCAAGCCAGCCGCGCGCACGTTGCGGAAGTCCGACAGCCGGTTGCGCCGCACGTTGCCGCTCGCGGTCGCGAACACGAGGTGCAGGTTCTCCCACAACGCCTCGTCGACCGGCAGCGGCAGCACAGTGGTGATCGTGTCGCCGCCGAGTTCGGGCAGCAGGTTGACCAGCGCGCGGCCCTTCGCCGTCGGCCCGGCCTCCGGCAGGCGCCAGACCTTCTCGCGATACGCCTTGCCGCCGGACGAGAAGAACAGCACCCACTGGTGCGTATGCGCGTTGAAGCTGCGGGTGACGATGTCGTCGCCGCGCGTGCCCGCACCGGTACGCCCGCGCCCGCCGCGGTTCTGCGCCCGGTACGTCTCCAGCGACGTGCGCTTGATGAAGCCGTCCCGAGTGATGGTCACCACCATCTGCCCGGGCTCGATCAGCGACTCGTCGTCCTGGTCGGCGATCGCGTCGACGATCGCCGTCAGCCGCGGACGGCCGACCAGCGCGCGCGAGTCGGCCAGCTCCGTGCGGATGACTTCCAGGCGGCGGATGCGGCTGCCGAGGATGTCGAGCAGCTCGCGGATCGTCGCGCCGACCTCGGTCAGGTCGGCCTGGATCTTCTCGCGCTCCAGCCCGGTCAGTCGCGCCAGGCGCAGCTCCAGGATCGCGCGCGCCTGTTCCTCGGTCAGGCGCACCGTGCCCTCGGGGCTGATGACGTTGCCCGGCTCGTCGATCAAGGCCAGCAGCACGCTGATGT
>DATEQV010000156.1:0-2084 GCA_035272265.1 Acidisphaera sp. | reverse complement strand
GATCGCGACGCGCCGCCGGCGGATCGCCGCAAGAGCGGCCAAGATGCAGGCGGCAGCGGTCAAGCGGAAACAGAATCAGGCATCCTCAATGGTGCACGGTCACTTGCGATGAGGATCCAGCACTGCCGGCCAACCCTTCATCGTGTTGCGCGGCCACTAACCTGTCCGCCAAACCGAGTTCTTCCGCACGAGCCAGCAGATGCCTGATCTATGAGGGGTGTTACTGTCCCTCATTCGTGCGACTCGGTAAACGCTGGCACGTGCCGGAGCGGACCTTGTCCCCGGGTCATGCGACTCGATGGCGGCGGGTACCGGGCTGTGATCGCGCTCCACGCGCGCCGCGGCACCGGTTTCAGTCAAGGCGGTGCGCGACCTGTCACAGGACGCCGGTGAGCGGGTGGCTTTCGAACGGGTCGCCGAGTTCGAGATAGACATCGAGGACGGCGTAGCTCCTGTGGCGGCCGAGCTGCTTGAGCCGGGTCGGGTGGACGCCCGGGTCCATGCCGGTGCTCAGCGCGCCGCGCTTGAGGCTGTGGCCGCCGAGGACCGCGGGATCGAAGCCGGCCTTGGCGGCCCGGGCCTGGACGATGCGGGCGACGGTGCTGGCATCGATGGCGGCGGAGCCGACCTGGGGCAGGGGGGTGTTGCGGCCGTTGCGACCGCGCGGCGGGGTCCAGATCCAGATCCGGCGGAACACCGGCTGTCACTTTCCCTTAATCATGCGACTCAGCAAACGCATTGTTTCGCAGTGCGACTTTTACGGCTGAATTCCATGCCATCTCGTTCAGTCTAAGCGCGCGGCCTTGGCCAGCAGCTGCTGAACGGAGGAGCGATGCCAGCGTGTGCCGCCGCGCGGCGTGCGCTCACGCATCGCCTCCAACTGGGCAGCGATCTGCTGCAACGTCCAATCGGGCGCTGCGGTCTTGATGCCGGCGACCAGGCGGACCAGCCGATCCGCACCGCCCTGCGGCCGGGCGCGATCCAGCAAACTCGCCTCGACGATGCCTTCCGCGGCCAGCCGCCGCACCGTGCGGCGCAGCCGCTCGACCGTCCAGACCGCGCCCGGCCGCTGGTTCAGCACCCGCGCGACATCCCCCCAGGGCTGGGCCGGGCGCATCCGCCGCACGATCGGCAGCCAGGTGTCGAGCTGCGCCAGGACGCGATCGAGCCAGGTGGCGTCGCGGCGCGCCAGGACCTTGCGGATGGCCGCCGGATCGCCCGCCCGCAGGCCGGGATTGCCGCCGACGCGGCCGCGTTTGCGCGCCGCCAGCAGGCCGGCCTTGGTGCGCTCGGCGATCAGTGCCCGCTCGAGTTGCGCCACCGCGCCCAGCACCTGCAGCGCGAACATCCCTTGCGGCGTGGTGGTGTCGATCGGATCGCGCAGGCTGCGGAAATACGCTCCCTTCGCCGCCAGTTGCTCGATCACCGCGAGCAGATGGCTGACCGAGCGCGCGAGCCGGTCGAGGCGGACCACGACGAGGGTATCGCCGGCGGCGATGTCGCGCAGGAGGCGGGCCAGCACGGGGCGGGAACGATCGGCGCCGGAGGCGTGTTCCTCGCGCACGGTGGTGCAGCCGGCGGTGCGCAGTTCGTCGGTTTGCGGATCGGTGCCCTGGTCCTCGGTGGAGACGCGGGCATAGCCGATCAGGCGGCCGGCGGCGGGTTTGCGGGCCCGGGGCGGCATCGGCGAGGGTATCCGGCGGGGTTTCAAGGCGTTTGTACAAACGTAGAAGTCATTTGTAAACGTTCGTTTGACCCGGTGGCCGGTACCGGATCCGCGGCAGGCCGGCGCCGTCCGGCCGCCGGCCCGGGGCAGGGGAGGGGGCCAAACCAGCCGTTGGCGGTTGGAAATCCCCCGGACAATCAGGCGCCTCCGGCGTTGTCCACAGCGCCGGAATTGGCCGGAAACCGGCCTTCGCCGCCGATTCCCGCAGGATCTGGAGCCACGATTCGGCAGGGATTTGCCATCCCGCGGCTGGGATCCTGTTCGCCAGGCGCCACAAAAGGTCTGGTGCGACAGACGGTGTGCCAAAAAGTCTTACCACGCCTTTACAGTTCTTGCCACAATTGGCTAACGCGTTTAA
>DATEQV010000155.1:0-4963 GCA_035272265.1 Acidisphaera sp. | reverse complement strand
CGGCGTCTGCTGGTCTGCTGGGAACGCGGCGGCGCAATGCGGGCAGGCACCGAGCGTGGCATCGACCGTGCGGTCCGGCTTCGGCTCCAGCGCGCGGCCGATGCCGGGGCGGCTCTGGCGCGGCGGCTTATCGCCGGCGGGGCGATTGGACTTCTGCCCCTTCGAGGGCGGCAGCGAGGAATTGTCGGGGGTCTTCGGCGGCTGCTCGAACCCGGCCAGCCGCTTCTCCAACTCGGCGATCCGAGCCAGCGCCGCTTCCAGCTGCCCGACCAGCGAGAGGATGAGGGCATCCTTCTCCGCGGGGCTCAGCTTGCTCAGGTCGATAGCGGGCGTCACCCCGATGTTGAATCGAGTCGCCCGTCATCGCGTCAACCGCGATCGCGACCAACCAACCCGCGGCCGGATCAGCCGGTCACCTGCGACGGAGGTGAGCAATTACACCAAGGGAGCATTCTATCGCGTCGAAATCGAGAACTGTGAAGGCGACGACTGTGTCCTCGTCTATCGAAAGGACGGCACCGCGAACACCAAGGAACCACTCTCATTCCTGAAGGATTGGGTCACATCGGTCATCCAGCTCGAAACAGGAGCACTTGCTGTTTTCGGTCTCGCAGCGGGCTTCAAGGAAGCCATTCCGTCGGCAGAGCCGGCGCACCAGAGTGTTGGATCACCTGTTCTATGTTCCCTATGTTCTGCGTTTGCCACCTGGTCCCCGATTATTGAATTGATTCTGATTGTTTTATCTGGTGTATTATTCCTTAAGTCGATCAGTCGCGGCCTCGATGTCTTGAACGCCTTGCCGGGAGCAGCGCAGCGACTTCCCGCGAATGCTACCGCACGTCAATCCGACATATTCTCGATTAGGAATGAAGACACCCACCCTAGCATCTATCAAAGGGTCGACCCCTTCCGACGCTGGTTTATTTGGGGGGCGTGGTTTTTTGCAGCGTTTATTCTGGTGCGCCTGTTGGAGCAAATAAATCTGGTGCGCCTGTTGGAGCAAATCAATAGAATGATGGCCGGCTAGCGGTCGGTGCCGATTCCCATGCCACGGGGAAAACCGGACGCGAGAGGCGAGTAGTCGCCACGCGGCAGGGTGATCCGGGCACCAAGGTGGCGACCAGCGAGACGAACCACCGGCCGACCCATCAGCTTCAGACGATCCGCCCCAACGGCCACAACTTCGACCCGCTCGGCGAGGTGATCCAGGGCATGGCATTCCGCCGCCTGACCGCCTGACGCAACAACGGCGGCAGGACCGATCCCTGCCACCGTTGGCTTGAGCGTGAGCCCACTCATTCCCACTCCGTCATGGTCCGCGCAGGCGGACCATCCACGCCTTTGTTCTGCGTCAATCGCGATAGGCGTGGATGCCGGGCCTTCGCCCGGCATGACGTGCGAGTAGTTGCGCCGCCTCGTATCAGATCGCTCCAGGTGTCGCCGTCACACCCCCGCCGTCATCCCCGCGCTCTTGCGCGCGAGGAACTTCAGCGTCGTGTCCTTCAGGTGGCTGTCGATGAACTGCGCCATGTCCTGCTCCTCGCGCAGCGACTGCTGCAGCGCGGCTTCGGCGGCGCGATGGCCGGACGCGTCGGCCAGCACCAGCAGCGCCTTGTAGCTGGCGATCTCGTCGTTCTCGAAGGCGAAGTTGGCGAGGCTGTTCTTGATGATCTCGTCCGGCGCCATGCTTTGGCCGAGCGCCGCGAGGTTGGCGCCGATGCTCGCCACCGTGTCCTTGAAGCCGGAATGGCTGGTGCCGAAGGCGTGCAGCAGTTCCTCCAACCGGCGCAGCTGGCCTTCGCTCTCCTGCACGTGAAGCCGCATCCGCTCGACCAGCTCGGGATAGGTCTCGGTCCGCTCGATCTGCCGGTTCAGCAGGGAAACGGCCTCGTTCTCGATCGCGTGCTGGTTGCGCAGCCCGGTCATGTAGATCTCGCGCGCCGTGTCCGTCGCACCGCTCATGCTGTCCTCCTGTCAGGGTCCCGACAGGACGCGCGAACGGAGCGCGGGCTGCATGCGTCACGCAACATTGAGGGAAAGTTCCTCAGGCTTGAGCCCCCTAAGAAAATAGGCCTTGACTTGTTTTCCTAGAGGCGCTATGGGCCTCCCGCTTGGCTTTTGGCTCCACCCCCAGCGATCGGGAGGACACGATGTTTCGCTGGCTCCCGACCTCGCTTCAACGCCTCTACCGCCGCCTCATCGACGCCGTCCCCTACGCGCGAAAGACCCGGCCCCGTCCGCTGCCGCCGGACGACGAGCGGCCAAGCTCCGGCCAGGCGCGGCACTACCGGCTCGAGATCGCCTACGACGCCTTCTGCGAGCACCGTCCGCCGCCGAAGAAGCTGTTCCGCGCCAACCCGTGGCGCCGCGACCTCACCTCGTGGTGCGACGCGCCGAACAGCTGGACGGATCGACGCAAGCCCCGCTGCCACCACTGCGAACGGGCCCGCGCCCACTACGTCGCCGCCCGCGACAACGCCGACTGGAAGGCCGAGGTCGCGCTCTTCAAGCTCGCCCGCCGGGGTGCGGTACGCCTGCTCGCCGAGCGCCGCCAATACCGCGAAAGCCGCCGGCAGTTCTGGGCGCGCCACCGCGAACACGTCGCCCGCAACGGCCCCGAGCCGATGCCGCCGCAGTTCGAGCCCGAGCTCTGGCCGATGATCGCCCATCGCGGCTCGCACGAATCCTGGCACCACCGCGACCGACGCGAGGTCGAGCGCGACCTCGTGCGCGCCCACGCCCGCCATCTCCGCCGCGAGACCCAGCGCCGCCGCGAACGTCTGCGCGACCTAAGTGCTGCCGAACCCGTAGGGCGCAAGAGCGCGCAGCGCGCATTGCGCCAGACTGACGTCGACGACGCCACGTCAACGCCACCGCCCCAGCCCCGTCATTGCGAGGACCTCGGCGCAGCCGGGGTCCGTGGCAATCCAGGGCCGCGCGACAAACGTGTGCGACGCGGCCCTGGATCGCCACGCCGCCAAGCGGCGGCTCGCGACGACGCTGGTGACAAGACCGGCCTACCGGAGCCGACAGCCGACGCCGCGCCTCCGCCCGACGCAGCCGACGCCGCGCCCGCGCGCGAGGACGCGATGCGCGTCTCGACGCGCCCGCCGAAACCGGACGGCATCAAGATCGGCGCCGCGCGCTCGCCAATCCCGCCGCCACGCACGCCGCGCGCCGGCAGCAACGGCCGCGCGCTACCCGAACCGAACCAGCCTGCCCCTCGGCCCGCCGGGCATGTCGTCCTCGCGCATCACGATCATGCCGCGGACGACTGTCATGATCGGCCAGCCGGTCACGGTCATGCCGGCGAACGGCGTCCAGCCGCAGGGCGAGACGATCCAGCTCTCCTCGATCCGCCGCCGCCGGCGCAGATCGACGAGCGTGAAGTCGGCGTCGTACCCGGCCGCCATCCGTCCCTTGCCGACCACGCCGTACACCCGTGCCGGGCCTGCACACATCAGGTCGACCAGCCGCGTCAGCGACAGCCGTCCCGCGTTCACGTGGTCGAGCATGACCGGCACCAGAGTCTGCACGCCGGTCAGCCCGGCGGCGCAGTCCGGCCACGGCAGCTCCTTCCTGGCGCGCGCGTGCGGCGCGTGGTCGGACCCGACGGTATCGACGGTGCCGTCGGCCACCGCTGCCCATGCGGCGTCGCGGTGGCGTGCGTCGCGGATCGGCGGGTTCATGACCGCGTACCCGCCGAGCGTCTCGTACGCTTCGGGTGCGGCCTGCGTCAGATGGTTCAGCAGCACCTCGACGGTGGCGACGTCGCGGAAGTCGCGCAGGTAGGCCAGTTCCTCGGCGGTCGAGACGTGCAGGATGTGCGCGGGCCGCCCCGTCGCGCGGGCCAGCGCCATCAGCCGCCGCGTGCCCAGGAACGCCGTCTCCACGTCGCGCCACTCCATGTGGCAGCGATACGGGTCGCCGCGCTTGAACAGTCCGCGCCGCGCCTGCTGGCGATATTCGTCCTCACTGTGGAACGAGATGCGCCTGTGTCCGTTGCGCATCACACGCTCGATGCTCTCGTCGTCGTCCACCAGCAGGTCGCCGGTGGAGCTGCCGGCGAACACCTTCACGCCGCACACGCCGCGCTGCGTCTCCAGCGTCGCCAGCGCCGCGGCGTTCGTCTTCGTCGCCCCCACATACAGTCCGATATCGCAATAACTCTCGCGCTCGGCATACTCCTGCTTCCACGCCAGCGCGTCGGCATCGACGATGGCAGGCGTGGTGTTCGGCATGTCGAACACGGCAGCCAGTCCGCCGAGCACGGCGGCGCGCGTGCCGGTGCGGATCGTCTCCACCGATGCATCGCCCGGATCGCGCAGATGCACATGCGGATCGATCAGGCCGGGCAGCACGTGCAGGCCTGTCGCGTCGATCTCCTCGGCCGCCTCGCCGCCCAGCGCGCCGATCGCCGCGATCCGCCCGTCGCGCACGCCGACATCGGCGTCCGCCTCGCCCCAGGGCAGCACGCAGCGTCCGCCGCGGATCAGCAGGTCGAAGGTCATGACCTATAACGCTCCATGTGCGCAATGATCGAGTTGCGTCATCGCCTCGGCCGCACCGCTCAGGCCGAAGCGCCCGAACGCGCCGAGCGCCGGACTCTTGACCTCGACGTACTCCGCGTTGGCGATGTCGCGCGCCAGTGCGGCGGTGGCGGGCGCGTCGGCCGGCAGGCTCGCCAGCCGCGTGGGCGCCTGCAGCGTGGCGCTGAACGTCAGCACCCCGCCCGGCGTGAACGTCAGCGTCACCGGGTACACGGTGCCCGGCACGGCATGGCCGGTCGTGTCGGTCACGTTCCAGCCGACCACGCCTGTGGGCGTTTCGTTGAACGCGAAGTCCGGCCCGAACGAGCCGCGCGTCGCCGAGCAATAGAACGAGCCGCCGAGCGGGAAGCGGTTGACCGACCAGTCGCCGCCGCCCTGCCAGAACAGCCCCATCGCGGGCGTGGGCGGCACCT
>DATEQV010000154.1:0-2736 GCA_035272265.1 Acidisphaera sp. | reverse complement strand
CCTGTCGGAGTTAAGCACAAACCACGAACAAATCGGAGATTTCTTTCGATACTTCGCGGTTCTGCACAACAAGAGAATCCGCCGGTGGCCGTTGGCGACATATTCATCCGCAAAACTGCTAACTCCGACAGGCTGCTAGTGTCCCGATTCCGAAGTTCGCCGAACTTCGGAATCGGAGTGGGACACTAGAAAATCAAAGTGTTGAGTGGCCTGCTTATCCCGGAAGTTCGCGAGCGAACTTCCGGGGCAGGACACTACGCCTCGCCGACGCACTCCAGCATGGCCGCGGTCAGCGCGTCCGCCGGCGTCTTGCCGCCCCACAGCACCAGCTGGAAGGCGGGGAAGAACCGCTCGCACTCGGTGATCGCAATATCCACCATGTCCTCGAGGCTCTCGGCCGACGCGCCCGGGGCGCCGCGCAGCAGCACCGCGTGGCGGAACAGCGGCATGCCGTCGTCGCTGTCCATGCCGAAATGCCCGATCCACAGCCTCTCATTGGCCAGCGCCAGCAGCTCGTACAGCGCGCTGCGGCGGTTGGCCGGCACCTTCAGGTCGAACGAGCAGGTGAAATGCATCGCGCTGATCTCGTGCGACCAGCTGAAATAGAGGCCGTAGTCGCACCATTTGCCGGGCGCCTCGGCGGCCATCTCGTCGGTGTTGCGGCGGTCGAACGCCCATTCGTTGGCGGTGGCGATCTGCTCCATGATGTCGAGGGGGTTGCTGGCGCGGTCCTGAAGCATGCTCAGAGAAGTCATGCCGGGTCTCCCAAGTGGAGGAAGGCCGAAGCCGGTGGCGCCGGACACGGCCGAGATATTGGGGCTGTCAGCCCGGGGCCACCGCGATTCCTAGCCTACGCATCCGTTTGCGCGCGCCGCAAGCACGCCGGATGGGTGAGCCGGCCGTGATTACCCCTGGGTTGCTGCCGGATTGCTTCCCTGCAATTGCGATTCCAGCGCGGCGACACGGGCCTCGAGGGCCGCGATCCGCGCCGTGGCTGCCTCCTGCTCGCTGCGGGCGAGGGCGGCCATTTCCTGCACCGCCTCGAGGTCCTCGCGCTTGACGAGGTCGAGCTTGCGCAGCGCCTCGTCGGCCGCCGAGCGCATCACCGCCTCGGCCTCCCCGCGCAGCCCGGCGAGGGCGGACATCGCCCCGCCGGCCACGCCGGCGAGGTCGTCGAAGAAGCGGGGGCGGTCGGACATCGGCGTCTCCTGTTCGGGCAGCAGGCCCGGCCCGGCGCAGGTCGACGCGGCCGGACGATCCTGTATATGGCTGCGCGCATGATCCTCGTCACGGGCGGTGCCGGATTCATCGGCTCGTTCATCCAGGCCGAACTTGCAGCCCGCGGATATCAGACCGTCGTCATCGACCGGCTGGGCGAGGGCGACAAGTGGCGCAACCTTGCCAAGCACCCGCCGGACCGGCTGCTGCCGCCCGCGGAGCTGGACGGTTTTCTCGCCGAGACGCCGCCCATCGAGGCGGTGCTCCACCTCGGCGCGATCAGCGACACCACGGCCAGGGACGGCGATCTCGCCTGGGCGACGAATGTCGAGCTGTCGCGCAAGCTGTGGCACTGGTGTGCCGCGCACGCGGTGCGGCTCATCTACGCGTCCTCGGCGGCGACCTACGGCGACGGCGCGCAGGGCTTCGAGGATGACGCCAGCCTCGACCACCTCGCGCGCCTGCGGCCGCTGAACCTGTACGGCTGGACCAAGCACGCGTTCGACCTGTTCGTCGCCCGCGCCATCGCGCGTGGCGAAACGCTTCCGCCGCAATGGGTCGGGCTGAAGTTCTTTAACGTGTTCGGCCCGAACGAGTACCACAAGCGCAACATGGTCTCGGTCGTGAAGGTCAAGCACGACGAGATCGCCGCGGGCCGTGCACCGCGCCTATTCCGCTCGTGCGTTCCCGGCCTCGCCGACGGCGAGCAGCGTCGCGACTTCATCTGGGTGGGCGACGTGGCCGACGTCGTATTGTGGCTGCTGTCCGCGCCGCATGTCAGCGGGCTGTTCAACGTCGGCACCGGGCAGGCGCGCACCTATCTCGACCTCGCGCACGCGGTCTGCGACGCCGCCGGCGTCGCGCGCGCGGTGGAGTTCATCGACATGCCTGATGCGCTGCGCGGACAGTACCAGTCGTTCACGCAGGCGCCGATGCAGCGGCTGCGCGACGCCGGCTACGCGCGTGAGTTCACGCCGCTGGAAGAAGGCGTGCGCCTGTACGTGCAGCGCTATCTCCGCACGGGCGATCCCTACGCGTGATCCCCGTCCTCGTCTTTCCGCAGTTCGATCCGGTCATCGTCCAGCTGGGGCCGTTCGGAATCCGCTGGTACGCGGTGGCCTACATCACCGCCCTCGTGCTCGGCTGGCGGCTGGTGCGACGCCTCACGCAGCGCACGCCGGTCGTCGCGACGCCGGTGCAGGTGGACGACTTTCTCACCTGGGCGACGCTCGGCGTGGTGCTCGGCGGGCGGCTCGGCTACGTGCTGTTCTACCAGCCCGGGCACTTCTTCGCGCACCCGGGGCAGATCTTCGCCGTCTGGCAGGGCGGCATGAGCTTCCACGGCGGTGCGCTCGGCGTGACCATCGCCATCCTGCTGTTCTGCCGCCACAACCACATCAACATCCTCGGCTTCGCCGATCGTATCGCTGTCGTAACGCCCATGGGCCTCGGCCTCGGCCGCATCGCGAACTTCATCAACGGCGAGCTTTGGGGCCGGCCCGCGCCGGAGTGGCTGCC